>CALFAM010000198.1 GCA_937948815.1 uncultured bacterium
GACGATCGAGGCGCTGGGATGCAGCACGGACGGCAGGTGGGTGTCATCAAAATCCAGGGAGTGCGCGAGAACGCCGTTGACGAAACCAGCGCCCGGCGTCGGCAGGCGACCGGGAAAGGCCATCAGCTGGGCGCACCCTGATGCGCCGCCCATCGTGCCCGGCGCCGTGCCGGGCGCCGTGCCGAGCTGGCTGGGAGCCATGCCCCACGCCCGTGCCACGTCGAGGGCCATCTGGCTGGTCGCGAGCGGACGGGCCGCCAGGACCAATCCGACGACGTCGAGCACCCGCTCGCGCAAGCTGCGGCGCACAGCCTCGTCCAGGCGGTCATAGTGGGTGTCGGCCGCGAAATGTGCGAGCTGTTCGACCAGTCCCAACGCACTCGAGCCGACCACCTCGCTCATCACGAAGCCTCCGTCGTAGACGCGGGCGAGTCGGGCACCACGAGGGCGACCGGGCGCACAGGCACACCGGTGGCACCGGTAATCTTCAGCGGCGTGAGCACGAATGAGAAGGTCGAGATGCGGTCGCGAGCGAGCGCGCCGAGATTCATCATTTCGATGATGTGAATGCCACCTTCCACCAGCAGGACCCGGTGCACGGGCAGCAAGGCATGACCGCGCCCGGCGGGAATGTGCTCGTACGCCACGGTTTCGGCACCGGTGATGCGTATGCCACGCTCGACCATCCACTCGGCGGCCGAAACATCCGGCCCGGGTGCGCCATCGCGGGCGCCGAGGAAAACGCTCGCGTCAGACCAGTACGCTGGCCATCCGGAACGCACCAGCAAGGCATCACCAGCACCGACGCTCACCTGCTGACGGCGACACGCGGCCTCCAGGTCGTCGGCGGTGATCGCGGTGTCGGGTTCCAACACCTCGACGCCGTGCAGGGAAGCGATATCGAGCATCACGCCGCGACAGAACGTCAGCGGGATGGTCTCGACACCATGGGCGCTGAAGCGACCGCCGACCTGCGCCTCGTGGGCATCGCAGTCGCCGTGCAGGCGCCCCAGGTGTGAGACGTGGCAGAGAGCATCGACATGGGTCCCGGTGTGACCACCGAGCATCATCATCTCGCTGGCTGCCGAGCCTCCATCCGCGCGCACCATGTCGCCGTGGCGACGCATCAAAGCCAGCTTGAATCCCGGATGGTTGGGCGACACCGGCATGGCCGCTTCCAGGGGCTGCGCGAGGTCGTAGACCCGCGCGCCGGCGAGTTGTTCCCAGAGTGCTTTCATGATTCGGCCTCGAGACCGATCGCACGCGCCAGGGCCAGTAGGGCGTTGGCGCGGCGCACGATCGCCGCGTCGACGAAGACACCGTCTTCGGTCACCGCCGCCCCACTGCCGGACCGCTTCCAGACGTCGAGGACGAGCTTGGCACGCGCCAGCGCGCGATCACTCGGCGTGAAGACCTGATGCACCACCGCGAGCTGCCGCGGGTGGATGCACGAACGACCGAAAAAGCCGAGTCGGCGGTTCTGCTCCGAGGAACGCGCCAGTCCTTGCGCGTCATCGAGCAAGGTGTAGACCGGAGCCACCGGAGCGTCGATTCCCGCGTGGCGAGAGGCCACGACGATCTGGGAACGGGCGGCGAGGGTTGCCCACCCTTCTTCGTCACCGTCTGCCCCGATGTCTGCCAAGAAGTCGGCCTCACCGAATGCCAGCCGATCGACTCGGGGATGCTCGGCGAGCTCGCCAGCAACCAAGAGACCGGACGCGGACTCGATGGTGCACATCACCCGTATGGTTCCAGGCGCCATTGCCGCAGCAGCCTCTGCTGCGCCCAGCGCCTGTTCGAGCTGGTCGAGCTGCTCGCGGGACTCGCTCTTGGGCACCCGAACCCCGCCGAGACCCGGACGCACGACCGCGCGCACATCTTCTTCCCATCGGCCGGTGTCTTCACCTGCCGAAAGGCCATTGATCCGTACCCACGCCGTCGGCCGCCCGGATGCTCGCCCAGGAAGGTTCCCCGCAGCCAGGGCCTCGGCAGCCAGGGCCTCGGCGACCTGCACGCGGGCTTGCACTTTGTGTGCTTCTGGCACCGCATCTTCGAGATCCAGGACCACTGCATCAGCCCCTGCATCGAAGACCTTTCCGAGCAGGTGTGGTTGGTCACCTGGCGCGAACAGGTACGAGCGCGCGGGCGCCGAGCCGAGGATCGCGGCCGGATCGCTCATAGGGCCCCCTCCCGGCGCAGCCGCGCACGCGCTTCTTCGTCGATGCCGGCTTCGGCGAGCACCTCGTCGGTGTCCGCACCCAACGGCCGCCCCGCCCACGCGATGCTTCCCGGTGTCTCGGAGAGCCTGAACATGACGTTCTGCATGCGCACCGGCCCGAGCTCGTCGTCGTCGACGGTGGTAATGGTGTCCAGCGCCCGATACTGCGGGTCGCGGAAGATGTCGCGCACATCGTAGATCGGTGCCACCGCGGCCTCGGCTTCCTCGAACGCGCGCACCACCTCGTCACGGTCGCGCTCCGCGATCCAATCGCCGACCATGCGGTCGAGCATCTCGGCATGCTTGGCGCGCTCGGCGCCCGAAGCGAACCACGGCTCGTCGATCACCTCCGGGTGACCCACCAGGCGCATGACCCGCTCCGCCACGCTCTGCGCCGAGGTCGAGATCGCCACCCAGCGGTCGTCGCGGGTCCGGTAGGTGTTGCGCGGCGCGTTGTTGACCGAGCGGTTGCCTCGCCGCTCCTGCACCGCGCCGAGCTGGTCGTACCAGATCGGCTGCGGGCCGAGCACGGTGAGTATGGGCTCGATGATCGCCATGTCGACGATCTGCCCGCGGCCAGTGACCTGCCGCGCTTGGAGCGCGAACATCGTCGCCGTCGCGGCCGCCAAGGCTGCGATTCCATCCGCCAATCCGAACGGCGGCAAAGTCGGCGGGCCGTCCGGCTCGCCGGTGATCGCCGCGAAACCGCTCATCGCTTCAGCCAGCGTGCCGAAACCAGGGCGATTGCGGTAAGGCCCGATCTGCCCAAATCCGGTCACACGAACCACGATCAACCGCGGGTTGGCCGCGATCAGGTCAGCAGGCGCCAGGTTCCAGCGCTCGAGCGTACCGGGCCGAAATCCCTCGATCAGGACGTCGGCATCCGCCGCGAGGCGCCGCATCACCGCTTGTCCTGGCGCCGTCCCGAGGTTCAGCGTAATCGCTCGCTTGTTGCGCCCGATCATCTTCCACCACAGGCCCACACCATCTTTCTGGTGGCCGTGCGTGCGCACCGGATCACCTTTCGGATGCTCGATCTTGATGACGTCAGCGCCGAAGTCGGCCATCAGCGTCGCCGCCAGCGGGCCAGCAAAGAGCGTCGCGGCGTCCAGTACGCGCAGCGTGCCCAGCGGCTTCTGCCCGGATCGCCCTCCGTTCTTCTCGGATGCCTGCTGAGCCGCCTGCTTTGCCGCCTGGTCCAACGTCTGCTCCTCAGCCGGATGAACGAATTTCGCTGCTGGAGACCGTCATGCTTTCGGCCAACCAACAATGTATTAAAGATATAACAATGGTAACGATCTACCTGCCGGTCGTCAAGCCGCGGTCCGCGCGCCTGGCGTTCGCCGGATCACCCCAGCGCGCGAATCACCTCGACTGCCGCTCGGCGTCCCGAGCGCAGCGCGCCTTCCATGCCGGGTGCCTCCAGCTCGGTGTGTTCGCCCGCGAAGTGCATTCGGCCGACCGGCTGGCCCAAGGCGCCCGCAAACGCGCGAAGCTGCCCCGGCGCAAAGTGCGCATAGGCGCCCTGGGCATAGGACTCGGACCAGCGTACCGTCTGCGCGGCTTCGATCTCTTCCCGATCGCCTGGAAACAGATCCCGCACGTGCGCAAAGACACGCGCGTCGTGCTCGGCGGGTGTCGCACAGTCGACATCGACGCCCGCCAGCACGGCTTCATGGAAGCCCCCGACGCCCGCGGCCTGGACCGCCGGACCCAAGGCCTCAACGGGTTCCTCGGCGCCGAGGCTGCTCGCCGTCATCAAGCCGACCAGCGCCAGCGCAGCCCAAGACACGCCGCGGCGGAGAGCCGGTAGCGGGTCGAATGACGTTTTCGCAAACGGGCGACGGGGCTCGCGAGCCACCGAGGTGCGGACGCCGGAAAGCATCGAGCTACCAAAGACGATCTGGATCGAGTGTGCAACCAACCTGGAGCTTCCGGAGGTTGATGCCGATCCGGCTGGAGGACGGATCCGCCCACGAGTAGGCGATCGAACGTTCCTGCCCCGCCTCATAGATGGCCAGCTCGACCACCGGCACCGACCGCTCGCCGCGGTAAGTCGGCTGAAAGAGCTTCACCGTATAGCGTGTGCGGTCGGCCTTCTGGGCCAGCTCCGCATCGTCATTCGGAGGCACCAAGGGATACTCACCACCCTGGTCGTGGAGGTGGATCGGACGCCACAGATCCCAGTCGTCGCCTTCGTCATCGCCTTCCTTCGGTGCGGCCGCCCAGCAGTCGAACCAGCGAACGCGGTGCAGCTTGTGCGGGACGCCTCCTTTGTGACCGTAGACCCACTCGCCGTCGGGATCGACGGCGCGGTCTTGAATCCAGATCTGCTCGGCATCGAGCCGGAGATCGTCCATGATGATCAGCGTGCGACCCGAGCGCGTCGACTTCACCTGGCAGGCACCCTTGGGCACGACGCCGGTGAAATGGTCGTCTTCCGTACCACGGCCGTGGCGGGTCCAGTGCACCTCACAACCCGGATAGCTGCGCAAATTCTCGAGCGTCAAGCCCGCGAGCTTGGTGGGATCGAGATGGGCATCGACCACCGCAGCAGGATCTGGTGGCGCATAGATCACCAGCTCCACGCCGGCGTGCTCGAGATTGATGCGAAAACTGTAGAGGCGCTGGCGGTAGATTTGCGTGGGGTCACCGTCGCTGTACTGCTGCACGTAGAAGATGTGCTCCCCCACGGACGGAAGCTCGACCGGCGCGAAAATCGAGTGGATGCGCCCGTGCGGCTCCTCCACCTCATCCTGCTCGTCCCCTCGTGCTTGCTCGTGATTGTCGAAGCGGCCCCCGAACCACGCCAACATTTGCTCGAGATCCTGTTCGAGCTCGGTCTGCGCGGCCTGCACAGGTAATGCGGTCGCGAGCAGCAGACCGCCCAGGACGGCCGAAACCGAGGCCAGTCGTTCGAAGGTCTTCCCAGGTGTGGGCATCATGTCGCGGCCACCTCCTCGTCTCGGGTTCATGTTCGTGCTTGTCCAATTGTCATGTCAATAGGACTTCTTGTCAACCAAAGGACAAGCACCCGAGCACGGGCCTGGCGGTGCAACCGGCCCCTCACAACCCGCAGGCGTACCTGGACGGGCGAGAACGCCTCAGACTGCGGCCCACGCCTGCCGCAACCCCTCCGCCCCTTCTGGAGCGGCGAGCGGCAGCAAGCCGCAAGCGGCAAGCGCTCGAATGGTGCGCGCGAGCTGGTCGCGACGGCTTCCAGCGACTTCATCGTCGCCTTCGAACCAGGCTTCGAGGTTGCGCGACGCGCGACGCACGACGAGACCGAGCACGTGAAACGCGCCGTCGCTCAAGGCAGGATCTCCTCGATAGAGGTCTAGGCGCCCCCCTGCGCGGTAGCCCGACTCATCCTCCAGCCCCATGAAGCGCAGAAACCAGGCCGCCTGATAGGTTCCGGTCGCAACCACGAGACCGACGTGATCGGCAATCAGCTCATCGAGCAGGTTGTTGCGCATCAGGCCATAGACCCGTCGGGTGTAGTAGTGCGCACACTCGTGCTCCCGACGAATGACCAAGGACTGGCGACGCCACGTCGCCGCGTCGAGACCGAGTGCATCCGAAGGTACACCGCTATAGGGACCGTCACTGAGCAAGATGAAGCGATCCTGATAGGCGGACTTGTCGCGCTGGATTCGCGCGAACGCTTGCCCCCACGTCGGCGCCTCCCGATTGGCGGGATCTTCCGCCTGCCATGCCGCACGCAGGGCATGGATCCGCGCCCAGTTGTTGTAGCCGGCAACCGTCACGGCCCCTTGGGCATCCGGTACTTCGGCGGGTTCGTTGCGCCGCGCCAGCGCCTGGAGCAAACGGACGAAATCCGCTCGATGACGCGCCACGATGAGCGGAATGCCACCCGCGAAGCTCGCATGCAGATGCAGCTCGATCTGGTGCGGATGGGTCAGTTCGAGACCGCCCGCCTCGTCGAGCTCCGCCGCCGAGGCCCCTCTCAAGGTGGCTGCCCGGTAGCTTTCGCCCTGGCTGATGCCCGATTGAATCGGAAACCACAGCTGCGGCAGGTTCCGACCCAGTACGGTAAGCGCGCCCGCCGTCGTCGCCTCGGTAACCCAGGCACGCCAGCATGCGACGAACGGCTCATCGGGTAGCGGTTCATCGGGTAGCGGCCCCTCAGAAAGCCCCGTCGGAGGCGAGCCCCGTCCGATCAGCGCTGGATCTGCTGCGCCGAAACGATTCTCGCAATAGACCAAGAGCTCTTCGACTTCAGCATCCGAGGCACCCAGGCCGCCTACGAACTGGGCTTGCGACGCGCGGTCCATTTCGCTAGCGTACCAATGAATTGTGCTCATAGTGGGAGACCGACAATCCGTATTTCATGCATCCTGCCTCTACTCATCCTCATGGCCCAACCCGGCGCGCCCACGGAGCCGGCGCCGCTACCGGCTGACGGTGCGGCGGCGGAGGCAGGAGACGGCACGGCAACGAGTGCTGAGGAGAAGGTCAGCGGCCTGGACCTCTTGGAGGTGGTGCGCTTGGCTCTCGAGCACGATCCCAACATTGCGCTGGTCGAAACCCAGCTCACGACCGCCCGCGGTGCCTTGGCCATCGCGTCGGGAGTGTTCGACCCCGTCGTCTCATCAAGCGTGACGCAGGTCGAGAGCCGCCAGCCAGTCGACGAGATGTCGTCTTCCGATAGCTCGACATTCAGCCAAAGCATCGGTCTCGACTATCTCTTGCGTTCCGGGCTGTCTCTCGAGCCGTCCATCGACCTGCAGCGCACGGATGGCACCGGCCCGCCCGTCAACACCGCGACCGTGACCTTTACCGTTCGACAACCACTCCTCCGAGACCGCGGCCGGCGCGCGGTCGGAGCCGAAGTGCTCGCGCGTGAACGTGAGCTCGATGCTGCCCGGTCGGATCTCGAGCACGCGGTCGCGCAGCGTCTCAGTGAAGTCATTGCGCGCTACTGGCGGGCACGCGCCGCAATCCTCGACCTCGAGGTCTTGCGCGCCACCGAGGCCAGCTCCCGTGAGCTGCTGACCACCACCCGCCGGCTGGTTGCCGCGGATGTCACCCCGGCCGCGGAAGTCGTTCAGCTCGAGGCCGATCTCACCTCCCGCGAGGTCAGTCGCATCGCGGGCGAGCAAGCCGTCGTCCGCGCGCTCCTCGACCTCGGCCGTGAGATCGGCATCGGCGCCGACACGCTCGATCTGCCGCCCCCCAGCGATCCCTTTCCGGTTCTCGACGCTGCGCGCGTGCCGCTCTCTGACGACGCCTTGCGCGCCGAAGCGCTGGCGCAACGCGGTGATCTGGCTGCCGACCGCGCGCGCCTCGAGGCAGCAGATCTACGCATCCGCGCTGCCAGCAACGCCCTGCGCCCACGGCTCGACCTGGTGCTCGCGCCTTCGTATCGAGGGTTGGTCGATGGCGGCGGCGTCGGCGAGCTCTACACGCCGCTGTTCGAAAACGTCCCGGGATTCTCGACCAGCATCGGCATCACCCTGTCGTGGCCGACAACCAACCGACGCGCGGAAGGCGTACTCCTCCAGGCCGAAGCGACCGTCCGGCAGAGCATGCTGCAGGTGAAGCTGACGACCAACGCGATCGACGCGGAAGTGGCCGCTGCCCTCGATGCCGTTCGTCGCAGCGCCGAGCAGCTCAGCCGGCTCGAGCAGGCCGTGGGCTTGTTCGAGAAAGCCCTGGAGAACGAGATCAAGAAGCTCCGGGCAGGCACCTCGACCGTGGTCGACCTGATCAGCCAACGCGACCGCCTGACCTCGGCCCAGCAACGCCGTGTGGCCGCTCAGCTTGCCCTCTCGCTGGCCCTGATCGACTTGCGCTTCGAGACGGGAACCCTCTCGATCGCGGACATGTCGTCCCGCGCGATCCGCGAAGACGAGCTGACAACGCTGCCCTTCTAGTCGGTCTCTTGCCGGCACCGGTCCTGCCGCCAGCACCGCGCAACCTGCACCCGGACAAGGACGACAACAACACGACTCCTCTGACATCTCGCCTTATCGCGATAGGATGATTCTTGATGTCCGAGTCGAGGGTTTTTCGCAAGGTTTCTCTCGAGCGGCTCTCCTCACCCGAGCAGCTCGATCAGCTCATGAAAGTCACCAACCCCCAGGGTTGGCTGGCGCTGGGTACCCTCGTCCTGCTCATTCTGGCCGCCCTGCTGTGGGGCATCTTCGGTTCCATTCCTACCGAGGCATTGGGGGAAGGCATCCTGCTGCGTCGAGGCGGCGTCTCTGCGCTGGTGGCCAACGGCACCGGACAGGTCGAGGAGATGCTGGTCGAGGTGGGTGACGAAATTGCCACCGGCCAGGTCGTCGCCACGATTCGTCAGGAGCTCCAGATTCGGCAGATCGAAGACCTCGAAAGCAAGCGAGAGGTACAGGCGTCTGGCCTGCAGGATCTGAAGGACTACGTCGACGAGCAGAAGCGCCTGACTGCCGCCAACCTCGAGCACGAGCGGGCAAATCTCGCACGGACCATCGCGACCCTCGAGCGCAACATCGAGATCCTCGAGGAGCGCATCGAGGTCCAGCGAGGCCTGCTCGCCGAGGGGCTAATCACCCAACAGACCCAGCTCACCACGGAGCAGGAGCTGAATGCGGCCCGCGACCAGGTCGCCACCCAGCGCCTGGAGCTCGGCGGCCTCACCCTGCGCAACCTCGAGACGACCCAACAGCTCGATCAACAAGTCGAGGCCCGCCGCACCGTTCTCCGCGACCTGGACATCGAGATCCGTGAGCTCCGCGCCACCCTGAACGAGAATGCCCGCGTGGTCGCCACCAGTGCCGGCCGCGTGCTCGAATTGCTGGTCGACAAGGGTGACGTCCTCAACCCCGGCTCGCCGATCCTGAGCATGGAGGTGGTCAGCGAGGAGCTGATGGCAGTGGTCTTCGTGCCGGCGGCCCTCGGAAAGCAGGTGCGGGCCGGGATGGAAGCACGCATCGTGCCCTCCACCGTGCAGCGCGAAGCCCACGGCTTCATGCTCGGCGAAGTGATGCGGGTCGCCGAATTCCCGTCGACCTCACGCGGCATGGAGCGCTTGCTGGCCAACGCCGAGCTCGTCGCTCGGCTGATGGAGCAAGGGCCTCCGATTCAGATCGACGTCCGCTTGACCAGCGATGCGCTGACGCCGAGCGGCTACCGCTGGTCTTCTTCGACGGGCCCCGACCTCGAAATTTCGAGCGGAACACTGGCCGGCGGCAGCATCATCGTGCGCGAGGATCGCCCCGTCTTCCTGGTTATTCCCCAGCTCAAGAAACGACTCGGGGCCTGACGTGCGCCGACTTTTCGAGCGCTTGGCAGCGACTCGCATCGGAGACACCACCCTGGGTGCGACGCGGCTCGGTCGCCCGCTGGCACGCCTGGCCGGTGTCGGACGACCGCCGAAACGCGTCAAGAGCCCGACCGTTCTCCAGATGGAGGCCGTGGAATGTGGCGCAGCGGCGCTTGGCATCGTCCTCGCGCACCATGGCCGATGGGTATCGCTCGAAGAGCTTCGACTCGCCTGTGGGGTCTCGCGCGACGGCTCCAAAGCCTCGAACGTGATCAAGGCGGCGCGCACGTACAAGCTCACTGCCAAGGGCATGAAGACCGAGCCTCGGGCACTCAAGCGCTTCAAGCCCCCGATGATCTTGCACTGGAACTTCAACCATTTCCTGGTACTCGATGGTTTCCACAAGGACAGGGTCTACCTGAACGATCCAGCTTCCGGACCGCTGGTCGTCAGCGAAGAAGAGCTCGATCAGAGCTTCACCGGAGTGGTTCTCACCTTCGAGCCTGGGCAGGACTTTGAACCAAGCGGCCACAAACCAACCTTCTGGCCCGCCTTGCGTCGTCGCCTGGTTGGTGCACGCCTCGCCATCGCATTCGTCATTCTCGCGAGCTTTGCCCTGGTCATCCCGCAGCTCGTCGCCCCCGTTTTCTCGAAGATCTTCGTCGACAACGTCTTGTTGCAAGGCAATGAGCGGTGGCTTGGCCCACTGCTCGGCGGTATGGCGGCGACCGGCGTCATGGTCGGCCTGCTGACCTGGCTTCAGCAGAGCTACCTGCTGCGGCTCGAAACGCGCATTGCCTTGGCCGGATCGAGCCGTTTCCTCTGGCACGTGCTGCGCCTGCCCGTCGAATTCTTCAACCAGCGATTCGCGGGCGACATCTCGAGCCGGGTGGCGATCAACAACCGCGTCGCCCAGCTCCTCTCGCGCGACCTCGCCACCCACTTCCTGGGTGCCGTCATGATCCTCTTCTATCTGTCGCTGATGTTTTGGTACGACCCTTTGCTGATGGCGATCGGCGTGCTGGTCGCCGGCCTCAACATCGTCGCGCTGCAACTGGTTTCGCGCAAGCGGGTCGATGGCAGCCGACGCCTCTTGCAGGAGCAGGGCAAGCTCCAGGGCACGGCGATCGGCGGCTTGCAGATGATCGAAACCCTCAAGGCCACGGGGGGCGAGGCTGATCTCTTCGCACGCTGGTCGGGCTACCAGGCCAAGGTCGTCAACATTCGTCAGCAGCTCGAGCGCTATACGCAGCTCCTCGACGCCGTACCGCCCATGCTCGCCTCTCTCAACACGGCGGTGATCCTCGGCGTGGGCAGCTTGCGGGTGATGAGTGGCCGCCTGTCCCTCGGCGAGCTGGTCGCATTCCAGGTACTGATGACGAGCTTCTTGGCTCCGGTCTCTCGTCTCGTCAGCCTCGGCGGCAAGGTGCAGACCGTGGCTGGTGACATGAGCCGGCTCGACGACGTGCTGCGCTACCCCACCGACCAGGGTGTCGAGGATGAGCCGGACATGCCGGTCGATGATGTCCGTCTCACCGGCCGGTTGGAGCTTCGAGGCGTCACGTTTGGCTACAGTCGGCTGGCGCCACCGCTCATCCAGGACTTCGACCTCGTCCTCGAGCCGGGTGCTCGGGTGGCACTGGTCGGGACTTCGGGCAGCGGCAAATCGACGGTGGCCCGCTTGGTCACCGGTCTGTACGAGCCGTGGGCGGGCGAAGTCCTGCTCGACGGCATGCTCCGCAGCCAGGTCTCACGTCCGGTGCTCAGCGCGTCGCTGGCCTACGTCGACCAGTCTCTCTTTCTCTTCGAAGGAACAGTTCGCGACAACCTCACGCTGTGGGACAGCACGATTCCCCTTGCGGAAGTCGTGTCGGCGGCCAAAGATGCTGCCATTCACGACGTCGTCGCCGCGCGTTCCGGCGGCTACGACAGCCAGGTCGAAGAGAGTGGCAAGAACTTCAGCGGTGGCCAGCAGCAGCGGCTCGAGATTGCCCGCGCACTGGCTGGACGGCCCTCTCTGGTGGTGCTCGACGAAGCGACCAGCGCACTCGACCCGGCGACCGAGGAGATCATCGATCGCAACCTTCGCCGTCGAGGCTGCACTTGTCTGATCATCGCGCATCGCCTGTCCACCATCCGCGATGCCGACGAGATCGTGGTTCTCGAGAAAGGCCGGGTCGTCCAACGCGGTCGGCACGAAGAGCTCATGCAAGAAACCGAAGGCGCCTACGCCCGGCTCATCGCGAGTCAGTAACGCCAACGTCCGACAGCAAGCCAGCCGACGCAACACGCTTCCCAAGAACCATGAATCACCCGCAGATCGACGCCACCGACCGCCACGCCCAGCTCGAAGCGCTCTTCGGCAGCGCAGCGGAAGCGCTCAGCGTAGCCGGCAACCGTCCGATCGATCTCCAAGGGAAACGAGCGTGGCTCGTTACGGCTGGTCTGGTCGAGGTGTTTGCGGTCCGTCGTGCGGACGGTACGACCAGCGCACGCACCCACGTGCTCTCGGCTTCCGCAGGGCAGGTGCTCTTCGGCCTCGGGCCCTCAGTATCTTCGCCATCCCACGCTTCCATGCCTCCCGGAAGTGACGGCGCCGAAGCAACCACCGTGCTGATCGCAGTCGCCCATCCCGGCAGTCGCTTGTTGACCATCGACACCAGCGTCCTGACACGGCTGGCGAGAGATCCCGGGAACATTCCTCCGCTCGAAGCCGCCATCGAAGGTTGGGTCACCGGCCTCTTCGGCCGCCTACCCCGCGGCCATGCGCCCAGCCGGTTCACACCGCTCCATGCGGGAACCGAGACCACGTTCGACACGGAGGACCCAGGCGACGGAACACCGGGCGATGCAGGCAAGAGCGTCTCATCCGCAGGCGGCGGCCAGGTGCCGGAAGGAAATCGCGGCGAAGGATCGAGCACCCCGATGATCCCCGTTGCGCGCGCCGCGGAAGGCATGGTTTGGGTACGCCACACCGCCGGCGGCAGCCAGTTCCTCGGACGCACGGAATTGGCCATCGACTCAGCGGACCGCCTCCTGCCCATGGCCGAGAACACCTGGCTTGTCGCTTCGCCAGGCACGGTTCTCTCCTGCATTGCCACAGCGAACCTGCTTCGCAGCGGCACACTCTGGGGCGGCCTCGACTTTTTCCATCAAGTCTTCATTCGACATCTCGGGCTCGACCTGACAGCGGCAGGCCAAGACGATCGAGATCGTCTCGCGTCACGACTCGAACGCGACCAGCAGACCCTGCGAACCGCGCATACACGGCTGGCTTCGGTACTCGGCCAAACGGCGCACGCAGAGCTTTCGATGCTCGAGGTCGACGAACCCTTGTTCGCAGCCTGCCAGTTGGTCGCCGAGCACCAGGGCATTTCCCTTCGGCCGCCCCCAGGGCCACCGACCGCCGACCTCGATCGCCGAATCCACCGCATCGTCGATGCTTCGCGCATCCGTCATCGCCGCGTCTTGCTGCGTGACCAATGGTGGCAGCAAGACGTCGGTCCCCTGCTAGCTTTCATCGAGCTCGAAGAGGCCGGAAAGAAGACGCGGCGTCCGGTTGCCCTGCTGCCGAAGTCCGCCAGGCGCTACGAGTTGGTCGATCCCACGACGCAAACGCGAACGACCGTCGACCAAGACGTGGCGGCCCAGCTCGCCGCCGCGGCGATCATGTTCTATCCCGCGCTACCCGAGCGACCAGTCGGTATCCGCGACTTGTTGCGCGTGTCTTTCCGCGGCAGGCGACCGGAGCTGCTTACGGTCCTGATGATGGGCATCGGTGGCGGCGTGCTCGCCCTGCTCGTTCCGCTCGTGACAGCTCAGCTCTTTGGCAATGTCATCCCCGGGGCCGACCGCTCGCAGCTATTCGAGATGACGCTCGCGCTGGCGATCGCCGCGATCGGCGCCGCGGCCTTTCAAATCACCCGCTCGATCGCCGTCTTGCGCCTCACCGGCAAGATCGATGGCTCGCTTCAAGCCGCGGTCTGGGATCGCCTGCTGTCGCTCCCGAGCTCCTTCTTCCGGCGCTACACGGTGGGCGACCTGGCCAATCGCGCCATGGGCGTAGACGCCATTCGCGATCTGCTGGTCGGCAACGTCACCACGGCGCTCCTCGGCCTGATCTTTTCCATCTTCAGCTTCGGGCTCCTCTTCTACTACAGCGCCAGCCTCGCCGCGCTGGCGTCAGGAATGATCGCCCTCCTGATCGTCACGACTTCGCTCTTCGCCTACCTTCAGCTACGCCACCAGCGGGCTCTGCTGGCCATCCAGGGCAAGATCGCCAGCGTTCTGTTCGGTTTGATCCACGGCGTTGGCAAGCTGCGGGCGAGCGGATCGGAAAAACGCGCCTATGCCCTGTGGGCCGAGCACTTCACACGTCAGCGCCAGCGAACCTTCCAAGCCCAGCGGCTGGCGAACGCGCAGATGACCTTCAGCGCGGCCTATGCCATCGCGAGCACCCTGGCGCTCTACGCCTTGATGGGACTCGCGCTCGAGGGCGATCTGCCGATCAGTCGCTTTTTGGCCTTTAGCGCGGCCTACGGCCAAGTCCAAGCCTCCGCACTGACTTTTGTATCGATGATCTCAGGGGTCTTGGCCATCGTGCCGACCTATGAACGTCTCTCCCCCATCCTGCGCGCCACGCCGGAAGTCGACGAGACCAAGGTCGAAGCCGGTCAGCTTTCCGGTGACATCGAGCTCGCCCACGTCTCCTTCCGCTACCAAGAGGATGGACCGCTGACGCTCACCGACATCTCGATCCACGCCCGGCCGGGAGAGCTCGTTGCCCTGGTGGGACCTTCGGGTTCCGGCAAATCAACGTGCCTCCGCCTCCTCCTCGGGTTCGAGAAGCCCGGCGCCGGCTCGATCTACTTCGATGGCCAAGACGTCGCCTCCCTCGACCTCCAATCCGTCCGACGCCAAACCGGCGTGGTGCTGCAAAACAGCCGCCCGATGGCTGGCGACATCTTCCGCAACATCGTCGGCACCACCGATTTGGGCATCAATGAAGCCTGGGAAGCAGCGGAAATGGCCGGCCTCGCCGACGACGTCCGTGCGATGCCGATGGGAATGCACACCGTGATCAGCGAAGGCGCCGGCACCTTCTCGGGCGGCCAGATCCAGCGCCTGATGATCGCCCGCGCCATTGTCGCGCGACCGCGAATCCTGATCTTCGACGAAGCCACCAGTGCCCTCGACAACCAAACACAGAAGCTCGTCGCCCAGAGCCTCGAACGCCTCAAAGCAACCCGAATCGTCGTCGCCCACCGCCTCTCCACCATCGAGAACGCTGACCGCATTTTCGTTCTCGATGCTGGCCGTGTGGTGGAAGAAGGGAGCTACCAGGAACTGATCGCAAAGAACGGTCTCTTCAGCCGCCTGGCAGCGCGTCAGTTGGCGTAGTGGAACAAGCGCGAAAGAGACCGCGACGGCACTTTCGTTCGACGCGCCCGGATCGAGACCGCGGCTAGAATCAACTTCGCAAGGCAAACCGATGCAATGCCGACAATGCCAGTTCGAGAATCCCACCGGAATGAAGTTCTGTGGCCAATGCGGCCAGAAGCTCGTTTCCGTGTGCTCACAGTGCCAGGCCGAGGCGCCAGAAGGCCACAAATTTTGCGGCCAATGCGGCCAGCCGCTCAACGCGGCGGCGACCCCACAGACGGTTGAAGCAAGTGTCGCGACACTGCCGCAGGAAGCGATCTCGGAATCTGCCAGGACGCCGACCGTTGACGTCACGACCTCTCCGGCACGTCCACCAGACCGGTCGACTGGCGCCGAGATCAAGCAGGTTACGGTTCTTTGTGGCCGTGTGGTGTCCGAGCCGGTCGATGCACTCGGGCCGGAGCTCGTCCACGATCTTCTGAGCCAGTTCTTCGCACTAACCGAGGAAGAAGTCGGGCGCTACGGTGGCACCGTCAGCCAGCAAGCCGACCAGGGATTCATGGCCCTCTTTGGCGCCCCGGTGGCCTTCGAAGATCACGCGCGACGTGCAGTGCTCGCGGCCATCGATCTGCACGAACGCGTGGCCGGTCGCGCAGCGCAGCTCCAGGACCGCCATGGCATCCAGTGGACGGCACGCTTGGGCCTCGCCAGCGGCCAGGTTGTTGTCGGCGGCGTCGGCGCCATGGCCGTCGGCATTGCCACCACACGCGCGAAAGATCTCCAGACCACAGCACCACCCGGCTCAACCCTCATCGACCACGACATGGCGCGATTGGTACGGCCTTTCGTCGAGCTCGAGGCCTTCCGGCCGGAAGCCGATGCCGCGGGATTGCTGCCGTCTCCGAGCATGGGCACCCGATCGACACCCGGGCGGCCTGCCGACGAAGGAAGCGCTCAGCCTGCAGCGCCCACAGCGTGGTTGCTGACCGGACTCCGATCTGAGCTCCAGGGCTCCGACACAGCCAAGCGGCGGAGCCCTTTTGTTGGCCGCGACCGCGAGCTCTCGCTTCTGGGCGAGCTGCGGTCGCGTGCCGAGCATGGCGAAGGACAGCTCGTGGCCATCTCTGGCGAGGCCGGAGCGGGCAAGTCCCGGCTTCTCTACGAGCACCGCAAGGCGCTACGTGGCCGCCCCGTGAGTTACCTTCGCGGACGCTGTCTATCGTTCGGCGACGGCATCCCCTACCTGCCGCTGATCGACATGATCCGCGGTGCGTCCCAGATTTCGGCGACAGACGAGTCAGCGACCGATCCCACCAACAGCGTGGCGGGAAAGCTCCGAGCAAGCCTGGAGAGGATCGGCACCGAGTCCGAGGAATCGCTCCCCTACCTCTTGCGATTGCTCGGCGTACAGGACGGCACCGAAGCCCTTGGCGACCTCGAACCGCAGACCATCCAGAATCGCACATTCGCGACGCTGCGACGCATTCTCCTCGACGCCAGCCGTGGCGCGCTGGTGATCATGGAGCTCGAGGATGTTCACTGGATCGACGAAACCTCGGAGCAGTTTCTCGACACTCTGGTCGAAGTGATGGGAGCCGCCCGCATCATGCTCTTGCTGACCTATCGCTACGGCTACCAGCCGCGCTGGCTCGAGAAGTCGTACGCGACCCAGATCACGGTCCATCGCCTGTCGACCAGCGAGAGCCGCCGCCTGGTTGACACCCTGCTCGATCGGACCGACCGACCGAACGACCCGCGACGAGCCGAGCGAATTCCGGAGGTTCTGGAGAAGGCCGAGGGGAACCCCCTTTTTCTGGAAGAGCTTGCCCGCTCCCTTGCGGGTTCGGAAGACGTGGCCGGGCCGGCGATCCCCGACACGGTTCAAGGGGTGTTGATGGCGCGCATCGACCACCTCCCCGAAGCACAGAAGGAACTGCTACGCACGGCCTCCGTGCTCGGCCGCTCGTTCCCACTCAGCCTCCTGAAGGCCCTCTGGCAGCGATCAGAGGATCTCGAGCCCTTGCTCGACACGTTGCGGCGCCAAGAGTTTCTCTACAAGACGCCAGCCGAGGATCAGGCGCTGCATTTCTTCAAGCATGCGTTGATTCAGGAGGTTGCCTACGAGAGCCTGCTGTCCAATCGCCGGCGCGAGCTCCACCACCTGGCTGCCACGACCCTGGAAGCCATTCACGCGGATCGGCTCGAGGATGTCTACGATCAGCTGATCTTCCACTATCCGAGGGCCGACGAGCCCGAGAAGACTGTCCACTACCTGTCGCGCTTCGCACATCGCGCAGCCGCAGACAACGCGCACGCGGAAGCCGCACGTGCGCTGCGCGAAGCTCTGACGCATGCCGAGAAACTGCCAGCGGAGCAACGCGATCGCCGTGCTGTCGATGTGCTCTTGCAGCTCGCCGACTCTCTTCTACCCCTCGCCCACTTTCCCGAGACCCTGGAACGCTGTCTCGAGCACGAGGACCGGGTGAGCCGGCTTGACGATCCGCAGCTCACAGCCCCCTACCAATTCTGGCTCGCTCACACGCATACCTACCTCGGCAATCTCGAGGCGACGCGCGAGCATGCGCAGCGCGCCATTGTCGCAGCCGAGGCGTGTGGCGATGAAACCACGCTTGGCAAGGCGTGCTACGTGCTGGGACGCAACGGCTTCTGGTCCGGGCAGTTCGCCGAAGGGATCGAGAACAGCCTGCGCGCCGTGGTGCTGCTCGAGCGCAGCGGCGAGCCATGGTGGCAGGGACAGGCGTATTGGGTCGCCGGCTTCAACCACTATGTGCTCGGCGAGATCCAGAAAGGACACGAGGCCTTGGAGCGTGCCTACGAGATTGGCGAGGCTCTCGACGACGATCGCCTCGACACCTCGTGGAGTCAGGGCTACTTTCACGCCTCGGTCGGGAATTGGGAAGTCGGCATCGAGAAATGTCGCCGAGGTCTCGAACGCGCACGCGACCCGTTGAACCTTGCCGTCGCAACGGGCTTCTATGGCTATGCCTTGCTCGAGAAGGGCGATCTCAACGAGGCCATTGCCCACCTGAGTGACGCGATCGAGCGTTTGCGCGCAACCGGCATGCAGCAGATCCATGGCTGGTTCGCGACCTTTCTCGCCGAAGCCAATCTGGCCGTCGGCGCGATCGAGGAGGCACGCGCCCACGGTGAGGAAGGTCGCACCATCTGTCAACAAGCCGACTTTCGCTACGGCTTGGGGCTTGCCCTACGCACCCTCGGACGAGTCGAGCTCGCTGCTGAGGGCCAGCTCGAGAAAGCAGCCGAGCACCTCGCGCAGGCCCTCGACCTCTTCACGACGCTCGCAGTTCCGTTCGAAGTCGGGCGCACGCTGCTGGAGCAGGCCCGACTCGCGCAACGCCGTGGCGGCGTCGAAGCTGCCCGAGCCGTACTCGAGGAAGCGCACGATCTGTTCGAGCGCCTGGGCATCGACGCCTACGTCACGCAGGCACGAACAGCACGCTCAGAGCAGCTCGGATCCGCCGTCCCGGGCTGAATGGGCGAGCGTGCCGGTCAGCCGGCCGTGCGCTTGTCCAGGGCCTCGAACAGAAGGTACGCCTTCGCTTCGGGCGCTTCTCCCGGTCGCGAGACCAGCTTGATGTGACTCAGACATCGGGCCATGAAGACACCAGGCTGGCTGTACGCCTCCGGCCAGGCCCCGCGATCGGTTGCCGGGCTCGACCAACCCGGCCATCGCCACAGCGCCTCGGCCTTCTCTGCTGCACAAAGCCCGCTCCCGACCAGACGATCGACCATGCGCTTCCAGCCAGGCTCCCGATGCGGCAACCGTCGAAAAGACGCCTCGAGCCCAACCGCTGGGTCGATGGTGTCACCGATGTCGAACGAGAGATGAAAACGATCGCAGTCGGCGATCAGCGGAAGCAGCCCGTCGACTCGGTCCGCCGTTTCATGCCCGACGAAGGGTCGCAGACCAGAGACGATCGTCCCCAGATCGACCCGATCATCCGTGCGTTCAATCTCGAACCGGCTGGCTGCCCGCTGGCGCGCCCGCAAGCCGAAAACGTAGAGCAGATGGCTCCCCGGCGGCAGCGCGCCTAGGCTACCCGCGAGTAGGCGACGCCGCTGCGCGCTCGGCGGGGATCCATCGAGCGCCGGCACCAACGCATCAAGGAGCCAGTCTACGCTGGGCTGTTCCCCGAGCTCGGCAATGACCACGGGCTCAGGCAAGCCTCGCGCGGCCAACTCGACCTCGGCAGAATCGAGATCGAATTCCAGCCAGATCGCGCGGACGGGTGCCCAGATACGCTCCTTGTGCGCCCACTGCAACAGGAACCGGACGAGGTGGGGTGTCTCGAGGTGTTCGGCCACCGCCCGCGCCTGCGCGCTGTGATCGAGACGAAAAGCCAGATCGACGTCGGTTCGACTCGCTGCGAGCCGAAGCTCGAGGGCACCCAAGCAACTGCTCGGGAAGAACCGTGCAGGGGAAACGAGGCGTTCGAAGGCAAGCTCGGAGACCAAGGCCTCCGAGAGATACGAGCGCAGGAGGGGAAGGACGACGTCGCAGGTCGCCCCCCGAAGGCCGCGGACCTGGCGATCCGCGGCATCTGCCTCAGCAGTCGTCAACCACCGCCGTTGTTGTTGGTCGGATTCGTCCAACCACCGGCGACCTGCTCGAGATCGTCGTCCGAGAGCTCCTGCGGGGAGTCGGCCTTGAGCTCACAAGCCTCGTCCACCGTCAATTCATAGCCCTTGCCGGCTGCCCACTGGATCAACGCTTCCGGCTCCAGGGCGGAAAGCTCGTGGAAGAGGCCGGGAGATTCCTCGGCGGCGACCTTCAATCGTCTTGCATCGATGCTGCTCATGACTGCCTCTCTCGTGTCCGTTCCAACTCGTCGGCACCCATCGCTGACCCGCTTCCTGTGTCGCTCGGCACCAACTGCTCGCTCGTTTCAGATGTGAGCATATCAATTGCACTGAAGGGAGCGAAGCATTACCGGCATTCCGCACGGCATGGTGCTTCGCTGACGGGGAGCACATGCCATCCGGGCAGCCTTCAACCTCTCTGCGTCCGTCATGCGCCGCGCCTACCCCTGCACCCTTCGATCCCCAGCCGGCCGATCCTCAATCCTCATGAGGCCGCATCCTGAACCCCGGCACCAGCTACGGCTCGGTGGGGCCCTACGATCGAGTCGCCGCCAAACCAGCCAATCGGCCAACCGCCTGCCTGCGCAACGGTTCGACGTCTCGTCCGGCGTCCAAAGCGATCTCCCCATCGAGTCGCGGGCCAGCCAGCGCCCATGCCCGCTCCAAGAGTCGGCATAGGTACATCTCGTCTCGATTCTTTACCCCGAGGCGATTC
>CALFAM010000199.1 GCA_937948815.1 uncultured bacterium
GCTGGGCCGGTCTGCGCCGCGACCTCGTCCGGGAGATCTTCCCGGCGAATCACCTCGGCGTCACCAAGGACCACGGGCCGCTCGATGACGGTGCCGAGCTCACGCACGTTGCCCGGCCAGTCATAGGCCAGCAAACAGCGCCGGGCTTCCGGTGCGATTCCGATCGATTCCAGGCCAAGTTTGCGGCCATGTCGGCTGGCCAGGTGGCGCGCCAGGAGGGGAATGTCTTCACGCCGGTCGCGCAGCGGCGGCAGCTCGCAGGTGATGACTTTGAGGCGGTAGTAGCGATCGTCACGGAAGCGTCCCTCGGCAACCGCTTGCTCCAGATTCTGGTGGGTCGCCACGACCAACCGGACGTCGATGGAAATCGGCCGCACCGCGCCCACCCGCTCGATCTCCCGCTCCTGGAGGGCGCGCAGCAGCTTCGCTTGTAGGCCGATCGGGATTTCGGCGACTTCGTCGAGAAAGAGGGTTCCGCGATGGGCAGCTTCCATCTTGCCGATCTTCTGTCCCGTCGCCCCGGTAAAGGCGCCCTTTTCGTGACCGAAAAGCTCGCTCTCGAGAAAGTTGTCCGAGAGGGTCGCGCAGTTGACCGCAATGAATGTCTGCTCGCGCCGAGGGCTCGTTCGATGTACCGCACGCGCAACCAACTCTTTGCCGGTACCGCTCTCCCCTTGAATCAGTAGGGTCGAATGGGCGCGGGCCACCCGCGCAACGAGGTCGAGCACGGCGCGCATGGGCGCGCTCTCGCCGATCATGTCGTGGCGTGCGTCCTCCTCGTCACGAAGCCAACGATTCTCACGCCGCAGCCAGCGTAGGTGTAGGACGTTTCGAAAGGCCAGGGACGCGACGGCGGCGGCGGCGTTGATTCACTCGAGCTCGGACTCGCCCCAGGTAGCCGATCTGCGAGTCAGATGAATCAAACCGAGCGCGTCGCCGTCCTCGCCAACCAGCGGTGCGGCCAAGCAGTAGGCGGCGTGAGGACCCTGGTCGGTGATGGTGGCACCGATCGAAAGGGCCTCTCCCATCACCTGCTGGACCATTGACGTGTCGATGGCGCCGGCTTCGCCGCCATCGGAGGTGACCCCAACCGAGGTGCCCCGTTGCGCGAGCATCTGGGGACCATCCATCCCGGGCTCCTGTAGGAGCACGGCGCCGTGTTCGACACCCGCTAGAGCTTCGAAGATTCCATCCAGCAGGCTGGCCGCCAAAGGACCCTGTCGTTGATGGCAACCACGAGCCGGGGTCTCACCGCTGGCCTACGAACACTGTGCCTGCGAACACTGTGCCTACAAACACTGGGTCTCCAAACACCTTGTAGCTTGATTCAGGCTATGCGCCATCGCGGAGGTACCAGTCTCCTGAGCTTTCTAAAACTCAGGCCCGATCCGGTCAGGTCGGCATCATCAGAAGCCCAACTCGTCCTTGCCGAGACCACCCTCGGAAAAGCATCGGATACGACGGCGGGTTCTCCCTACATAGAGAGGGTACGCCACGAAGCAGCGCCACATGGCAGATCCAGACGTGATTCTCCTGAGACCCTGCGGACGGCGACTACGTTCGCCAGCCCGCGACGGGATCGAGGCCGAGCTCTCGTTCGACGGGGGGCGGAGGCGGTGGCGGGCCGGTGAAGAGCTCCCGCTTGCCCCCGAAGGTGTCGAGCACGACAGCGCCCAGCCCCATGGTCCAGGCCAGGTAGCGGACGCAGAAGCCGACGGCGAGCAAGAGTATGCCGAGCGCGCCAAAGGGGAAAAAGAGGCGATCGAGAACTTCACCGACCAGCGACAGCCCCTGAATGCTCAACACACCGAGGAAGGCAACCACCAAGGGGCCATCGCCCTGTCGTCCCAAGCGTCGGCTCAGCCAATTGCCGACCGCAGCAGCCGCGCTGGCGTAGCCGAGAAGCGATGCCAGCACCATGACGATCAACACGACGGGGATCAGCAGCAGCAGCGGAATTCCGATGATCGACACCAGCAAGACGAGCGAGGCAATCGCCAGTAGTGGCAGGGTGGCGACCTGAACGGCAAGCCCGGTGGCAGCCGCTCGCCAGGGCGTTGTGTGCAGGCGGCGCGTCAGGCGGTCGGTCGCGCGGCGCGCCGTGAGCAGCAGGATCAGTGTGATCACGATCAGCAGCCCGGCATTGACCAACCGTTGGAACACGGCGGGGCTACCGAGGTCGAACCATTGCCACCGGTCCAGCCGGTAGTCGGTCCAGTCACCAATCCAACCGTCATGCCAAGGAAGATCCCGCCGCCAGGTCTCTCGCTCCCGGCGCTCCCGGGCCGACATTCGCGCACCGTCTCCGCCCCGCGAAGCCGACGCTGGTTCGTCCTCACCCTCCAGCCAGCTCAGCGGTCGTCCGGTGGACACCTCGCTGATGCTGCCACGCACCCGGGCGCCGCGTGCGCGTCGAACCTCCCCGCCG
The DNA here is from genome assembly GCA_937948815.1 of uncultured bacterium. GTDB lineage: Bacteria > Acidobacteriota > Thermoanaerobaculia > Multivoradales > J023 > J023. Next base: position 2,429 of record CALFAM010000199.1, read on the forward strand.
ACCGCTGTCGCATCTCCGCCGATCTCGGCATCCGGCCCGAGGATGATCGAGCCACCGACCGAAATCACGTCACCGCGTACCGTACCTTCGACCTGCACCGAGCCACCGACCGCGACCGCGTCGCTGCGGACTTCGCCGAGCACGGTGACGCCGCCGAGCACCGCGACGGCTTCGCTGGCCGTCTCGTCGTGCTCGACGCGAACATCGCGAAACAGCCGAAATCGGTCGCCGCCCCGGCGCTTCGGCGTCGCGCCATGGTTCTTCCGCTCCTGTTCGCGATCACGGCGCGCGGCCTCATGTTCCTGTTCACGCGCCGCACGCTCCTCGGCACGGACTCGACGCTCGGCTTGCTCCTCACGCTCGCGCGCCGCACGCTCCTCTTCGAGCGCTTGCTGATCGGCATCCGCCTCTGCGGTGCTGTCGCGACGCGCACCTCTCGGTACCCGATCGTCTGGGTCTCCGGTCTCGTCACGGTCACGACCGTCGAGATCACCATGGCTACGCTCACGATCGGCATCGAGAAGCTGGCGTGCCGCCCGCAGCGCAGCAGGATCAGCGGTCAGCGCGGCCAGCGCGCGCAAGTGCTCGGTGTCAGCCTGGCCGACCCGCGCCCGGAGCTCCTCGTCGTTCACCGGCTCGCCATCGATGGCGGCCGCACCAGCCCGAACCTCGACCAGCACTGAATCCTTGCCGGCCGACGTCTGCAAGGCATAACCGTCGGTCAGCGTGTGCACGACGAAGTGAGCCTCGAGGCGCGCCAGCAGCTCGGACAGGTCCTGAGCGCCAACCGCGGGCGCGGTCAGCAGCAAGGCCAGGGCAATGAGGGCTCGTGTGCAGAAAAGGCTAGGCGATTTCCAGCGGCGAGATCGATGCATCAGAGGCGTCCACGGCGAGCAGGCGGCCGAGCCAAGTGAGCGCGCCAGCACAGGCGAGCACCGTGACGAGCACGACCAGAGCACCATCAGGACTGCTGAGCAGCGACATGGCCAAGAGGCGCATGCCATCCAACAGCTCCCAGCCAAAGCGCGCCACACGCGCGCCAGCGGCCAGCAGACTACCAGCGCGAATCGTGCCGGCAGCGAAGAGGTTGGAGCCTGAGAGGCTGGTGAGCATCAAGGTCGCACCGGCCAAGGACAGCGTCGTCCAAGCGCCGACCACCAATCCGATCAGCACATATCGACGCCCTGCGGGCTGTCGCGGCACCGAACCTTCGGCGGCCGCGGCGGCCAGGACTCGCGATGTGAAGTCGGCTGCAGGCGCTGGCCGATCGACCCGATCGAACCACGCCGCGAGGGCAGCCTCGGCCGCCGGCACGTCGTGCTGTGACTCAGCGCCCAGCCAGGCAGCGATCTGCTGCCGGTCGCGCCGCGAGCCCTTGGGTCGCTTTTGCTTGATGCTCGTCTCGCTCACGGCCTCCCCTACGCCGGTGCCGTTCGCCGTGTTTCGCGCGCCGCGTTGCGTGCCGCCGCTGCCTTGCGCTTGCCGTGGCCCGCGACGGGCATGTCGAAGCCGAGGGTCTGGAGCTGCTCGGCCAAATGCTTGCGGGCGCGATGAAGATGGATCTTGACGGTCCCCATGGGCAGACCTGTGACCTCACAGATCTCGTCGTAGGCCAGCCCCTCCCGGAAGCGCAACTCGAGGATCTGTCGATAGGCCGGACGCAAATTGCCGAGCGCCTGACCAACCGCCGCCCAAAGCTCTCCTCCTGCAGCAGCCAGATCGGGTGCCTCGCTCTCCGGCGCCAGAACCACCTGTCCGCCGTCTTCGGGCGTCGGCTCACCGTGAGGGTTCAGCGGCACCATCGTCGGCTTGCGACGTCGCAGATAGTCGAGCGTCGTGTTGTGCGCGATGGTAAAGAGCCAGCTCGCAAAGCGTCGCTCGGGGTCGAAGCGCCCGAGGTGACGAAACGCCTTCAGGAACGATTCCTGTGCCAGGTCCTCAGCGACCGTCGGATCGCCGACGAGCCGCAGAATCACGGTGAGAACCGGCCGCTCGAATCGCTTCATCAGGGCTCGGTAGGCGTCCTGAGAGCCATCCAGTGCACGCTGGACAAGCTCGGCGTCGGAAAGAGATCGTAAAAATGCCATCACCTCTTTCTACGGAATCGGCGGGACGAAGTTCTGTCCTGGCGTTCTGAATTGCCCGCCAGGCGCCACCAGATAGACCGGCATTACCCAGAGGCTGCCGACGGCTTCCGACCTCGGACAACTTTTTCGTGCTTTTTCGGACAAAAAAAAGGAGGGGCGCTGTGTACGCCCCTCGTTGGGAGGGATGAGAGGAGGATTTTGCCCCCTCGCGCAAAGAAGATACACCGGGTTTTTCCCGGTGTCAAGAGCCAAATCAGCACAAGAACACCGATACTGGACCACGGCAATACCGATCAGTGATGCCTGATATCCGGACTACCGAAACGCAAGCAAGAGCAAGATCGACGCCCCGAGAACAACGCGGTAGACGACAAACCAAGAAAGGCTCGAACGCTCCAGCCAACGAAGGAGGAAGTCAATGACGGCGTAGGCTGACACCAGCGAGACGACAAACCCAATCGCCAAGGCTTGGCCCGAGACCATCCCGGCCTCGGTCGAAGCCGGCGCGAGCAGAAGGTCGGCGGTGTCCTTTATCCAGGCCAGCAGGCCGACTGGAATGGCCAGCAAGAAGGAGAAGCGGGCCGCCGATGTTCGCTTCATTCCGAGCGCGAGAGCCGCAGTCATGGTAATTCCCGAGCGCGACGTGCCAGGAATCAATGCGAGGGCTTGGGCAACGCCTATGACGGCAACGTCACGCCAGGACAGCGTCTCGAGGCCACGGGAACGAGCGCCGATGCGATCTGCCCAGCCGAGCATCAAACCGAATCCCAAGGTCGTCAGGCCGATGACAAAGGGCGTTCGTGCGCCTTCGGTCAGGAAGCCCTGAAAGACCAGGCCGAACGCCACCACAGGAATCGTGCCGACGAGCGCGCCGCGCATCGGCCCCGGCTCGCGCCAGTGGCGGACGAACGCATTGTTGGGTCCTCGAAAGAAGGCGACCAGGGTCTTGCGAAAGTAGATGATCGCCGCCAGCAGCGTCCCTGCGTTGGTGACCACGGCGAACCGCAAGCCGGCATCCGGCCACCCGACCACATATGGGACCAGGATCAAATGCGCGGTCGAGCTGATGGGAAGAAACTCGGTGACGCCCTGGACCAGGCCAAGGACGATCGCCTGTAGGCTCGTCATGCAGAGTGACTCCGAATGGGGTACCCGATCGGGCGTTGCGGGCAGCTGCGGAACGGCTGGCTCATTCGCGCTGCTGAGCGCGCATGGCCGTCCAGCGAGGCATTGATTCTACTACGCTCGCTTCCCTCCGGGTCCCCTCCGTGCGACAATCGCGGCGCTTCGTGAGGGCGATCTATATGGAAAAAATCATCGTAACCGGTGGTGCCGGCTTCATCGGCGCCAATTTTGTTCATCTACTGCTCGCCGAAACCGACGCGCAGGTCATTGTCTACGACAAGCTCACCTACGCCGGGCATCTGGAGAGTTTGTCCTCCGTGGCCGACCACCCTCGTTACCGATTCGTGCGCGGGGACATCGTCGACCGCGGGCAGGTCGACGCGCTACTCGCCGAGGTTCGCCCGACCGCGATCGTCAACTTTGCAGCCGAGAGCCACGTCGACCGCTCGATCGATGGGCCCGGTGACTTCGTGAACACCAATCTCGTAGGCTGCTTCACGATGCTCGACGCGGCGCGCGCCCTGCATGCGGATCTCGACGCCGCGCACCGCGAGGCCTTTCGCTTCTTGCACGTGTCGACCGACGAGGTCTACGGATCGCTCGGCCCCACGGGCCTCTTCCACGAGACCACGCCCTACGCACCGAATTCTCCCTACGCAGCCTCCAAGGCAGGCGCCGACCACCTGGTACGCGCCTACGGCAAGACCTACGGCCTGCCGGTCTTGCTCACCAATTGCTCGAACAACTACGGTCCCTACCAATTCCCCGAGAAGCTGATTCCGCTGATGATTCTCAATGCGGCGGAAGGTCGCCCGCTGCCGATCTACGGTGACGGCAGCAACGTCCGCGATTGGATCTTCGTCGAAGACCACTGTCGTGGCGTGCTCGCGGCCTTACGACGCGGTGAGCCCGGTGAGAAGTACAACCTGGGTGGCAACAACGAGTGCTCTAACGTTCAGGTCGTCCACACACTCTGCGACCTGCTTGAAGCAGCACGTCCGGCCGCTGACAATCCCAGCTTGGCCCGGGTCGGCGCGTCTTCTTACCGCGACCTGATCACCTATGTCGACGATCGTCCCGGTCACGATCATCGCTATGCGATCGACACCACCAAGGCCGGGCAGGAGCTCGACTGGCAGCCCGCCCACGATTTTGCAGCGGGCATCGCGCGAACGGTGGACTGGTACCTCGACAACCCCGACTGGTGCCAGGCGGTCACTGCCGGCGCCTACGATCGCGAGCGCCTCGGCCTCGCCAGTGAAGGCGCGGAAGCGTCTACGTGATTCCGAGCATGCCCCGCCCGGGATCACATCCCTGAAACTCGGTCCTCTACGGAAAACAGTGACGATGTCCCAGCCCGAAGAGATGTTTCGCCCCACACGGATTCCAGACGTCATTCTGGTCCAGCCTCGGGTCTTCCGCGACGAGCGGGGATTCTTTCTCGAGACGTACCACGACCTGCGGTATGCCGAGGGCGGGATTGGCGAGACCTTCGTCCAGGACAACCACTCGAAGTCGACCCAAGGCATCTTGCGTGGCTTGCACGCCCAGGAAAAGCAGCCTCAGGGCAAGCTCGTCCGGGCCGTCGAGGGTCGGATTTTCGACGTCGCCGTCGACATTCGACGTGGCTCCCCGACGTTTGGCCAGTGGGTCGGCGAATTCCTGTCGGCGGACGATTTTCGCCAGCTCTACGTCCCGCCGGGATTCCTCCACGGCTTCTACGTGGTCAGCGAGACCGCGCAGGTCGAATACAAGTGCACCGCGCGCTACGACGCTGCCGACGAGCTGGCCGTGCGATGGAACGATTCCGAGATCGGCATCGACTGGCCCGCGGGCACGCCCCAACTCTCTGACAAGGATGCTGCTGCGCCGACGCTGCGCGAGGTCTGGGACCGGCTGCCCACTTTTCAAGCATGACGGAATTGAGCGCACGAGACCGGGCGCAGCTCGAGCAACACGGCCTCGACCTCACCGAAGCCGAGCGCCAGCTCGATCTGCTGCGTCAGCCGCCAGCACCGATCCGCCTGCTCCGTCCTTGTACGCTCGGCGATGGCGTTCGCCGTTTGGACGAGGTGGACGGCACCGTCCTCGAGCGAGCTTGGGATGCGGCAGCGGCACGCGGCCGACTGTCGAAGCTGGTTCCCGCCAGCGGCGCCGCCAGCCGCATGTTTGCTCCCCTCGTCGCGCACCATCAGGGAACCGGCGGCGAACGCGAAGCCGAAGCTTGCCAGCGCTTTCGCCGTGATCTCCCCCACTTTGCCTTCTTTCCCCAGGTCGCCGAACGGCTTCGCCTCGCACACGGGGCTCGCAGCCTCGACGCCGTCGACGATCACGACCTCCTGACCCAGGTGCTCGACGAAGGCCTGGCGCTGGCCCACAAGCCCAAGGCCTTGATTCCGTTCCACCGCGATCCGAGCACCGGCAAAGGACGCACGCCTCTCGAAGAGCACCTGCTCGAGAGCATCGGCTACATACGGGATGCCGACGGTCACTGCCGCATCCACTTCACGGTTGGAAATCCGCACCTCGCGGAGATTCGCTCCTACCTTGCCTTTGACCCGAACCGCCTGCTGATCGATCGCGAGGAAGTCTTCGAGATCGCCTTCTCGACCCAGTCTCCCGCGACCGACACCTTGGCCCTCGATGCCAATGCCCAGCCATTCCGGAAGGATGATGGCGATTTGTTGCTGCGTCCGGGCGGGCACGGCGCGCTGCTCGCGAACCTGCAGCGGATCGGCGGCGACGTGGTCGTGATCAAGAGCATCGACAACGTGGTGCCCGCGGCGCGGCAGGCAACCGTAGCCAAGAACCTTCGCCGCTTGCTCGGCCACCTCTTGCGCCTGGAAAAGCTGGCGCATCAGGCGCTGGCCCGCCTGCACGAGCCCGACTGCAGTGAACGGGCGGTCGATGATGCCCTTCGCCTGCTCGCCGACGAGCTCAACGTCAACAACGCGCGGGAAGTTCTGCGGCGCGACGCCGACACCAAACGGACCTTTGCCCTCGATCGTCTGCACCGCCCGCTGCGTGCTTGTGGCGTGGTGCTGAACGAAGGTGAGCCCGGAGGTGGCCCCTTCTGGGTGTGTGAAGAAGACGGCCGCGTCAGTCCCCAAATCGTCGAAAGCGCCCAGGTGGATCAGCGCGACGCCGAACAGCGAGCGACCTTCTCCCGCGCGACGCACTTCAATCCCGTGCTGCTCGCGTGCAGCCTGCGCGATCATGAAGGAAACGCCTACGATCTGCCGCGCTTCGCAGACCCCAACCGCGCCTTCGTGGCCGAAAAGACCCAGCAAGGGCGTCCTCTGCGGGCACTCGAGCACCCAGGTCTCTGGAACGGCGCCATGGCGCACTGGAACACCGTCTTCTTCGAGGTTCCGACCGCCGTTTTCGCGCCGGTCAAGACGGTCTTCGATCTCTTGCGCCCCGACCATCAGAGCGACTGAGAAGCCGCACGGGCGAGTCGACCATGCTCTTCGAGCACGCTTCCTACGCCTTTCCGAGTGAGTGGATCATTCTGCTCGACGCCCTGCTGACCCTGGCCGTCGCGCTCCTCCTCTGGCTCCGCCCGCAGATGCTGGCACGCCCAGCGCGCGCGCTCGGCCGTCGCGCACGACGCCTGGCGCTGGGTCCACGATCGTCCCTTGTGGCACTCTTGGTCCTGGGTGCTGCCGGCACAGGCGTCTTGATCGCCATCCACGGCCCACCGCTGGCACGCATTCCAGACGAGAAGAGCTACCTACTGGCCGCCGACACGTTCGCTCATGGGCGTCTGGCCAACCCTTCTCACCCCGCGCACGAGCACTTCGTCACCGCGCACGTGCTGCACGAACCGATTTACGCCTCTAAGTACCCACCCGCTCAGGGCATGCTGTTGGCACTCGGCCAAGGGCTCACCGGACACCCGGCCGCAGGATTGGTGCTGTCCAGCGCCTTGCTGTGCTGGGCGATCGGCTGGGCGCTCGCCGCGACTCTGCCGGCGCCGTGGCCACTGATCGGCGGGCTCCTGGCCCTGCTTCGCTTCGCGGTCGGTAGCTACTGGAACCAGAGCTACTGGGGCGGCAGCATTGCCGCCATCGGTGGCGCGTTGGTCCTCGGCGCACTGCTGCGCCTGCCCACGCGGGCGGAAGCCAGCCGCGCGGAAACCAGCCGCGCGCGAATCGGCCATGCGCTATTTCTGGTCACTGGCCTGGCACTGCTCGCCCACAGCCGCCCCGTCGAGGGGCTCAGCTTCGCGATCGGTGCCGCGGGCATCCTCTTCTGGAGCTGGTCACGATGCCGCCCGACCCGTGGCGTCTTGCTGACCCTCGTCTTCGGGAATGTGCTGATCATCGCTTCCATCGTCGGCTACAACCTCGGTGTCACGGGCCGAGCCCTGACGTTTCCCCACCAGCTTCACGCATCCCAATTTCCCGAGTACGTTCACTTCGTCTGGCAGCTCGGCCCGGGCTGGCCCGCCGAAACCGCTGCCCTGTGGGGCCGCAAGCTCGCGTTCACCTTCTACTTCTTCCTCGGCACCGGACCGATTCTCGCCTTGCTGCTGATGTCACGCACGGTGATCCAGGACCGCGCGGCGCGCATTGCCATCATCCTCAGCTTCATGACTTTGTTGGCGCTAATGCCGATCCGGCCCTATCACGCGCATTACCCAGCGCCGCTCGCCGCCGCCCTGGTGCTTCTCGCCGTGCTCGCCCTGCGCGCCCTGGCGACGTGTCGGTGGCGTGGCCACCTGATCGGTCCAGCCGCGGTGACCGCCATCTTCGCGATCCAGCTCGCCAGCTTCCTCCACCAGACTCCTGCCCACCGACCGGATGCGACGGACTGGGCACGGCAACGCGCCGAGATCCACCAGCAGCTCCTGGCATCGCCCGGCCAAGATTTGCTCCTTGTCGACTACCCGAACGGACGGCCGGATAGCTGGGTATGGAACGACGCCGATCTCGACGCCAGCGAGGTGGTCTGGGCCGAGTCTCTCGGTGAGACCCGTGATCGTGAGCTGATCGCCCAATTTGCCAACCGGCGCGTATGGCGGATCGACGCCAGCTTCGGCCCCGAGCGCCCGCCCTTGCGCGAGATCCGCCCATGAGGCCCATTTCAGGCTAGCATCAGCGAGTGAGCGCCCCATCCCAGTCGACGACTCCGCCGGCCTTCGCCGACCTGCGTGCGCAAGAAGCAGCCCGTGCCCTCGAGCGCTTGCGCCACTTGGTGCGGGCCAGCGGCAGGACCCAGCGCAGCATCGAGGTCGAGAATGGATTCCAGCGGGGCTACCTGAGCCAGGTGCTCAAGGGCAACATCACACTCACAGTCCGTCACCTCCTCGGCATTCTCGGCTCCCTGGACGTCAAGGCTTCGTCATTTTTTGGCCGCCTGGAAGAAGGCGATGGCTCATCGGCCCCGCCCGCTGGACTGCTCGAAATCCGCGAGCGCATGGCCCGATACGACGCTGCTTTCGAGCAACTCGCCGAACGAGGACTCCTCGAAGCGCCCCTCGCGGGCGATTCGAAGAAGCAGGACTGAACATCAGCCATGCCGCAATCAACAGCGCCTGACGCGAAGCCGCCAGAATGGCACGCACCGGGAGTCCCCGGCCAAAGCGGCATCGCCCCACCGTCTTCTGTGCAGACGCAAGCCGCGGTTTCCAGCTCGCACTGTCGGCGGTCGAATGACGTTCGGACCCATGAATCCCTGGACATCGCTGCGCGGTCGGTTCGCTCGACAAGACGACTTTTCGCGACCGCAGCAAAGCTGGCACGCCCTCTGCATATGGAAGGACCGTCTCTACCTCCTCCTCCTCGACGGCGCCGGGCTTTTCGCCCGGCGTCGGCACGTTTGGGCAAATGGATTCACGCCGCAAGGCACCCTAGTCTCCCCAGCGCCCACTGATGCCCCGCCGATATCCCAAGAAGCGCGGCCGAGGCGAGGCGCGTCGGGCAGCCCGCCAGCTCCGTGGAAAGCTCGACCCATCCGAGGCGAGAGACGAGCATCCCGATGAGGCGGGCGACGGCACGCGCCAGCCTTCGCAGACAGACCCTGCAGCACCTCCCGCGGGCGACTTTAGTGGCGCTTCCAGCAGCGTCTCCGCCGAAGATCATCTCGACGATCACCTGCTCCAAGATCGGCGGCGCACGCCGTCCCGCCACGGCTCGCGCGACGCTGCACCTGTCGAACCCACCTTCGCGGGTGACACGGTTCGCCGAGCCGGTCGCATCACCGGCAGCGCTTCGGGCTGCTGCTGGGTCACCCTTGAAGGTGAAACCCTGCTCTGCGCGCTGCCTTCCCGACTGGCGGCGCACCAACGCGAGATGGTCGCGGTGGGCGATCACGCGCGGATCTCTCAGGCTGAAGACAATGCTTGGTGGGTCACGGAGATTCTGCCGCGCAGTACCGAGCTGTCGCGCCCGGACCCGCACAATCCCCGGCTGCGACGCGTCCTCGCCGCCAACGTCGACTTGGTGGTGCACGTCGCTTCGGTGCGCAAGCCACCGCTGGTTCCCGCCCTCCTCGACCGCTTCCTGATCGCCATCGGGGAAAGCGGCGCCGAACCGGTGATCGTCATCAACAAATGCGACCTGCTGAGCACGGCTCCACCTCTCGGAAGGCTTCGGGCAACGCTCACCGGTCACGACGACGAGCTCGCCAGCGTCGAGCCGCACCGCCTCTCCGGCGTTCCGATCATCCTGTGTGCGGCAAAGACCGGCGGCGGTATCGATGCCTTGCGCGAGGCGCTCGCCGGCCGCACCGCCGTCCTCGCAGGCCACAGCGGCGTCGGCAAGTCGTCCCTGGTCAATGCGTTGGGCGGCGAAGGCCTCGCCGCGACCGGACAGGTGGCGGGTCATCGCCGCAGCCGGGGCCGGGGACGCCACACCACGACCCGGGCCGCCATGCTGACACTCGACGACGGCATCGAGCTGATCGACACGCCGGGCATTCGTGAGCTCGGCCTGTGGCGATTCGACGCCACCGACCTCGATCGGCACTTTCCCGAGATCGCCGAGCTGGGCGCTCACTGCCGCTTCCGCAACTGCAGCCACAGCCACGAGCCGGCTTGCGCCGTCCAGGAAGCGGCGAGCACCGGAACGCTCGAGGCCGAGCGGCTCGACACCTACCACCGCATCCGCGCCTCGCTCGACGACGATCCCTTGCGCCCACGCTGATCGTGGCGGTCATCGGCGAGTAGAATAGGGGCATGCACACGCCTACACGCGGCTCGGTCGCCCTGGTCGACGACGAAGACCACATCCTGGAAACCGTTGGCTTCGCGCTCCGTCGCGAGGGCTACCGCGTCGACACCTACGGCGACGGCGAGGCTGCGTGGAACGCACTGTCGGATGCGCTACCCGATGTCGCCGTACTCGACATCACCATGCCGCGGATCGACGGACTGGAGCTCTGTCGCCGACTGCGCGGGGTGTCGGAATCCTTGCCGATCATCTTTCTGACCTCACGTGACGAGGAGTTCGACCGCGTGCTGGGTCTGGAGCTCGGCGCCGACGACTACCTGTGCAAGCCCTTCTCCATGCGCGAGCTGGTCGCGCGGGTCAAGGTGCTGTTTCGCCGCCTGGCGCTCAACCAGCACAATCCCGACTCTGACGAAGAAGTGCTGGCGGTCGGCGACCTGCGTCTCGACCTGCGCCGCTACACGGCCCAGTGGCTCGCCAATCCTTTGCCGTTGACGGTCACCGAGTTTCTGATCTTGCGCGCGTTGGTTCGCCATCCTGGTCACGTCAAGACCCGGGAACAGCTGGTCGAGGAAGGCTACCCGCACGACACCTACGTCAGCGATCGCACCATCGACAGCCACATCAAGCGCTTGCGAAAGAAGCTGAACAACGCCGACCAGGGCTTTGATCGCATCGAGACCGTGTACGGGCTCGGTTATCGCTACCGCCAGCCCGCTTCGGACGACGCTTCGGCGTCCGAAGCGGGAGCCAGCACCCAGCCGGTCGACGCCAAACGCCTATGAGCAGCGTGGCCCGCGAGCCGGACTCGAGCCGGAGACTGTCGCGGGTCGGCGCGCCGAAGACGGCAATGGGCCGGGCGCTCGCCGCGATCACCCGTTTCGTGTCGCGCCTATCGATTCGGCTGCTCGCCTTCAACATCCTGCTCGTCTTCATGCCGGCGATCGGCATTCTGACGCTCGAGAGCTTCGAGGATCAGCTTCTAAGCGGGCAGGAACGGGCCATGGTTCAGCAGGGTCGCTTGCTCGCCGCTGCCCTGGGTGAGCGAGACATCCTCGACGCCGAGGAGGCCAAGCGCATCTTGGTCAACCTCAACCAGCGGCAGGAGTACCGTCTGCGGGTCGTGTCGCCCAATGGAACCGTGGTCGCCGACTCCAGCAGCCTCGGACCACGACGCGAGGGCACGGCTGAGAGCACGACCGCGGCGACCTCCGAAGTGCGGGGTCGGCTCACGTACCGCATCGGTCTCTTCTTCTATCGGTTGATCGAGCGTGCGCTCGAATGGCCGACTTCCAGCCCGCCCGTCGAGTCAGCGCCAGCGACCGCACCAGGCACCAGCGACCGCTTGCTGGCGCCGGAGGTTCGCCAGGCGCTCGCCGGTCGCTACGGCAGCGCGTCGCGGCCGTCACCGACGACCCGCTCGCTGGTCATGTTCAGCGCGCTGCCGGTGGAAAGTGAAGGCGTGGTCGTCGGCGCGGTCTTGGTGTCGCGATCGACCATCCGCATCTTGCAAGCGCTCTACGATTTTCGGACGGCGACGGTCGAAGTCATCCTGCTTTCGGTCGTGGTCGCCGCGGTTCTCTCGCTGCTGGTCTCCACCACCATCGCACGCCCCGTGCGCCGGCTGCAGCGCGACGCCCGTGCCCTGCTCGATCGCCGCGGCCGTCTGCGCCGCCCCTTCGAGCCCCTCGCCCGGCTCGACGAGATCGGCGACCTGTCGCGCGCCCTGGCACGGCTGACCCGCCGGCTCGAGAGCCACCAGAGCTTCATGGAATCGTTCGCGTCCGACGTCTCCCATGAGTTCAAGAACCCCTTGGCGTCGATTCGCGGTGTGCTCGATGTGCTGCCGACGGTCGACGATCCCCGGGACCGCGCGCGCTTTCTGACCATGGCCCTCGACGACGTCGCACGCCTGGAGCAGCTGCTCACCGCCGTTCGCGAGATCGCCGTCATCGACAGCCAGCTCGACCGTCAGGAGGTCGAGTCCGTCCCCTTGGCGACACTCGCGCGTGCCGCCATCGCGCGGCGGGCATTGACGGACAATGGCCACCAACCGCGCTTCAAGCTCGATGAGCATGTGTCGGCCGTGGCCGTGGCAGGTTCCTCGGTGCGCATGACACAGGTCATCGAAAACCTGCTCGACAACGCTGCCGGCTTCTCGCCTCCCGGCACAGAGGTCGATGTGACGATCGATGACCACGGCGACCGCGCCACCCTCCGCGTGGCGGATCGCGGACCGGGCTTCCCGGTCAACAACCTCGAGCGCGTTTTCGACCGCTTCTTCAGCGACCGGCCCGGCACGGTCAAGGGCGCAGGCGGCCACACCGGTCTCGGCCTGGCGATCGTCAAGTCGATCGTCGAGGGATACGGCGGCAACGTCCACGCCGCCAACCGCGAGGGCGGCGGTGCCGAGCTCACCGTCGAGCTGCCGATCGTCGCAGCATCGCAAGCAGAAGCCGAGGCATCGCTGAGCGCCCAGGAGAATTCCCGGTGACCCAGCCGCGTTCGGCTGGCGAATCCTTCGTGTCCACGACGCCGGCAGCCGGCGATGCGTTCGACTCCTTGGCCGCGGACTACGACCAGGCTTTCACCCAAAGCATCACGGGCCGCGCCCAGCGCGAAGCCGTTCACCGCCGACTCGAGGCTCGTCTGGCCGTCGGCGATCGGGTTCTCGAGCTGGGCTGTGGGACCGGCGAAGACGCGGTTTACCTGGCTCGGCGCGGCATGACCGTGCTGGCCACCGACCCCTCCGCGAAGATGCTCGAAGCCGCCCGGCGAAAAGCGACTGATGCCGGCGTTGGTGAGGCCCTCGCGCTTCGGCGAATGGCCGCCGAGGGCCTGGCCGCGCTGCCGGACGATCACGCCTTCGACGCGGCCTTTTCCAACTTCGGCGCCCTCAACTGCGCGGCTGACCTGGCGCCGGTCGCCCGGGAGCTCGCGCGTCTGGTGCGCCCGGGCGGCGTGGTGATCCTCTGCTTGCTCGGCCGCTGGACAGCGTGGGAATGGCTGTGGTTCCTCCTGCACGGCCAGCCCCGGTCGGCCGTGCGGCGTCTGCGCCCCGGTGGCCTGCCATGGCGCGGAGCCCAGGTGCGCTATCCTCCTCTTCGGCAGGTTCGCCGTGCCTTCCGGCCCGCCTGGCGGCTAGTGCGCTCCGCCGGTGTCGGCACTTTCGTGCCACCGTCCTATGCCGAGCCCTGGGCCCGTCGTCACCCGCGCTTGGTGGCTACCCTGGCCCGGCTGGAACGGCGCACCGAGACCCTGTCGCCCGTCGTGCGCCTCGGCGACCATGTTCTGCTCGAATTCGAACGCTCATGACCAACACCTCACATCGCACGCCGCACGCCGACCCGCGTCCAGTGGTCGTGCTGTACAACCCGCGAGCGGTGTTTTTCACCATGCCCCTCGGGCTCGTCGCGGTCGGCTCGCACCTCGACCGTGAACGCTTCCGGGTCGTGTTGATCGACGGTCGCCTGGAAGACGATCCGGCCGCCGCGGTCACCGCGCACCTCGAGAATGCGGTCTGTGTCGGCATGAGCGTTCTGACCGGTGGGCCGATTCGCGATGCCGTCGAGGTCGCCCGCGCTGTCAAGCGCCACTGTGCCGACCACCGGCTCGCGGACGTGCCCGTGGTGTGGGGCGGCTGGCATGCCTCGATGTTCGGTCGCGAATGCCTCGACGAGCCAGCCATCGACATCACCGTCCAGGGCCAGGGAGAGGCGACCTTCGCGGAGCTCGTCGACCGGCTGGTCGCGGGCGAGGATCTCGAAGGGCTGGCCGGCGTCACGTTTCGCCGCGACAGCGGCGAGGCGGTGCGGAATCCGCCGCGTGCCTTCATCGACAACCAGGCGTTTACCGAGCACGATTACACCCTGATCGACAGCGAGCAGTACTTCGATCGAAAGGGCGAGCGACAGCTCGACTACATCTCGTCCCAGGGCTGTCCGTTCCGCTGTGCCTTCTGCGCAGATCCCTTCGTCTACGGGCGCAAGTGGTCCGGCCTCGATCCGGAGCGGGTGGGACGCGAGGTCGAAGCCTTGTGGCACGCCTATCGCTTCGACGACCTCTCGTTTCAGGACGAGACCTTCTTCGTCTACCCGCAACGTGTCGAAGCGATCGCCGATGAGCTGATCGCGCGTCGGCTTCCGATCAGCTGGGCCGCTACGCTTCGTGCCGACCAGGGCACGCGCCTGGGAGAGGGTGTCTTCGCGAAATGCTGCGAGAGTGGCATGCGGCGGGTGTTGGTGGGCGTCGAGTCCGGTTCGCAGGCGATGATGGACCGGATCAAGAAGGACATCAAGCTCGAGCAGGTCTTCGAAACCGCCGAGCTTTGCCTGCGTCATGACGTGGCGGTGATCTTCCCGTTCATCGTCGGTTTTCCCGACGAGCCTGAAGAGAGCGTCCAAGCCTCCCTGGACGTCGCCAAACGGCTGCGCGCCATGAGCCCCGAATTCCATACGCCCTTCTTCTACTTCAAGCCCTACCCGGGCTCCGCCATCACCGCCCAAGCCGTCGCCAACGGCTACAAGCTCCCCGTTTCCCTCGACGAGTGGGCCGACTTTGATTTCATCGGCTCCGCCGGCCCTTGGGTGTCCGCGGAGACCCACCGCCGCGTCGAGCGCTTCAAGTTCTACCAGCAGATGGCCTGGAACCGCGTTCCCTTCTGGCAACGCCCCGTCCAGCACCTTGCTCGCTGGCGCCTCGGGCGCGACGCCTACGCCTTCCCAGTCGAGAAGGTCGTCGGCCGCTGGCTCCGCCCCGCCGCCGAGCTGTCGTAGGCCGGCAAGAACCACGGTCTGCCGCGACGCCGCTCACGCGACCGGCAGGCGGATGCTCGCGCGCAGGCCGCCGCCGCGTCGGTCTTCCAGCACGAGATCTCCACCGTGCTCCCGCGCGATCCGGTGGCAGATCGCAAGGCCGAGACCGATCCCCTCGGCGTCCCGGTCCCGGGCCGCCGGGCCACGGTAGTACGGCTGGATCACGAGCTCGCGTTCGTCGTCGGGAATGCCCGGGCCACGATCTTCGACATGAATCCAGATGTCCCGAGCGGCCTCTTCGACACGAAGGTGGGCTTGCCCCGCGTATTTGAGGGCGTTCTCCACCAGATTGCCCAGGGCACGGCGAATGGCTGTCGGGCGACAGCGCAGCGGACGTTCCGGCCCGGCGCCTCGCGTCACCGGCCGGCCCTCGGAGGAAAGGTCCGCAGCCACCGCGGCCAACAGCGCATCGAGATCGACCCGCTGAACGGACTCGCTCTCGTCACGCCCCTCCAACCGATGCAGAGACGCGGCCACCACGTCATCGAGAAAGCCCAGATCTCGCTCCAACCCGTACCGCACGGCCGCGTCGTCGATCAGCTCGACACGGAGCCTCATGCGGGTCAGCGGCGTTTTGAGATCATGCGAGATGGTCCGCAGCAGCCCCTCGCGTGCTTCCGAGATCTGCTGTCGCTGACGCTGCAGGCCGTTGACCGCCCGGGCGATTTGTCGGAGCTCCGGCGCACCCTCTTCGCCGAGGTCGAGGGTGTGCGGCGTGGTGAGGGCTGCCTGCGCACGGCGGGCCAGCCGTGGCACGGGCTTCAGCATTCGCATCATCCAACCGATTGCCACCACCAGGGCCAAAGCCGTGAGTCCGATCGGGGCCCACGGTGGGGACGCCGCGGGCGGTGACGGATCGAGCGCCGTTGGCAGCCGGCCGTGCCACCACCGCCCTTCGGCCATCAGCATCTGAATGCGCAAGAATCCCGTGGCGGGCCCGCGGGCTGCGTCTGTTGGTGGGGAGGCTGTCGGCGCGGGTTCCAGATCGAGGTAGATCACGCGCCCCGGGTACGTCCGGTGCAGCCATGCGCTCAGTGTTTCGACCCACGCAACGTCAGCCCCGGGCGAATCCGTGACCGGCGCGAGGAGCGGTCCCGTCGGCATGACCTCGATTCCGACGGCCTGTGCCACCTGTGCGAGGCGCTCCGGTTGACGGATCGGAGTCGGAACGGCTGCCAGGAGAGGTGCGAGCTTCGAGCGCGCGATCTCGATTTCGAGATTCGTTCCGGCCGGCGCCCTGCAGCCATGCCGCCACCAGGCGAGCGCCGACAGCACGGCCATGAGCACCATGACCGCTGCCAGCCGGATCCGCAGGGGTGCCTTGACCATCACGAGGTGCGCGATGCCGAGGGCGGCGCGAACACGTATCCCTCGCCGCGCACGGTCTTGATGTACGAGGGCGCACGCGCGGAATCACGTAGCCGCTTGCGCAAGCGGCCAACCTGTACGTCGATGGCGCGATCGAAGGCGTTGCCATCCGGCCCCTGAGTCAGGTCGAGCAGGCGATCGCGGCTCAGCACGAGATTCGGCCGCTCGATGAAGACCTTGAGCAGCCGATACTCGGCCCCGCTCAGGGCGACGACGACCCCATCCGAGTCGATGAGCTGGCGCGCCTCGGTGTCGAAGCGCCAGCGACCAATGCGCACCTGGCGTGCCGCGGACGTGACCCGTGACCCGCGCATCGGGGCGCTGCTGCGCCGCAGCAAAGCCTTGATCCGTGCCAGCAGCTCACGGGGGCTAAAGGGCTTGACCAGGTAGTCGTCGGCGCCGACCTCCAAACCCACGACACGGTCGATTTCCGTGCCCCGCGCCGTCAACATGAGAACGGGCAGATCGCAGGTGGTGCGAAGCTGCCGGCAGAGATCGAGCCCATCCTGGCCGGGAAGCTGCAAATCGAGGATCAGCAGGTCGATGGCTTCCTGCTCCAGCAAGCGCATGAGCTGCCCTCCATCCGCGCGCGCCAGCACGTCAAACCCCGCGCGAGAGAGATAGTCCGTCAGCAGCTCGCGAAGCTCCCGATCATCATCGACCACCAACAACCTTGCTGCCATGCTCGTCCCTCGATTGGTCGCAGCTCGTCGCAGCCGAGCCCCGTACGGAATCCAACGGGCTCACGCGCGCCACGAGGCGGCTGCACCGCTGGAAGACTTCATTCTGACGGGCTTCTGTGTCAAGCCGGACACAAAACGCCAACCCTCAGACGCGCTTTGACATCGTCCGGTTACAAACGGCGGATGGAATCAGGACATGGAAGCCCGAGACCTCAGTGGCGCGGGTATGGATCGCGCCGTTCCAACGCAACACAGTCTCCGAGCCTGGGGCCTTTCCCTCCTGCTCCTCGTCGTCGCGGCCAGCGTGGGCACGTACCTCCTTCGCCGGTCGCCCGGGGGAGAACGCACCGTGAAGGCCAGTACCCTCGAGCTGATGACCGTGCACCTGGGCGGACTCTCCGACGAGATCCGAATCCGGGGAACGGTGCTGCCACTCGAAACCGTCTCGCTCGATGCTGTGCAGGGTGGCCGGATCGAAGAAATCTGCGTCGACGAGGGTGCCCGGGTCGAAGCGGGTACCCGCCTGCTCCGGCTCAGCAATACCGCCTTCGAGCTTCGCCTGCTGGCCCAGGAGGTCGAGATCACGGGCCAGCTCCACACCCTCGAAGGCACCCGGTTGACCCTCGAACGCGAGCACCTCGCCCGGCAGCGGCAGATCCTGGCGCTCGAGTACCAGGTCAAACGCCTGACCCAGGACGCCGCGGACCAGGAGGCGCTGGTCCGCCAGCAGATTCTCAGCACGGCGGCCTACCGGGCGACCCGGCAGGAGCTGGCGTACAACCACTCCTTGCTCGAAGCCGAAACCCGCGGTCTCGCCCTCGATGCCCAGATCCGGCAGCGACGGCTCGACCAGGTGGACCGCGACCTCGCGCGCCTCGAGACCAGCCTGCGGCTCATTCGCGAAAGCCTGGGCCAGCTCGTGATCACCGCACCGATCAGCGGCCAGCTGACCCAACTCGATGCCGTCCTCGGCACCTCGATCGATACCGGCCAGCGGCTCGGCCGCATCGACCGTCCGCAAGGTTTCAAGGTCCGTGCCGACATCGACGAGTTCTACGTCGACCGCATCCGCACCGGCCAGACCGCCAGCTTCGTGGCCCAGGGGCAAGAACGAGAGGTGGTGGTCGACAAGATCTACCCCGAGGTCCGCGACAGCCTGGTTCGCGTCGACCTGACGCCCATCGACGCGGCGGCAGCGTCGTTCCCGCGCGGACAGACCCTTCATCTTCGCCTCCTTCTGGGCGCACCGCGGGAAGCCCTGTTGCTCACCCGAGGCGCATTCTTCGAACAAACCGCGGGCGCCTGGATCTTCGTGCTCTCGGCAGACGGACGCCGAGCTGAACGGCGCGCCATCCGACTCGGACAAGCATCCCCCGAATCCTTCGAGGTCCTCGATGGCTTGGCAGCAGGTGACACCGTGATCATCTCCAGCTACCGTGGTTTCGAAGATGCTCACAACCTTCGCCTCGTCGTGGACCCAATGCACAGCGCGCACGAGGCGGCCGGAGATCCCTCATGATCGAGCTCGAGAACCTTCACAAGATCTACCGGCGCCGCGCGGTCGAGACCACGGCGCTGAACCAAGTGAGGTTGGACATCGCGGACGGCGAATTCCTGGCCGTGATGGGCCCTTCCGGGAGCGGCAAGTCCACCCTGCTCAACATCCTCGGCATGCTCGACCAGCCCTCGAGCGGCAGCTACCGCTTCCTGGACCAAGACATCGCCGGCGCCAGCGAGCGGCGTCTCACCCAGCTTCGAAAGCAGCACCTGAGCTTCGTCTTCCAGAGCTTCAACCTGCTCGACGAGCTGACGGTTTCCGAGAATGTCGAGCTGCCCCTGATCTATCGACCGCTCAGCGCCCGCGAACGCCGCGAGCAGGTCGACGATGTGATCGAGCGCGTCCACCTCGGCAACCGCCGTGACCACTACCCCCAAGAGCTCTCCGGCGGCCAGCAACAGCGTGTCGCGATCGCGCGGGCGCTGGTGACCGAACCGAGGCTCATTCTGGCGGACGAGCCCACGGGCAATCTGGACTCCGCCAACGGACGCGAAGTGATGGGGCTCTTGCAGCGCTTCAACCAGGCCGGGACGGCGATCGTCATGGTCACACACTCTGCGACCCACGCGCGCTACGGCCATCGCATCGTCCATCTCTTCGATGGTCGCATCGTCGAGCAAGAGGCGCTCAGCTAGGCCATGAGCACGTTTCTCTTCAAACACTTCTGGCGCCACGCCAAGGTCGATCGCGCCACGTGGTCGATCAACGTCATCGGACTCGCAGTCGGCCTCTGCAGCGTCCTGGTCGTCGGGCTCTACATCGAGTACGAGCTGCGCCACGACCGTCATTTCCCGCAGCTCGACCGTCTGTATCGTCTCAGCCTGGACATGGCCGATCACGAGGGCGGCGCGCGCCAGCGGGTGGCCGGTCTACCCGGGCCCGCCATGGACGCCGTGCTGGCCGAGAGCCGCGAGATCGAGATCGCGGCACGAGTCTTCCCGGTCAACGGCACCAGCCGGATCCGGGTCGGCCAGACACAGGCGAACGAGCTCGGGGTCGCGACCGTGGACCCCGGGTTCCTGGACCTTGCGGGTGTCACGTTTCTGGCCGGGGACCCTGCAAGCGCTCTCGATCGCCCCGACAGCGTCGTGCTGACGCGCAGCATGGCGAACAAGTGGTTCCCGGATGGCCAGGCGATCGGGCGTGTGATGAACATCTACCGGGCCGGCGACGTCACGGTCCGTGGCGTGATCGAAGACTTCCCCGCCAACAGCCATCTGCCCTTGACCGTGTTGGTGTCGATCCACAACCTGCCAGACGACTTCTTCCAGCTTCGCTTCTGGTGCTGCAACAACTTTCACACCTATGTGCGGTTGCTCACCGGTGCCAATCTCACGTCGGTCCAGCAAGCGCTCGACCGCGCAGTCGCGCGTCATGCCCCGGAGGAGGTCCGTCGAGAGCTCCGGATCGTGCCGTTTCCGGTTCGCGACATCCATCTCTTCTCGGACTTCCAGCGCGAGCTGCAGCCCCAAGGCCATGCCGTCAGCGTGCTGATCTTCACCAGCGTGGCCCTGATCGTGCTGTTGATCGCCTGTCTGAACTTCGTGAATCTGGCCACGGCCCGGGCCACCCAGCGTGCCAAAGAGATCGGATTCAAGCGCGCCATCGGCGTGCCCCGCGTTCGTCTCGCCGGCGAGATTCTGCTCGAGGCCGTGCTCGCGAGCCTGCTGGCAGCCACCCTCGCCGCCCTCGCCGCGCCGATCATGCTGCCGATCGTCAGTCAGGTAGCTGGCGTAAGCCTCAGCCCGACCCTGCTGCTTCGGCCCGGTTGGCTTCTCTGCCTGCTCGCGCTCGCCTGCGTGACCGGTCTCGCGGCCGGCCTCTACCCCGCGTTGGCGCTGTCACGACTGGCGCCAGTGGAAGCCCTGCGGGGAACGGTGGCGCGCGGGCGCAGCGGCCTGATGCTGCGCAACACCCTGGTCGTCACCCAGTTCACCATCTCGGTCGTGCTGCTGGTCGTGACCCTGGTGTGCCGCGCACAGATGCACTTTGCCGCCAACATGGAGCTCGGATTCCGGACCGAGCACACCGTCGTGCTCAACAATGTCGACGACGCGGAAATCGACTACGCCGCCTTCAAGCAACGCCTGCTCGCCAACCCCTACATCGTTTCGGTCACAGCGGCCAGCCGCATGCCCGACGGTCGATGGCCGGACCCGGACTTCGCCCTCACCCGGCCCGGCCAACCCGACAAGACCTGGATGATGTCTCGCCTCGATATCGACACAGACTTCCTCGACGCCTTCGGTATCGAGCTGCTCACGGGCCGCATGCTCTCGGACCAGCGAAGCAGCGATCGGCTGCGGCGCCCGAATGCGGAGAATCCGCTAGGACGCGCCGCTTTCTTGGTCAGCCGTGCCGGCGCAGCGACCCTCGGCTTCACAACGTCGGACGCCGTCGGCGAGGTCATCGAGCAGCAGTACACACATCAAGGTCAGCGGGTTCGCGGTCCGATCGTCGGTGTCTTCGAGGACGTCCACTTCGCCTCGATCTATCAGCCGACTCTGCCCATCTTCCTCCAACTCAACCCCAGCAACTACAACACCATCGCGATCCGAATCGTGCCCCAGAACCGGCGCGCCACCCTCGCCTTCATCGACCACGTCTGGCAGGAAGTGTCGCCCGAGATGCCGATCCTGCGCTCGTTCCTCGATGCGCAATTCGAAGCGCTCTTTCGGCGCCAGGAACAGCAGATCATCCTATTCGAGCGATTCGCCCTGCTGGCGATCCTCGTCGCCTGCCTCGGGCTCTTCGGTCTGGCGTCCTACAGCACCGAGCGCAGGACCCGCGAGATCGGCGTCCGCCGGGTCTTCGGTGCGTCGACTTTCGACATCATGGTCCTGCTCAACCGATCCTTTCTTCGCCTGGTCCTGCTCGGCGCTGCCCTGGCGACACCAGTCGCCTACTTCCTGGCCACGCGGTGGCTCCGAGAGTTCGCTTTCCGGATCGACCTCGGCCCGAGCCCGTGGCTGCTCGGCATCGCCCTGGCCACGGCAACCGCCCTGGCGACGGTGTCCATACGCGTCTACCGCGCCGCCGCCGCGCGTCCGATCACGGCCCTTCGTACCGAATGAACGAGCGAGCCCACGGCTGAGGTTCAGCGCCGCGCGGGCCGGCCCTACTCGGGAGCCAGGCCGTCCAGCGCGAGCCCCGGGAGGCCGTCGAGGCTGTGGGCGTTCTTCTCGGTGTGGGTCTGGCGCATTCGCTCCGGCGAACGACTCTCGTGCAGGCGGGTGAGTTGGTCACGGTCACGCTCATAAGTCATGCGCGGCACCGAGAAGCCGCAAGAATCGGCAATGCGCTGAACGTCGACCCGCAGGATTGCACGCGTGCCAGGGTGGGTCGGAAAGCGCGGCAGGAGAGCATCGAAGTCGGGATGTCCCGGCTCCAGGGCTTCGACTCTGCCATGCAGCCGCAAGATGTTCGGCCGTCCCTCGAAGGCACAGAACATCACCACGATGCGGCCATTCTCTTTGGCGTGCGCCACGGTCTCGATGCCGCTTCCCGTGAGGTCGAGATACGCCACCGTCTTGGGTCCCAGCACACGAAACGTATCGAGCCCCTTGGGCGACACATTGACCAGACCATCCGCCGCCAGCGGCGCCGTGGCCACAAAGAAGATCGGCTGCGCCTCGATGAAGGCAATCAGGTCATCATCGAGCGCTTCGAATATCTTGCCCATAGTTCCTCAAATCTCCTGAAGCTGGCGAGATCCCCGGCTGACCCTATGCGCCATTTCAGAAATCGACCTAGTACCAATTTCCCTCGCCTCGCCGCATCCAATCACACCAGCCGCCACCAAAGCACCCGCAGACTACCCACCACAGACCACCCGCGGCCGACCAACCATGACGACCCGCGGCCGGCCAGCCTCAGCTAGAGGAGGAAGCTGTCGGATCGAGGACGCGCGGAGATGTCTGAGCGTGTTCGCACGAGTTTCGGAGCGCCCGCACGCAGACCGGCAGCGGCCGACCAACCGTGCAGACCCGTGGCCGACCAACCGCGCTGCCCGAGGACGCGGGAGGATCGAGGACGGCGCCGAGATGTCTGAGCGCGTCTGCGCGCGAGTTTCGCAGGCGCCGCCCGCAGACCACCCGCGGCCGATCCGCGGCTGTGATCGAGAAAGCTATTCGCGGCGCAGGGTCTCGAGGTAGGCGACGAGGGCTTCCCATTGCGCATCGTCGAGCCTGAAGCGTGGCATGACGGGCGAGAGCGCGGTGCCACCGGCGTCGACGCCTTCGGTGATGGCCTTCCGGAGCGCGTCGTGATCGGTGTAGGCCGGACGGGTGCGGCCGGTGGCCGAGCTCGGTAGATCAGCCATCAGGGCTTCCCATCGAATATCTGGCGGCGCCACATTCTGAACGGCGATACCGCCGCGTCCGTCGGCACCGTGGCACGTTCCGCAGGGCAGCGTCCACGCGGGAACCTCGACGGCGTTGTCGCCGCCGATTCCGATTTTGATCTCCTCGGCCGGATCGTCGCTCGCGCGCCCTTCGAGATAGATCCGCTTGCCGATCGCCAGCCGTGCGTCATCCTCCTTGGCCGTCTCCGCAGTCGAGAAATCTGCCAGCAGTGACCAGGGCAACACCATCACGAGCATCCGCACGACCTTCGCGTGCCTCCGAGTCATTGCTCGTCTCTCAGGGTCGAACGTCATACTCAATCTCCAAGCACCTTGGCGTCTGGCCCACTACGGCTCACCCCCAGGTCGCGCAGGAGACCTGTGCCGAGCTCATAGAGCCAACCGTGAAGCGAGACCTTTTGTCCTCGCTGCCACGCGAAGATCAACGTTGGAAGCAATCCGATCGTCGCGACCTGGGCCGCGACATTCAACTCCGCCAGCCGCGTCCACCGCTCGTCGTAGTCCTCACAACGGTCGAGCTCCTTGTGATGGTCGCGGTTCACCGCGCGCAGGGGTGCCAGCCACTGCTCCATCGGCGGCCAGACCGATGGCCCGAGCGCAGCACGTACCGCAGCACAGCGTTCATGGCCACAGACGATGATGTGCTCAACCTGAAGTACGTCAACAGCATACTTGATAACTGACAACGAGTTCGCATCCGTCGTCGAGACCAGATTCCCCATGTTGCGATGAATCAGCATATCGCCTGCTTCGAGGCCGGCAATCGTGGTGGGCGACACGCGGCTGTCGGCGCAACCGATCCACAGATAGCGCGGATGCTGAGCCTTGAGCTGCCGCTCGAAGTAGGTTGGATCCTGGGCATTCCGTGCACGAACCCATGCACGATTGTTCTCGAAAACTTCCGGAAGACGTCGCATCGCAATGGAACGATGCCACGGCAGGTGCCCGGGCGACAAGTGCCGAGAGCAAGACCGCTCGAAACTCGCTGGCCGCGCGTCCGCTCGACCATAGATGGTAGGCGCATAGCTCCTTACATGATCGGACGGGCGACCATCCTTCGACGCGAAAGGCCGATTGGGCCCAGTCTTCGTGATGAAGTGGCCCTACGCAAAGACCAATTTGCGAACCTACAATAGGACCACACAGCAACGGCTGCGCTGCCCAGCAATCGGGCGGTGCGTCAGCCAACAGAATCCGGAGAGGCTCGATGCTGGTATCGATCGAAGGCAAAGGTCCCTTGTTTCAACGCGTGTACGATGCCCTCCGTGGCGCCATTCTGCGCGGCGACCTGGCGCAAGGCGCACGCCTGCCCTCGAGCAGGGGTCTTGCCAGCGATCTCGGCCTTTCCCGAACCACCGTGCTGCTCGCCTACGAGCAGCTTCATGCCGAGGGCTACGTCACCGGTCGCGTGGGCTCGGGCACCTACGTGGCCACCGAGCTGCCCGACATGGCGCTCCGCAGCGCCGAGGTCGAGAGTGGAAAACCCTGCGTCGTGGCCGACGTTCGGGTCTCCCAATACGCCCAGCGCCTGGCCACCATGGCCGTCGTGCCCGAAGATCAGGCCCCGCGCGTCCGCTACGACTTCCGCTATGGCACGCCCGCACTCGACGACCAGCTGATCGAAATCTGGCGACGAATGCTCACCCGCACGATGCGCAAAGCGTCACTTCGGTCCTTGCTCTATGGCCCCCCCGAAGGGTCCGAGAGCCTGCGCCAAGCCGTGGCGGCCTACCTGATTCGTTCGCGGGCCGTACGCTGCCGCCCGGAACAAGTGATCATCGTCAACGGCTCCCAACAGGCACTCGACCTCACCGCCCGGGTGCTCGTCGATCCGGGAGACCGCGTACTGATCGAAGACCCTTGCTACTTGGGCACACGCAAAGTCTTCGCCGCGGCCGGTGCCAACCTGGTCGCGGCAGCGGTCGACGACGAAGGGCTCGACGCGGCCCAACTTCCGCCCGAGGCGGACGATGCCCGGCTGGCCTGTGTCGCGCCGTCCCATCAATTCCCCTCCGGTGCCACGATGGCCCTCGGCAGACGCCTTTCCTTGCTCGGCTGGGCGGAAGAGCGGGGCGCATTCATCTTCGAAGACGACTACGACAGCGAGTACCGCTACGAGGGACGGCCGATCGAGTCGATGCAGGGACTCGACCAAACCGGGCGCGTGATCTACGCAGGGACCTTCTCGAAAGTCGTCTTTCCGGCACTGCGGGTCGGCTATGTCGTGCTGCCCGAATCGCTCATCGAGCCCTTCGTGGCAGCCAAGTGGCTGAGCGACCGGCATACACCGACCCTCGAACAAGACACCTTGGCAGCCTTCATTCGGGAAGGACACTTCGAGCGCCATCTGCGACGCGCCCGCACCCGCAACGCGGCCCGACGCGCGGCACTGCTCGATGCACTGGACCGCTTCTTCGGGGATCGAATCGAGATTCAGGGGGCCAACGCCGGCATGCACATGGTGGTGTGGCTGCACGACACCACCGCCCCGCAGCTCGAACGGCTGATCACGCGCGCACGGGCGGCCGGTGTCGGCATCTCATCGGTCGCGCCGTACTATCAGCAGCCACCATCGTCAGCCGGGCTGCTGCTCGGCTACGCCAACCTGACCGAAACAGAGATCGACGCCGGCATCGCCTGCCTGGCAGCCATTCCGACGGACGCCTGAGCCGCCGTCACAGGTTGGGATTGCTCGCGTTGGCCGGTCGGATCAGGAAGCTGGTTCGGCAGGTGCGGCGAGCCCAAGGCCCTCGAGGTATGCCTCGACACCCGGCTCGTTGAAGACGAAGCCCGCCTCACCCAGAAGCTCGTCCATCACTTCACCGAAGACCTGCTGCTGGCGCCGCGCGAAGTAGTCCTCGCGGACCTGATCCGAAACCTCGGCGAAGCTCAAGGGCTTCGGCTCGCGACGCTCCACGACCTGCAGGAGCTGAAGGGTGCCACTCTGTTGGAATGGCGCGGTGAAGCCTGGCCCGTTGAGCTTGGTCAGATAGAGCCGAATCTTCGGCTCGAGCAGCGCCAGGCCGCTCGGCCCGATCCACCCAGGCTCGAGCGCGGCGACGTCTGGACGCGCACTCGCCTCTTCGATGGTCATGCCACCGGTCTGAAGCGCGCCACGAAGCTGCTCGAGCTCGAGGAGTCGCGCCTCGGGGTCGGACCCGACATTCATGGCCAAACCCCCGACCAGGAGCTGCAGTGGGCTCTGGTAGAGGTGCTGGTTGTCCTCGTAGAAACCACGGATCGCATCCGGTTCGCGATCGATTCGCGACCAAATGCGCGCTTCCAGCCGATGATCGACCAGCCGCGCGAGCGCCAGCCGACGAATGCGCTGCTCGACGGCCTTCTGCGCGGCCGAATCGAGGAAACCCTCCGCCTCCGCCAATCGGCAGACCCGCTGGTGATCGACCTGCCCTTGGTACAGCTCGACCAACCGATCCACGACCGGGATCAGCTGGACGCCGCTTTCGAGATAGGGCTCCGCCATCTCCTTCAAACGCTCGAGCGTCAGCTCGGCATCGCCGACTCGCATGATCACGGGCTCGGCCGTTGGCTGCCGGAACTGTTCGAGAAGCTCCTCGCGCTCCAGGATAAGGTCGTCCTCGTCAGTCGGTGCACGTGCCGCGAGCTCCGCCAGAGTCTCCAGGTTGGCGGTCTCGCGCAGCCGGCCCGCGAGCATGGGTCGAGCCTCTTCGAACGAGATCGAGATCGCTGGCACGATGTCCGAGACGTACAGAATCAACCCACCGTGCTCATTGAGAATCGGCTCGCTCGTCGTCTCGGGCTCGAGCGCGAAGACCACCTTCTCGAGCGGCGGGGGCAGCTTCCCAAGCTCCATCCAACCGATATTGCCGCCAAGCGTACGATTCTCGGAGTCCGAGTGCTCGCGGGCCAGGTCCCTGAACGGTTCGCCGGCCGTCAAGCGCTCACGCAAGGAATTGAGGAACGCAGCGGTCTCGTCGGTCTTCGTGGCATCCTCGTGGCGTTTGAAGATGTGCCAGACCATTCGCTTCTCGGGCTGGTCGAAGAGCGCCACGTTGGCGTCGTAGAGCGCGCGGAGCTCCTCTTCCCGGTCAGCCCGAGACGAGACTTCCTCCCCTTGCTGGGTGTTTGCGAAGACCTCGGCCGTGATGTTGCAGGAAAGCAGAATGAAATCCTGCCCCAGCTCTTCGCGAATGGTTTCGGTCGACGGATCGTCCGCCAGCACCCATTGCCGTGCCGCCAGCACCTGAGAAGCCCGGCGGTAGCGATCAGCCCATGCCTCCGAAGGATCGGCTTCCGCGCTCTGGGCTTCGCTGCGTAGGAAGGTCTCGATCTCGGCGATCGCCAGGGAACCGTCCTCGAAGACGGCGGCAATGTCTGCAGCGATATCCGGGGCAGCGGGCTGCTGCCGACAGGCCAGCGCCGTCAACCCGGCGATCAGCACGATGCCGACACGTCTGCCCATCTTTGTCCCGCGTTCTCGTCGCTGGGATTCTTGCCCTGGGACTTCCCTGTTCATACCGCACCCGCCATGTTGCGTGCCCGCTTGACGATCTGAGGATTACGGCAACGCCGTTCAATGACGTCGAGCGCCGTGGCCGCTTGCTCAGTCTCTTCCTGGCCGACGTAAATGGCCAGCCGCGCCAGGTGCGCCGGCCAGTAGCTGGGATTGAGCTGAATCGCCCGTTCGAGCTTCTCCAGCGCTTCGTCATAGCGCGTCAGCCCAAGAAGCATGACGGCGTAATTGTAGTGCCCGCGCTCGCTGAAGGGCTGGCTTTGCAACAGGGCTTCGAAGTGTTCGGTCGCAGCCTCGTGCTCCTGACGCTTGGCAAGCTGAATCGCCAGGCTGAGGCGAGCGCGCAGCAGGTTGCCATCGAGCTCCAAGGCGGCTTCCAGCTCTTTCTCCCCGGCCTCCGCTTCGCCCGTGGCCAGCAGCATCTCACCGAGGAGATAGCGGCCATAGCCCGAATCGTGGGCCTTGATCAGCAGGCGAGCCAGCGCCAGACCGCGCTCCTGGCTACCGCTGGCGAAGACCCGCTGGGCCACCGCGAGGAAGGCCGAGTCGCTAACCGAAACCAGCTCCTCGGCTTCCTCGATCACCGAAGCCGCCTCGTCGACCTGGCCGAGGCCGAGGTAAGCCGAGGCGAGCAGCGAGCGGTAGAAAGCGTTTCCGGGATCGAGCTCGATCAAGCGCAGCACGCGTTCGCGGGCCTGCACGTACTCCTTGCGATCCAGAAGCTGCTTCGCCTGGCTCATCAAGGTGATGTCGTGGATGCGATCCTGGGGCGCGATGCCACCGTCGATCAGCTCTTCGGTCACCGTTCCGGGGGCATCGCCAGAGGACGACAGATAGCCAAGTGCGGCCAGGCGCTGACGAGTCTCAGCGTCCACGCTCTGCACCGCATCGGCGGACGAGCTGCTGGCGCGCCGCTCGATGAAGGCCGCAAGCGCCGCCTTCATCTCGGCAGCCTCCTCGTGCTGGGAAGGTGCCAAATCGTTCAGCTCACGCGGATCCGCCTCGAGGTCGAAGAGCTCGGGGCGCGGTCCATGAATGTACTTCGAGGAGCCATCGAAGAGCGCCCGCATCTCGCCCCAACCATGAGAGAAACGGGGCGACAGGGTCTCGGCGTAGTACAGCCCGCGGCTGTCACGCTCCTCCTCTCCACTGCGAATCCAGTCAGCCAGGGAACGGCCGTGGATCTGGTCGTCAATGGGTTGCTCGAAGAACTCCAAAATGGTCGGCACGATGTCGACCGTTCCGACCCTAGACTTCAGACGACGCCCCCCTTCGATGCCGGGTATCTTCATGATCAACGGCACGTGGAGCGTCGAGTTGTAGACCAGCATCGAGTGGCTGTCCTCACGATGCTCTTTTCGGCCCTCGCCGTGGTCGCCAACCACCACCACGAGGGTGCGATCTGCGATCCCCGCCTCCTCGAGAAAGTCCAGCACCTTGCCGAAACTCTGGTCGACATAGGCAATCTCGCCCAGGTACAGATCATACGCATAGAGCTGATCAAAGGGCGACGGTGGAATCAGCGGCTGGTGCGCGTCCCAGTAGTGGATCCACGCCATGAAGGGCTCGTCAGCGTGCTCACGCAACCAGGGCAGAACGGCGTCGTTGACCTGATCAGCCGATCGCTCGTCGAAGTAGACGCCGCGCTGGGGCTCGGTTCGCTCACCTCGAAAGTTCTCCAGACCAACGGTGATGTGGTCGTCGAAGAAGTCGAAGCCCTGGGCAATGCCGAACTCGCGGGTCACCGGGTACGAGGCGACCACCGCACCGGTTGCGTAGCCGAGGTCGCGAAAGCGCTCCGCGATCGTCACCTCGCTCTCCGGCAGGGTGAACAGCCCGTTGTCGCGCACGCCGTGCGCCAGCGGATAGCGCCCCGTAAAGATGGTCGAGTGCGACGGCAAGGTAATCGGCGCCGTCGTCATCGCCTGTTCGAACAGAAGCCCCTCGGCTGCCAAGCGATCGAAGTTCGGCGTCTTGATGTCTTCCCTGCCGTAGCATGCCAGGTGATCCGCGCGCGTCGTATCGAGGGTGACGATCAACACATTCCAGGGCGGCTCGCGCGTGCAACCTGACGCCAGGATCGCCAACGCCATCAAGAAGGCCGCTTTCGCCAAGCGACTGGATGACACGCCGCGCGACGCTCGCGCGACGGTGGGTCTCGATCGTCCCGTCATTCGCCTACCTCGATCTCTTCAATGCGCTGCTCCTCGAGCACCTTCTGCCGCAGCGCGGTGCCGATTCGCCGTCG
The DNA here is from genome assembly GCA_937948815.1 of uncultured bacterium. Taxonomy (GTDB): domain Bacteria; phylum Acidobacteriota; class Thermoanaerobaculia; order Multivoradales; family J023; genus J023. Next base: position 32,342 of record CALFAM010000199.1, read on the forward strand.
TTCCGCTGTCATGAGCGCGGCGCGAATCCGCGGCCGAGCCTCGTCCAGGGAGAGTTGCCGTTCCGGTCGTTCAGCCACCAACTCGACCACGTAGAGCTCGCGGCCCTGCTGTACCAGGTTGGTCACCTGTCCGACGGCAAGCTCCGCCATCGCTGCGTCGACATTGTGACCAAGCTGCCACACCTGGACATCCGTCAACCATCCGAGGTCGCGCAGCTCGCCGCGCTCCCCCAGCTCGTGTGCCAGTGCTTCCAGCGTATCGCCGCCTGACGCCGCCGTGCCCAAGTTCGAACCGGCAGCCTGAGCCCGCGCCGCGGCCAGGCGCGCCGCCGATGCGCGCAGCGCACGGTAGAAGTCTGCGCCGTAGGTGGCGTCACGGGAAACAGCAACCATTCGAAGATGGCGCGCTTGCGACTCGACCAGGTCGTCGCGACGCTGCTTGTAAAACGCCGCGATCGCTTCTTCGCTCGGCTCGAGATTCTTGCCCGCAGATTCGCGGTTGGCGACGAGCTGGGCGCGAATCTCCAGGTCGTCGAACACCAATGATGCTTCGTAGGCGGCATCATCCAGCAGCCCCCGGCGGCGGGCCTCGCGGGTGCGCGCTTCGTGAAGCACGCAGTCTCGAATGAAGGTATGTCGCTTTTCGGCGCTGAACGCATCGATCGGCTTGCGGACACCATAGAGACGGAGATAACGGGTCAGCGCCTCGGTCGTCAAGGTCCGCGCCTCATCGCCGACGTTGAAGTGTGCCTCGATGGTCCGCGTCTTTCCGGCCGTTGGCTCGAATGGCACGATTCGCAGGCCCATGGCCGCGACCAGCCCATCGTCCAGGGCCTCGCGCGCCTGCTGGTAGCCCGCCTCGCGCAGCCGCGCCTCGACCCGCTTGCGCGCGCTGGCAAAGTCGATCTGCTCAGGCTCGAGAATCGCCGTGCAGCGCAGGAGGGTCACGCCATCCTCGGTTTCGATCACCTCGCTCACGTCGTTGACGCCGAGCTTCGAGACGGCACGTGCGACTTTCGGATGGAGGCGCGCCAACGCCGTGAACCCCAGATCCCCCCCGCGTAGCCGGGTCTCAGACTGCGACTCGGCGCGGGCCAGAGCCGAAAAATCGGCGCCATCGAGAATCTGCTGCCGCAGCTTCTCCAGGTGCGCGCGCGCGTGCTTCCGACTGTCTGCCACCGCGTCGGGAACGTCGCCATCTACGCGCAAGAAGATGTTGGAGAGCCGCCAACGCTTGGGCTTGTTGTAGCGCTCTGGCGCAGCGTCGAAGGCGGCGCGAATCTCGGCTTCGCTCGGCACCACCTCTCGCGTGACCGCCTTGTCGAGCAGCGTATTCGCGGTCTCGCGAGCACGGTAGACACGCTGTGCTTCGCGTTGCTCGCGCTCCGCAGGTGTCGCGCTGGAGCCGCTTTGGGCCGAGTCGTAGCGCGCTGCCAGCGTGCGGACCAAGACGAGATTACGAATCGCAAAGTTGGGATTCGGCGAGCGGCCGTTGGCCCGAAGGAATGTGAGCCAGGCGTCCAGATCCGCCTGCATGATCACGCCGTCTCGATAGCGCGCAACGACGGACGTCGACGCAGCCGGGGAGCCCGTGGGAGGTGCGGACAGCGTTGCCGGCGTCCCGCTGGAAGGACGGCCGTCAGACGGCGTACGGCTCGGGCTTTGGGCCTCGACAGCGAGGACGGAGCCGATCAATAGGATCCCGGCGAAGCCGAGGGGAGCGATGCGAATGCTTGGAGGGTTGTGCCGTGTGTTTGCCATCGCGTTGGTAGACGTCGTGCGTTGCCCCGATCCTTCGAAGGTCACCGGTTGGAGATCGATTTCTTGCCTGCCGGTAAGTCGGAAACAATGGCACGGGACACAAAACGGCCGGGTTCGCCTCGAAAGCGATTACCCGGCCGTTCAGGCTCCGCAGCTTATCGGGAGCCGAGCGATCTCCAGAAGGATCAGTCGATCGCGAAGCTCATCAGCTCGACCGGCAGGTTTTCACCGGTGGCGCGCAAGATCGCGTTCTGCTGGAAGGCAACGCCGGAAGAGCCCACGGCCGTGATGGTCGGGACGAAGCCGGTCGAGGTGAAGGCAATGCGGGCGCCGTTGAGCCCTTCGCCGATCGTGGCCGCACCCTCGGTGAGCGCGACACCGTCGCACGTGCTGTTGAGCGCCGATGCCGGCGGCGCACACTGCAGGCCGGTGTAGGCCGTGTTGCGGATCGCGGCGATGAAGTCACCCGAGTGCCCCGTGATCGGATCGACGGCCCCACTGACGGTACCGACTGCAGCCATGATGGTCGAACCGGTCGAAGCGGTACCCGTAGGCACGCCTGTGATCAGAAAGCGACGAAGAAGCTGCGCGGTGCCGGCACCCGGATCCCAGATCGAGCCGACGACGCTGCCACCGTAGTTGCCCGCCAGACGGAACGTGATGGTGGTCACGCCATGGGGGTTCTGCAGCATGTTGAACCGGTTGCCGACGGTGCCGTCGACCTGCGGATCACGCTGGAACGGCGTGTTGTTGTCGTAGGGGATGGTTCCGACGACGCCGTCCGGGATGCCGGCGACTGCGGGCGTCACGGTTGCCTTGATACCGGAACCTGCCGAAGCTTTCCGTTGGGGATTGTCTTGCGCTCCAACCTGACTCGCTCCCACGATCACGATGAGCATCAATGTCAGGCGAAGAATCGCTGCGAACTTCATGGCCGCTCCTTGCTTTTTGAAAGACACGCCCGGAACGAAGACTCCGGGTACAAGTTCCGAGTTTCAAGGAGAATAGCAAGGCGCTCAGGTGGACGTCAATGGTCCATTTCATCCAAACTCCCAAAACAATTCGACCAGGCTCGCCCATTCGTTCGACCAGGCTCACCCATTCGTGCTGCTGCTTGCCGACGGCCCACTGTACTAGTACGATAGTACGGCGATGTTCATTCGAATTCAGTCCGCCGACACCACTCCGATCTATCTTCAAATCGTCGAGCAGATCCGCCGCATGGCAGCATCCGGACGCCTCCCCGCCGGCTCGCGTTTGCCGTCGGTGCGCCGCCTGGCCGACCAGTTGCTCGTCAACCACAACACGGTGGCACGTGCCTACCGGACCCTCGAACGGGAAGGCGTGGCCACCGGACGTCAAGGGCATGGTGTTTTCGTCACCGATCAGCGCTCCCCCTTCCGCGCCGCCGAGCGCACGGCGCTCCTTCATGACAGCGTCGACCGCCTGCTCACCGAAGCCGCGGAGCTCCGGGTCGAGGTCGAGGATGTGATTACCCTGGTCCGTTCCCGGGCGAGGCAGCACGCCGACTCGGAGGAAGCATCGGCCCAGTCGCAGGGTGAAGGACGATCGTCATGAGTGTCATTGCGATCGAAGCGCTCTCGCGTCAGTTCGGCGCCAAGCATGCGCTCTGCCAGGTCGACCTTGCGCTTCCCCGTGGCACCGTGCTCGGCTTGGTCGGTCAGAACGGCGCCGGCAAGACCACGCTGATCCGCCACGTGCTCGGCATGCTGCGGGCGCGCAGCGGAACGGTACGGGTCTTCG
>CALFAM010000200.1 GCA_937948815.1 uncultured bacterium
TGCCGTCAGCGACGGCGCGCGCCGTACGGATCGCGTCGGCGTCTTCCTCATCGTCCGGGCGATGACCATAGCCATCTTCGAAGTCGATGCGGAAGTCTTCGACAGGCTCGCGCCCCAGCTTTGCGCGCACCCGCGCGTCGACCGTATGGGCGAGCCATGCTGCGGGGTGGCGCACGCGGACCGCGTCAGGGTCATCCGCCAGGCGCTCCTGGAGCGCCGTCGTCGCCGCCGGATCAACCGGTAGGGTCTCGTGGCCGTCGAGCCCGACCGCACGGGCGAAGGTAAAGCAGTCGGTTGCCCAGGTGTCGAGGGCGGTCAGGGCAGCTCGCCCGAGCTTGGCCGCCGCACCGGGCTTGAACAGATGAGCGCCGCCGTACACCGTGTGCACGGGCTGGCGCGCTCGTCGCCCTGACGACAGCGGCTCGGGGACCTCCTGACTGCGTACGGACCCAAGAACGTGCTCGAGCGTGGCGTCGTCGAGGGTTGTTTCGGGCCCGTTTCTCGGGGTCTGCCCGTGGTTGGTGTCGGCGTCGTGCAAGGGTGTGCTCATGGGCAAAAGCTCTCAGCGGTCGGGTTCATCGGGACCTGCCAGCGGGGGAATCGGTGATGCTGTCTTGCTAGGTCCGAAACCGGGACAGAGGGGAGCAAGGCAAGCATAGAGCACCCGCGCCAGGACCCGCCGACGGTAGGCGGCAGTGGAACGGAGATCGTCGATCGGTGCAATGTCTTGGTCGAGGGCAGGGAGCAAACCTTCCGGTGCGGAGACCGTCCGCTCGCTCGTCAGCACTTCTTCGACCGCCGGGCAGCGGCAGACGGTGGGTGCCACGCTATTCGCCACCACCCGCCAGCCAACTTCGGAGCGGGTGAGCGCGAAGCCGACTTTTGTGATCGCCTGGGCCTTGCGGGCACCGACTTTCTCGAAGTGCTCGATCGTGTAGGACCGTCTCGGCAGTCGAATGGCGCGGATCAGCTGGTCGTGGGTGCGGCGCATCTGCTTGTAGCCACGGTAAAAGTCGGCGAGGGCGACGATCTCGGTGCCGCGCGTCGACACCAGCTCCAGGCTCGCATCGTAGGCCATGAGAACCGGCACACCGTCGGCGGCTGGCGAAGCGTTGACGATATTTCCTGCCCAGGTCCCACGGGTTTGGATTTGAATGGCGCCGACCTGGCGCGCGGCGCGTGCGAGCATGGGGAACGCTTCACAGACCGCGGCATCCTCGATCACGTCCCAGTAGGTCGTCGCGCCACCGAGGACCAGCTCGTCGGCGCCCAGGCGATATCCACGCAGAGCGTCGATCCGCGACAGGTCGACGTAGGTGCGGCTGTGGGCATCGAGATTCTGGGGCCAGTGCACCATCAGATCCGTGCCTCCGGCCATGGGGATGGCCTCGCTGGCGGCGAGCATATCGAGGGCTTCGTCGAGCGCGCTCGGCAGCAGTAGCTTCATCCCGTACTTCCCCGCTGGGCGTCTTCACGTGCTGTGAGATCCAATTCGATGCCTTCGATAATGCCGTCGTAGCCGGTGCACCGGCAGAGGTTTCCCGCCATCAGGGCACGCAGGGTGTGGCGGCTGAGCAGGTGGGGGCGGTCGACGATCCAGCGCGCGGTCATGGCGACACCCGGTGTGCAGGCGCCGCATTGGGTCGCGCCCGATGCGTGCAGGTGAGCGACATCCTCGTCGGTTAGCGATTCGACGGTCTCGACCCGCCGGCCTCGCACTTGGTAGGCCGGCACCAGGCAGCTGTTGACCGGGAGATGATCGAGGATCACCGTGCAGGCGCCGCACTCGCCCTCGCCACAGCCTTCCTTGGTGCCCGTCAGATCAAGCTGATCGCGCAGCACATCGAGCAGCCGATCGGCGGGGTTCACCAATACGGAAGTCGACTCGCCATTGAGAGAGAATTCGATGTCGATGCAGTCGTCGGTACCGTCCTCGCCGCTGCCTTCACCACAGACCATTTCGTCATCGCCGGCCGGGGCGCCCGTGATGGTGGCGACCGGTGAGGTCGGGCGCGCGACTGTGCTCGTTGACCGGGCATCAAGATCCGATGAGGCCACCGTGTGCTCCTTCCGTAGCGGACGGTCGATTGTTCAAGGCAGGATCAGCGTCGCACAATGGAGAGGCGTCATCGACGATCGGATCGATGAGGTCCATCAATGTCTCCGGCGTGAGGGGAATCTCGCAGGGATCGACGTCCAGGGCCGCGGCGATGGCATTGGCAATGGCTGGCCCTGGTCCGTCCATCGGCAGCTCGCCGATTCCCTTGGCACCCTGCGCGCCATGAGGGTAGGGGTTCTCCTGGAACGCGACGCGGATGCTCGGAACGTCGTCCGAAGTGGGAATGACGTAGTTGGTGAGTTGGGCGTTGGCCATGGCGCCGTCGCGCCAGACGAAGCTTTCCGACAGGGCCCAGCCGATCCCCTGAACCACGCCACCCTGGATCTGGCCACGAGCCAGAACCTCATTGAGTACCTTGCCGATTTCTTGCACTGCGACGAAGTCGATGACCCGCGCGCTGTAGGTGCGCAGGTCGACCTCGACCTCGGCGACGTAGGTGGCCCAGGCAAAAGCACCGTAGGCATCCCCGCGATAGCGCTCATCGTCCCAGAGAACGCCCGGAGGGGCTTGGTACCGCGCCTGGCCGAGCAAGGGTGGCGCGCTCGTGGCCACGCCGCCATCCCGTGTTTCGTCACGTGATGACTGTTCCCGGCGCGCATAGTCTTCGTGCCAGGCGATGATCGCGCGGCGCACGGCGTCACCCGAGCTGGCCTCGGGACCGAGCCCGAGCCGGTCGCGGAGATCGTCACAGGCGCGCTCGACCAGCCGCCCGACGATCATCGCCGTACGCGAGGCGACCGTCGGTCCGCTATCGGGTACGCGGGCAGTATCCGGCTGGGCGATCAGCACGTCTTCAGGGGGAAGACCGAGACGGTCGGCGGCGAGCTGGGTGAAGACCGTAATGGTGCCCTGGCCCATCTCGGTGGCAGCGGTCAGCACCTCCACCCGTCCATCGGGCAAACCGGCGACCGCTACCCGAGAATCGAGGTAGACCTCGCCGGAGCCGGTGAAGCCGGCGCCGTGGTGGAAGACGGCGAGCCCGATGCCGCGGCGGAGCCACGGCTCGGTGGCGTTGAAGGCCCGATGCGCCGCGCGCTTCTCGTACCAGCCGGCCATGGCGAGGGCCTGGTCGATGACCGCGGAACGGTCGCTGCCGTCGCGAATCGTCTGGCTGGTGGCGGTGGAATCGCCGTCGCGGAGAAGGTTGACTCTGCGCAGGCTGACCGGGTCGAGGCCGAGTTGGTGGGCAATCCGATCCATGTGTCGCTCGCAGGCGAACAGCGTCTGCGGTGCACCGAAGCCGCGAAAGGCGCCGAACGGCACGCGATTGGAGAGCACGCAGCGGCCACGGATGCGAACGTTGGCGCAGCGGTAGGGACCAGCGGCGTGGATGACCCCGCGCGAAAGGACCACGGGCGACAGGGTGACGTAGGCGCCGGCGTCCATCACGATGTCGATGTCCTGGGCGAGCAGGCGACCGTCCGCATCGAGCGCGGTGCGATGGCGCACCCAGGATGGGTGACGCTTGGTCGATGCTTCGAGGTCCTCGCCACGATCGTAGATCAGCTTCACCGGCCGTCGCGCCTTGAGCGCCAGCAACGCGGCATGAATGGCGAGGCCGGACGGGAACTCCTCCTTGCCGCCAAAGCCGCCGCCGGTCGAGGTTTGAACAACCCGGACCCGCTCGGCTTCGCGGTCGAGCGCCATCATCAACGCGCCCTGTACGTAGAACGGGCACTGCATGGAGCCCGACACGACCACGACATCGTCGTCACCCTCGCCTTCGATATGGGCGATGACCCCCTGAGGCTCGAGGTAGACATGCTCTTGCGAGCCAGTGGCGTACGTCCCGTCGACGATGTGCGCGGCGGCAGCGAAGGCGGCATCGACGTCGCCCTTGTCGACCGCGAGACGCTTGAAGACATTTTCCTGGCCCGGCTCCTGGTGCGGATGGTCAGTGCCATGCTGGACCTGCTCGGGTGTGGGCGGAACGCAGACGTCGAAGATCGGTGATTCGGGCTCGATGTCGATGGTCACGGCCCGAACCGCCCGCCGCAAGGCGGAACGGGAGGGGTGAGCGAGCAGAAGAATCGGTTCATGTACGTGGCGCACGCGATCGGCCGCCAATACGGGCTGATCGTCGGCGATCAGCTTGACCACGTTGCGTCCGGGAATGTCGCGGTGGTCGACCACGACGAACGCGTCCCAGTCGATGGCTGGATCGAAGCGGACGCTGCGGATCCGGCCGCGGGCTACCGAGCTCCGAACCGTGGCCGCCCACAGCGCGCGACCGCGGCCGTCGACGGACGGCCGCAAGTCGTCCACGTAGCGCTCTCGGCCCGTCAGCTTGGCCAGCCCTTCGCGTCGCTTCATGATGGTCTCCGCGTTCGTTCGGTTCATTGTTCCAGCCTGGGGTCACGCGCGCAACGTTCGCTTGAGCGTGATCCTCGGTGTGCGGCCCTCCGCTGGAGGACACAGTAGCTGTGTTCGCTCGGCTGGCCTACAATTCAGCTCATGAGTCTTCCCGCACAGAAACACCCAAAACGTCGTCGCCGAGCTCCTCTGATCCTGATCCTCTTGCTGTTCGGCGCGCTGGCGTTGTTCTTTGGCTTGCGCCTTGGCCCACCGCCAACCGTGGCCATCGATCTCGACCAGCCCGGCGTCGGCAAGCGTCCCTTGGCCGTGACCATTCGTGCTGCTGAGCCCAAGCGTGGGCTCGGGCGGCTCGTGCTGGAAGCCGTGCAAGGTGAGCGGGTGATCCAGGTGGGCGAGCGGGCTCACGATCCGGCGGCTGCTTGGGCGTTCTGGCAGCCTCGGGTGGCTGAAGACACCTGGACGGTCTCCGTGGGTCGCGACAATGTCACCGGGCTCGAGGGCGGGGAGCTCACGCTGCGGGTCACGGCCCAGCGGGCGGGTACGTGGCTGCGCCGGGGCGCGCCGGTGGTGATGGAACAGACGGTGCCGGTCCACTTCAAGCCGCCCGTGGTGTCCATCCACTCGACCCCGAACCGTGCTGTGCAAGGTGGCTCGGGGCTGGTGGTCTATCGGGTCGGCGATCGTGCGCTCGAGTCGGGGGGGCGCGACGGCGTCAAGGCCGGCGATCGCTTCTTCCCGGGTCATCCGGTGCCGAACGGCCAGCCGGGGCTGCGTTTCGCCCTCTTTGGGGTTCCCTTCGACCTCGACGACCCGAAACGCCTGCACGTCGTGGCGGTGGATGCCCTGGGCAACCGCGCCGAGGCGAGCTTCATCGATGGGTTCAAGACGCGACCCCCGGCGTCCGACACGATTCAGCTCTCAGACGCCTTCTTCGCCAAGGTGGTTCCGGAGATCCTCGGGCAGACACCCTCTCTCGAGCCCGGGGAAACACCGCTCGAAAGCTACCTGGCGATCAACGGTGACCTACGCCAGGAGAACGCCAAGACCCTCGACGAAATGGCCGCGGCGAGCCGACCGGAAATGTTCTGGGAAGGCGCCTTTCGCCAGCTTCCGGGAAGCCAGGTGACGTCCAACTTCGCAGACCGTCGAACCTACGTATACGACGGACGCGAGGTCGACTACCAAGATCATCTCGGCTATGACCTGGCCTCTGTCCGCCATGCGCCCGTCCCGGCAGCGAACGGTGGCCTGGTGGTGCTCGCGCGCTACTTCGGGATCTATGGAAATACGGTGGTCGTCGATCACGGTTTTGGTTTGCTGACCCTTTACAGCCACCTCTCGTCCATCGACGTCGAGCAAGGTCAGGTCGTCCCGCAGGGGACCACACTCGGTCGTACCGGTGAAACCGGGCTGGCCGGCGGCGATCATCTGCACTTCACCACCCTGATCGGCGGCGTGGCTGTCGACCCACTCGAGTGGTTCGACAGCCGCTGGATCACC
>CALFAM010000201.1 GCA_937948815.1 uncultured bacterium
GTGATCCCGGGTCTCGCGGCCGTGGGACTGCCCTTGGCGGATGTCTGTGGAATCGGCTCGATCGCCGAAGGTACGACGCTGATCACGGTGCTCAACGGCACGCTCGGCCCGGCGGAAACCTGCACGTTTACCATTCCGGTGCGTATTCCACCGACGGCCGATTCCGGTACCGTGACCAACGTGACCAGCGTGGTCGAAGCAACCGTGCAAGGGCTCGGCGTCACAGGTGATGCCGGGAGCGGCGCGGTCGCCGATCTCGAGGTCCTGGCCAATACCCTGGCCATCCCGACGCTCCAAACCTGGGGCTTGCTGCTGCTCGTGCTCGGTCTGGCGTTCGCGGCGGTCACCAGGATGCGCGCGTTCTAGGACGAGCGCTGGCTCCATGCCTGCCGAACCCGGGTCGCCCCACGAGGCGCCCGGGCGGCGAGCGGTGCGCAGCGTCCGGATCGAATAGACAGATGGGCCGAGGCGTATTCTCTCGGTAGCTTCATGGATGGATGAACAGAGGAGAGAATCATGAAGACGGTCTTTTCGGTTGCGCTCGCTGGCCTGCTACTGCTTTCTGCAACATTGATAGGAACGGCGCCGGCGCCCGCGACTAATGACGATCGGGCGCAGAAGATCGAAGAGCTCCTCGTGCTGACCGGCTCGGGTGACCTCGGTGTGCAGGTTATGGAGGGCATGCTCGTCCAGATGCGCCAGGCCCTCCCCGACGTGCCGGCGGAGTGGTGGGGTGCCTTCCTGGAGAAGGTCGATCCCGAGAGCCTGAACGCGCTCGTCGTTCCGATTTACGAGAAGCACTTCTCGGATGAGGAGATCGACGCCATGCTCGCGTTTTACCGGACGCCCGTGGGCCAATCCGTGGTCACCAAGCTTCCAGTGATCATGCAAGAGAGCATGGCCGCGGGGCAGACTTGGGGCCAAGAGCTGATGCAAGACGTGATCGGCGATCTGCGCGAGGACGGCTACAAGCTGCCTCCTGGCCTCGATTCCTAGCTCCTTCAACGCGCGACCCGTGCGAGCAGAAATCATCGATCCCTGCTTCCGCTCGCACGCCCCGCATCGCGTCATCTTCCCCCTTGTCGCGCGCGCTTCCGGAAGGCGGGGTCATGTCTGGGAAGCGTGTGTTTCGCGGCTGCTACACTGATGGCCATGGCCTTATGCTCGACGCTTCTGTCTAAAGCATGCGTGACCGTTCTTGGGGTCACGATGCTCGTTGCGCCCACGAGCGTGCTGCGTGGCGATGCTGTGGAGCCACTTGACGTCCCATGCGGCTCGACAGCCGAGAGCGTCGAATACTGGCGTTCGGTCCGGCGCGCTCCGGACGGTGTCGACGGCAATCGGCACGCGCTTCGTTTGGCCGACTGTCTGGAGTCAAGGGATCCCGAGCTACGCGACCGCATCGCCTACGAGGTGTTGACGTACTGGTTGCGCGGAGATCGTCTCGATCGGGCGACGACGGACGGGTTGCACGCCAAATTGCTCGCCTGGATGCACCGAGGTGAAGGCGAAGCGGGGACAGACGATGCGATCGCTCGGGCGTTTGCTTCCCTGGTCCTTTCTGAGTTGGTCCGTCACGATACCGGGCACCTCCAGTGGACGAAAGACCAGCTGACCCAGACGCTCGATGCCACCCTGCAGATGCTAGCCAGGGAGCGCGATTTTCGCGGCCTCGATCCTGATGTGGGCTGGATCCACGCCATTGCTCACGGTAGCGACGTCCTCTGGCGCCTGACCTTGCATCCTTCGACGACGGCGCCTCAGTTGCGCGCCATCCTGCCGGGAGTCGCTTCTGTCGTCGCGCCAGAAGGCGCTCACGCCTACGTTCACAACGAGGCTGATCGTCTGGCGCGCGTCGTTTCCGGTGCCGTGGCGCGGGATCTGTTGGCGTCCGACTGGGTCGCGAGCTGGGTGTCAGATGTCGGTCAGCCCAAGCACTTGGGTGCTTGGAGCGAGGCCTTTGCCAGTGTCGAAGGCATGGCGGAGCTTCACAATCGAAAGCAGTTTCTGCGTGCCCTGCGGCAACAGCTACAAGGGGCGGATGATGGGCAAGTTCTCCGCGCGGTCGACACGGCGCTGGCGGACTTGCCGTAGGGAGGGAGCGAGCCGGCTCGTACGTGGTCGACAACGACGCCACCGCGAGCCAACGTAGTGTAGGCGGTCTTCAGGGTGTGCCCCCACGTGGGGGGATGCTTGGGAAGGTTGTGCGAACAATCAGTTCCTAGCAGGAGGAGAAGCGGATGAAGCAGTACACAGCAGAGTTCCTTGGCACGTTTTGGCTGGTTCTCGGGGGATGCGGTAGCGCGGTGCTGGCGGCGGCCTTTCCCGATGTCGGCATTGGTCTTCTCGGTGTTTCCTTTGCCTTCGGTCTCACGGTCCTCACGATGGCGTTCGCGATTGGACACATCTCGGGATGCCATCTCAATCCGGCCGTCTCGATCGGCCTGTGGGCAGGCGGACGATTCCCGGCTGCCAAGATTCCACCGTATGTCGTGGCCCAGGTGCTGGGCGCGATCGCGGCGGGAGGCGTCTTGCTCACCATCGCAAGCGGCGCGCCCGGATTCGATGTGTCGGGTGGGTTTGCCTCGAACGGCTTTGGTGCCCACTCTCCCGGCGGCTATTCGATGGTGGCCGCCCTGGTCACCGAAGTGGTCATGACCATGTTCTTCCTCGTGGTCATTCTCGGGGCGACGGACAAGCGCGCTCCGGCTGGCTTTGCGCCCATCGCGATCGGGTTGACATTGACCCTCATTCACTTGATCAGCATTCCGGTGACCAACACGTCGGTCAATCCTGCGCGGAGTACCGGTGTGGCGCTCTATGTGGGTGATTGGGCGGTCAGCCAGCTCTGGCTGTTCTGGATCGCACCGATCGTCGGGGCCCTGCTCGGTGCGGTGGCCTATCGGTTCATCGCCGACGAGTAGCGTAGAAGTGAAACCGCGTCGCGTTGCTTCGCGGCCGTAACCTCACGCGCCGTCCGTTCGTAGGGAGCGGACATGGACCCGGCGCGCTCGCGAGAGATCGGCACCTACTTCTTGGCCACCTTTGCCTGGTCGTGGCTGTGCTGGGCGCCAGTCGTACCCGTTTTTCGCGCGCAGGGCTTGAGCGGTGCGCCCTGGTGGGCGTACCTCTTGCTGCTTGTCGGTTCCTACGGCCCGACCTTGATGGCCGTGGCACTCACGGCGCGTGCCGGTGGTCGTGCCGCGGCGCGGGCGCTGGCACGCCGGCTCGCCCCGTCGCGCGGCCGGCTACCCTGGCTTGCCTTCGCGCTCGTCTTTCCCAGCCTGCTCAGCGTGGGCGGCATGGTTTTGCTCGGGCTCGGGGGCGAATCTCTTGGCGGCTTCAGCCTCGCTCGTGCCTACCTCGTGCCGATCGCCCTGCTCGCTGCCGTGCCTTTCGGGCCGCTGGCCGAAGAGCTCGGCTGGCGTGGCTACGCGCTGCCCCGGTTGCGAGAGCGCTGGGGGCGGATGGGCAGTAGCATCATCCTCGGCGTCGTATGGGCAGCCTGGCACATGCCCCTCTTCTGGGCGCCGGCAGGTACGTCGATCAGCGGTGCCCCGGTCACCATGAGTGCCGTGGCGTTCTATGTCGCCCTACTCGTCGGCTTCTCCGTGGTGTTCACCTGGATGCACGAGCATACCGACGGCGACGTCTTCCTGGCCGTGATGCTGCACGCCACGTTCAACGCCGAGGTGATCTTTCTCTTCCTGCCGAATCTGGGAGACGAGGCCCGCCATCTCGTCGAGCGCCTCAGTCTCGTTCCGCTCGGCCTGCTGGTCGCTTGCCTGGCCATTGCCTGGCGTCACGAGCAAATTCGACTGAAGAACGCCTGAGCGGTGACGGCCGGTAGCGAGGCGCGGCCAGCCCCAATCGTGGGCTGACCGCGCGCTCAGGGAGGCCGACTCGCCTACTCGGCCTCGAAGGTCGGCACGCGGCCCGGCGTCCACGGTGCGCCTGCTGCTTCGGCCTCGCGCTCGATCGCGGCCAGGTCGTTGTCAATCGCGGTGCGTAGCTTGGCGAGCCAGGGCTCGAAGGCTTCGACGGCGATGGTGTAGTTGCGCTGGTTCGTGCCCGTGGGGGCCGAGGTCGTCGACCACTGGCCACCGACGATGGTCTGCACCCGGCTGACGATTCCCGGCGAGGTGGGCTCGGCACGCCGCGCGACCACACGATCGCCCCAGAGGGCCTCGCTCAGATCCTGCAGGGTGAGCTCGAGCGCGCGTGTCCGGTCCCGCAGGGACGGATCGGCGCCGGCCGTGTCGCGGAGGGCGACTTTCAGCAAGGCGATGCGACCCTGTGCTTCCCCGAGCACGGCACCGGCGCCGAGTACCGCCCGCTGCAGACGTGCCGTCTTCTGGTGGAAGGCTTGCAGCGCCCGGTGGTCGCTGGCCGGCAGGGTGGCCGTGCCCAGCGGCTGGGTCTCGAAGGTCTGGGGAGAGCCGATCGATGTGGTTTCGTCACCGGTTCGCTTGGCCAAGGCCACCGTATAGGTTCCCGGGGTGGCCAACGGTCCGCGCTCGGCGGAGTCGAAGGCGTTGGCCGGCACATAGGGCGTCAGGCGCGCGGGCGTGGACGGCGGGTAGCGCAGATCCCAGCTCACGCGGTGCAGGCCCTTGCTCGCCGGTCCTTCCATGCGACGCACCACGTGGCCAGCCGAATCCGTGATCGTCACGATGATCGTCGGATCTTCCTCGCGCGACTCAGCGCGCAGGGCGTCCCAGCTCGGATAGCTGTGGTTGCCGCCTTCTTCGTCGATCTCGGCGGCCGCTTCCTTGCGCTGGTCTTCGAGGCTCTTCAGCCCATCGCGCAGGAAGTAGGTGAAGGTCGCACCGAAGGGAGGATTGGGCGCGGTGTAGTAGCTGTCACCCTGGAACGACTTGCCAGGCAAGCCGAGGCGCGCGTTCTCGATGTACATCCAGGCGTCCTTGACCGGGAAGAGCGTGGCTTCCTCGGCACCGAGCCCCTCTTCGCTCATGTGACGCAAGGGCGAGTAGTCGTCGAGCACGTAGAAGCCGCGGCCGAAGGTGCCGACCACCAGGTCGCTCTCCCGCTGCTGAATGGCCAGGTCACGTGCAGCCACCGTCGGAATGCCGCTGCTCAGTGGCATCCACGCGCCGCCACCGTCGAGGGTGACGAAGACACCGAATTCGGTACCGGCGAACAGCAGGCCGGCCATTTCGTGGTCTTCGGCCAGGGCGTAAACCGAGCCGCGCTCGGGCAGGTCGGAGGCGATGGACTTCCAGGTCTGTCCCCGGTCGGTCGACATCAGGACGTAGGGCTTGAAGTCGCCCTTCTTGTGGTTGTTGAAGGCCGCGTAGACCGTGTCAGCGTCGTGAAGGGAGGCTTCGAGACGGTTGACGTAGGTGTTCGCGGGCACGCCGGTGAAACCGGTCGACTCCCGCCAGCTCTCGCCGCCGTTCTCGGAGACGTGCACGGCGCCGTCGTCCGAACCGACGTAGAGCAGCCCCTCGACCAGCGGCGACTCGGACAGGGCCACCAAGTTGCCGTAGTACGAAGTCGAGCGGTTCTTGGCTACCGCGTCGATCGACCACACCCGACCCATCACCTCGAGGGTGTTGCGATCGATCTGATGCGTCAGATCCTCGGACACCGGCCGCCAGCTCTCACCCCGGTCGTCGCTACGCCACAGGCGCTGCGAGCCGTAGTAGAGGCGAGTGGGGCTGTGGGGGCTGATGATCAACGGCGCGTCCCAATTCCAGCGTGGCGGATCGTCACCCGGTGCCGGCTGCGGACGGATGTCGAGGATCTCGCCGCTCGCGCGATCGAAGCGTGCGAGGCCACCGTTCTGGTACTGCGAGTAGATGATGTCGGGGTTGGTGGGGTCGACGCGCGGCTGGAAGCCGTCGCCGCCGAGGGTGACGTACCAGTCTTCGTTGGTGATGCCGTGGAGGCTCGCCGTGCGCGCCGGGCCACCGAGGGTGAAGTTGTCCTGGGTGCCGCCGTAGACGCTGTAGAAGGGCGTGTCGTTGTCGACCGCGATCTTGTAGAACTGGGTGATCGGCAGGTTGGCGACGTAGCGCCAGGTGGCGCCGCGGTCGAAGCTCTCGTAGATTCCACCGTCGTTGCCGTTGAGCAGGTGGTCGGAATCTTCGGGATTGATCCACATGGCGTGGTTGTCGACGTGCTTGTAGTTCTCGGGCACGGCCTGGAAGCTGGCGCCACCGTCGTCGGTCACCTGGAGCCAGGTGTCGGCCGAGTAGACGCGATCGACGTGATTGGGATCGGGCCAGAGCTCGTTGTAGTACTGCGGGCTGCCGCTCACGTAGTCGCTGCGCCGGGACCACGACTCACCGCGGTCGGTGGAGCGGTAGAAGCCGCCCTCGTCGCCGGTCGCTTCGACCACGGCGTAGAGGACGTCGGGGTTGGCGGGTGCCAAGGCCAGGCCGATGCGTCCGATATCGCCCGAAGGCAGGCCGCTGTTGATCTCGCGCCAGGTGGCACCGGCGTCGGTGGACTTGTGAAGGCCCGAGCCCGGGCCGCCATTGATCAGCGTCCACACGTGGCGACGACGCTGATAAGCGACCGCGTAGACTGTGTCGGGGTCGCGGGGGTCGAGAATGACCTCCGAAACGCCCGTGTACTCGTCGATCTCGAGGACGCGTTCCCAGGTCTCCCCGCCATCGGTGGTCTTGTAGAGGCCGCGGTCGCCACCGTCTGACCACAAGGGGCCCTGGGCCGCGACGTAGACGGTGTTGCTGTCGCGCGGATCGACCACGATCATGCCGATGTGCTCGGAGGCCTCGAGCCCCATCTTCTCGAAGCTCTTGCCGCCGTCCCGCGAGCGGTACACACCGTCGCCGTAGCCGACGCTGCGCTGGCTGTTGTTCTCGCCCGTACCGACCCACACGGTGTGGGGATTGTTGGGGTCGAGGGTCACGCAGCCGATCGAGTACGAGCCTTCACCGTCGAAAATCGGTTTCCAGGTAGTGCCGGCGTTGTGGGTTTTCCACACGCCGCCCGAGGCAACGGCCACGTAGTAGATCTTCGGGCTGGTCGGGTCGACCGCGAAATCGATGATGCGACCCGAGGTCAGTGCCGGGCCGATCCCGCGGAGGGAGAGGCCAGCCAGCGTCGACGCATCGAGATGGCGATCCTCTTCTTTTTCCTTCGCGTCGGATTCCGCAAACAGGACCACAGGCAGGACGAGTACACACAGAGCAATGAGGAGAGCAGTACGGAAAGCTCGCACGGGAAACCTCCAAGAGGGTGAAGCAAGACGGCAGGTCGAGGCCTTGATCGTATAGCGGTCGGCCACGATGCGGAAATGTCGGTACCCGATGGTCGTCCGTTGTTCATGCATCGTTACCAATCCCTGACAAGACGAATTCGCGACAAGCGCGCTGAGACGAGCCTTTTGCCTCGTCGGCTACCGCCAGCGAGCCTGGGAAGCCGGGGCGCTCCTGTCGGCCCCGAGCCGAGGCTTGCGGCACCCAATGTAAGGCAGTCTAGAGCTATGGCGATAGGCTAGTGGGTGGTGGTTGAATCGTGGGTCTGCATGACGGATTCGAAAACGATCGCGGTCGCGGCAGAGGGGGTCGGCTCGTGACGCAGCAAGGTGAAGTCACCGCGCGCTTGAATGAATGGTCAGCTGGCGACGGCGCGGCCGAAGAAGCGCTCTTTCGAGAGGTCTATCCACAGCTACGCAAGCTGGCGCATGGTCGCCTGTGCCATGAGCAGGTGCAGGTCCGGATCGACACCACGGAGCTGGTTCACGAGGCTTACCTCAAGCTGAGCCAGCAACGACGGGTGACGTGGCAGTGTCGGGATCAGTTCTTCGCGGTTTGCGCGACCGTGATTCGACGCATCTTGATCGACGATGCCAAGCGGCGTCTGCGCCGAAAGCGGGGCGCCGGCGCGATTCACGTGTCGACGACCGACCTCGATCTGGCCGACATGCCACGCGATCTCGACGTCCTGGCGCTCGATCAGGCCCTGGTCGATTTGGCGGCGATCCGTGTGCAGGCGGCACGCATCGTCGAGCTGCGGTTCTTCGCCGGCCTGTCGGTCGACAGCACCGCCGCGGCCCTCGGTCTCGGGCGCTCGACGGTGATTCGCTCGTGGCGCTTCGCGCGCTCGTGGCTGGCGCAGCGCCTGGGAGAGAAGCCGTGAAGCGGTCCGAGGTCGAGCTCTGGCGCCACGCCGAATCGTTGTTCCAGGCGTCGATTCAGCAGCCCGTACCGGACCGGCATGCATTCGTGCGCCAGGCCTGCGGTCCCGATACCGCGCTACGGGCGGCGGTCGAGAAGCTGCTGGCCGGAGACGTCGAGCCGAGCCTGGTGGATCAACCCGTGGTGGAGCCTGTTTCGTTGGACCCCCCTTCAGCAGAACCCGACTGGGCAGAAGCCAGCCCGGCAGGTCCGATCCCGAACGACCCGTGTCCAGTGCCTTCAGCCGGCGTGACGCGGGAGGCGAGCGCCTCGATGCTCGGCCGGTCGATCGGGCCCTATGAGCTGATCGAGGTTCTCGGCGAGGGCGGCATGAGTCGGGTCTACCTGGCGGAGGACCGCCGCGATGGCGTGTGCCAACAAGTGGCCCTCAAGGTCCTGGCGCACGCCGAGGCCCCGGCCACCCTCGGTCGACGTATTCATGCCGAGCGCGCGGCCCTGGCGCGGCTCGAGCATCCGAACATCGCCCGGTTGATCGGTGGCGGCACCTCTGAGGAGGGCGTTCCGTATCTGGTCATGGAGCACGTTCGAGGCGTCTCGCTGACGGACTACTGCGCGACCCGCCGCCTGCCGCTCGATGCGCGCCTGCGGATTTTCGCCACGATCTGTCACTCCGTGCAGTTCGCCCATCGCCACCTGGTCATTCATCGTGATCTCAAGCCGGCGAACGTCTTGGTCACGGACGATGGTGTGCCCAAGTTGCTCGACTTCGGCATTGCCAAGCTGCTCGATGCCCAGCCAGGCCATGCACCGACACAGACGGCAGATCGATTCCTCACCCCCGGCTACGCGAGCCCGGAGCAACGGCGCGGCGCGCCGGTGTCGACGGCGTCTGACGTCTACGGCTTGGGCGCCCTGCTGCACGTGCTGCTGACCGGGGTGGTCCCGTCTGTCGGTCACGCAGATGCAGCTGACCATGCGGCCTGGGGAGACGCCTTGCCGATCGCGCCGAGCGATGCCGCGAGGCGCCGTGAGCCACCGTCGCTCCGTGGGCAGGCGGAGCAACTCGGGCTGAGCCCACGAGGCTTGTTGCGGCGCCTTCACGGCGATCTCGACGCCATCGTGCTGCGCTGTCTCGAGCCACGCCCCGGCGACCGGTACCGCTCGGCCGAGCGGCTAGCGGAAGACATCGAGCGTCATCTCGCGGGGCGCCCGGTGCAGGCGAAGACGCCGAGCACCACAGACCGGGTGGTGAAGTGGACTCGGCGCAATCCACTGCTCGCCGCGGCGCTGGTAGGCCTGATTCTGTCGATGGTGGCGTTTCTCGGCATGCGCGAGCGCCACGCACTGCAGCTCGCGCAGGAGCGCGACGCGGTCGAAGCGGCCTACGAAGATGCGAAGGCCGTCACGACCTTCCTGACCGACGCCGTGCGCATGGCGAACCCCTACGATCTCGCCGATCCGGACCGGACGCCCGGGGCACCAGTCACCGTGCGCGAGATGGTCGACCAGACCCGGTCGCGCATCGATTCCGTCTTCGTCGATCGACCCCGGGTGCGCGCCAGCCTGCTGGATGCGCTGGGCTCGATCTACACGGACCTTGGGGACCATGACGAGGCGATCCGCCTGCTGCGAGCAGCCGTGGCCATTCGTCGTGGTGACGATCCTGCCGGGGAGGGGCTGGCCGAGAGTCTCTTTCTCCTCGCCTATGCCCTCTTTGATCAGGGGAGCCATCGCGACGAAGCCGAGAAGCTCTTGCAGGATGCCTGGGATCGGCGCCCGGGCGATCCTCTGCTCGGGTCAAAGATCGCCGTCGCGCTCGGTCGTTTGAGCAGCGAGGACGGCCGCCCGGAGGCCGAAGGATGGCTCCAGAATGGCGTGAAGCTCGCGTGGTCGGTCGATGGTGAGGGCGCTTCGAAGCGCGCGGCATTGGCGGCGATGGAGCTCGGCTGGCACCAGCTTCTACAGCAGGATACCGAGGCCAGCGGCAAGACGTTTGCCGAAGTCCTGGCGATTTTGGAGCCCCTCCAAGGCCAGCATCATCCGGACGTGGCGTCAGCCCTCAACGGTCTTGCGTGGTCGGTCATGGACGATCCCGCGCGCGGCGAATCCCTGCTTCGCCGGGCGCTCGAGATTCGCCGCTCGGTCCAGGGTGAACGCCACCCTCAAACGGTAGCGGCACTCAACAATCTGGGCAACTTCTTGGCCAATGTCGGCGATCTGACTGGCGCCCGGGCGATCCTTCGTGAGGAAGTCCAGCTCGGGCGCGAGGTCCATGGGACCGGCAGCCCGCGAGTCGCCGCGAGCTTGAGCTCAATCTCGGCGATCAGCCTGATTCTTGGCGAGCCGGAACGAGCCGTGGATCCTGGGCGTGAGGCTGTGGCGATCGCGCGTGCCACGTTGGGCGCGACCCATCGCGAGACGGCGTTTTACCTGCGAAATCTGGGCGCGGTCTGGCACGCTCTCGGAGACTCCGCGCGCGCCGAGCAAACGTTCCGCGAAGCCTTGGCCATTCGCGAAGCACAGGTGGCGTCGGCGCCGAGCCGTGAAGGGTCCGAGGGCCTCGGACGGGTGCTCTTCCTGCTTGCAGATGTGCTTCTCGACGAGGGGCGCGCCGCCGAAGCACTGCCGCTGGCCGCGCGCGCGTCGGAGGTCTTGGAAGACGCGGAAGGTGGCCCACACTGGCGCCGGCACCAGGCGCGGAGCATCCTGGGCGCGACGTATGTGGCCAAAGGCGATGTCGAGCAAGGTGTTGCGTTGCTCGAATCCGCCTATGCGGCGCTGCGAGATGGTCAGGGGACCTCGCGCGCCATGGCAGCGGACCGGGCTGCCGCGTTGCTGCAACGGTGGTCCGGCACACGGTTGGCGACAGCCGGTTCCTGAGGAACGAGCTGGCGACGGTTGCGACCACAAAAAGCGCCTGCTTCGGGCCAGACGGGAATGTCGAGGTCGGTCGCGCGGTTGTGATGCCTCGGATCGTGGGACCGAGATCCGCCAATGGGTCCAGCCGCACGGCCGGGAGGATTTGCATGAAGATCGAAGGAGCCAAGGCATTGGTCACGGGTGGGGGCGTCGGGATCGGCAAGGCGATCGCGGCGAGTCTCGCGCAGAAGGGTGCGAACGTGGTGATCACGGGCCGCCGCGAAGACAAGCTGCGCGAAGCCGCTGACGAGCTCGGCGTGGGCTTCGCGGCTGGCGATGTCGGTGTGGAAGCCGACGTCGTACGGACGGTCGAAGACTTCGTTGCCGAGCACGGGCGGATCGACATCCTGGTGAACAACGCCGGCTTCGGCCGCTTTGCGCCGCTGGTCGAGATGTCCTTGGAGACGCTGGAGTCGGTGTATCGCACCAACGTCTTCGGGGCGTTCCTGATGGCGCGTGAAGCCGCCAAGCACTTCATCAGCCAAGGTTCCGGCAACCTGATCAACATCTCGTCGACCTCGGGCCTGAAAGGCGGCGCCGGGTCCACGGCCTACAGCTCGTCCAAATTCGCCCTACGCGGCATGACGGACTGCTGGCGTGACGAGCTGCGGCGTCACAACGTGCGGGTGATGCTGGTGAACCCGAGCGAGGTCTTGACCTCGTTCGCGGCTACCGCAGGCTTCGAGCAGCAGCAGTCTGAGAAGAAGCTGCGCGCCTCGGAGATCGCCGACGCCGTGGTCGGCGCGCTCGAGATCGATGACCGGGGCTTTATCCCCGAATTCTCGGTCTTTGCCACCAACCCGTTCTGACGATGTTGCAAGGGGGGCTGTCCCAGCCCCCCTTCGCGCGTACAGCCTGTCCTCGCAATCTCGGCACACGCGCGCATTCCCCCAATGTCGCCTGCGCAGGCTCGGCCTCGGCTTCACGCTTCCCTGGCTTGAGGCCCTGAAAGGGCCCATGCGTAGAGCCCGGGGCTGGCGACGCGAAGCGGCGTGAGCCCCGGGATTCGCCCCCGTGGTACGGATTCACCCTGCGGTCCGCCCCCGGCGTGCGCTCCGGGATTCGCCCCCGTGGTACGGATTCACCCTGCGATCCGCCCCTCGGCACCTGCGCCGGAATTCGCCTCCCGGGCACGCCATCGTCCCGGCCTCGGCATACGCGCTTCCCGCATCCTCATACCCGGTCGTTCTTGCACGTCTCGAAGAATCTTCGTTCACTGAGGTAACGCTCGGCAGGGTCATTGACTCTCACGGGGCAAATTCACGCGCGCGGGTGCTGCGCGGCCAACTCCCGAGGAGCTCTTTGGATGACTACCGAGCGAACGATCTGGTGTTTTCGATCCTGGCGTCTGGTGATTGCGGTTGCTGGCCTGGCCGCGATGGTGCTGTCGACGGCGCCCCCGGCGCGGGCCTGTGGTGGCACGGTCTGGAATCCGTTCTGCGCCAAGACGCTGGTGCTTTCGATGGGGAGCAGCGAGCTGCTGTTGACCGGTGGTGGCGCGGTGGATCTACCGACGCTGCTCTACTTTGACGTCTCAGACTTCCCGGCGGGCGCCGGCCTGTGCCCCCCCGGCCCATTCGATGCCGACATCGACGTGACCTCGGTGTGCGACGTCGGAGGTACCGGGACGGGTGGCCTGCTGGCAGCGCCGATCGCCCCCGGCTTTACGGCACTCGACACGCCGTTCACCCTGCCTGCCGGACCCCCACGCCTCTGCACCTTGACCGCCACCGCGACGGCGCTGCTTGCCGACGGCATGGAGCTCACCACCACCTCCGACACGGTGCTCTGCGTCGCGGATCCGGCACCCGGGAATCCGTCACTGCCGCGCATCGACCTCGAGCTGGTGGGTGACCCGGATCTCGCCATCCAGCGCGTTCACCCTGGAGACCAGGCTTCGTACACCTACCGTGTCACGAACAACGATCCGGCCGAGAGCTTCGACGGCCTGCTCGAGATTGTGCTTGCCAACACCTCTCGTCTGCCAGCCGTCAGCGGTCCCATGCCGCCGGGCACCGGTGTCTACTCGGTCTCCGATCCAGTGCTCGGCGACCACTTTCCGATCGCCTTCGCGGACGAGTTGGGCGGCAGCTGCGTACCGTTGCCGCCCAACCCGCTCGACCCGACGATCCCCCGTCTCGAGCGCCAGATCGTCTTGCCACCGGGTGCTTCGGAGGAGTTCGAGCTCCTGGTTCGGCCCTGGGGCATGTGCGCCAACGGAAGCTGTGGCCGGGCCCGGCTGGTCCTCGATGGGATGTTCTCGGACGCGTCGCGTGGCGTCGCCTGCGCGGGTCTGGTGACGGCGGCGGACACCACGTCTCCGTCGCAATATGCCTGGGAGGACGGCGGCCAGGCGGTGTTGTTCCCACCGCCACCCGCGCCGAATCAAGGCTTCCTGATCATGGACGCCGAGCCGATCGACGGCCTCGGGGCGCTGATCGACTTGCAGGTTCTGCCGCCGCAAATCCTGATCGAAGGTCAGCCTCTGCCGGGGCAACTCCAACCGCTGTTCGCGCCCCTCGATCAGCATTCCGGACGCGCGCAGTTCCAGATGTTGCCGGATTCGCCGTTCCCGGCTGACGCCTTCTTTGACCTGGCGTACCAGGTTCAGATCCAGCCCAATCCCGGCGGGCCACCGATCGAGACCGAGCTGCTGACCATGCAGCTCGAGCAGGCAGGCCCCACCGGGTTCCAGGATGTCTTCCCCTTTGGTCTCGGCCAGCTCGGGATCCGAGCGCCGGGCACGCCCCCTGGCCAGTTCGATGGCTTCATCGAGCTGATGCCCCAGATGAGCGGGGTTGGCATCGACAATCTCGGCGATCGGCATCCGATGACCTTCCAGCAGATCGAGCTGGTGCCGCTGCCCGGTGGTGCGGGCTTCGAGGTTCGCCTGTCAGGGCTCTTTGGCCCGGGTGCCGGCAACCAGATCGAGGTGATCGAAATTCGGCAGGATTTCCGTGGATTCGCCTTCGAGGCCGGGCGCGTCGTTTTTGCCGACGGCTTCGAGCGAGGTGACACGACCGCCTGGTCCGCACTGGTGCCGTGAGAGGTGGGCTCCTTTGCTACGATCCCGTGAGTGTCGGAAGATCTGGATTTGGTGCGCCGTGCGCTCGTAGGAGAGGTCGGCGCGGTCGAAGCGCTGACAACGCTCGTCCGTCGCCTGGTCCTCGGTTTGGCGAGCAAGCGGTTCGGTCTCGACGCGGAAACCGCGGAAGACCTTCTGCAGGCCAGCCTGACGCGCTTGTGGGAGCATGATTGCCGCGCGCTTCGCGCCTGGCGTGGCAATGGGCGTCTGACCACCTATCTCACCGTAATCGTCTCGAACCTGTGGTTCCGCGAGCGGGCGCGCTTGGCGCGCCGGGACGTGACGCTGCGCATGGCGCCGGTGGAGGAGCCGCTTCCGCCACCGACGCCGGCGGACCTCTTGGCGAGCAAGGAGCAGTGTCGGGAGGTCGAGGCGGCGCTCGGCCAACTGCGCCCGCGCGACCGCTTGCTCCTCAGCCTGCGATTCGTCGACGACAAGAGCCCGAAGGAGATCGCGAGCATGCTCGGAATGCAGCCGGCCACCGCACGCAAGGCCCTTCACGACGCCACGCGTCGCTTGCGGCGAGTCTACGAGGAAGAGGCCGCGAAGCTTACGCCCGGGAGATCTGCATGACGGACGATTTGCAGAATGAGCTGGGCCTGCCATCGGGCGTGCGGTCCGCGCTGCGCGCAGCGGGCAATCGAAACGACGGGTCCCACATTGATCCGGTCGATCTGGCGGAGTACCTCGACGGCGCGCTCGACGCCGAGGCACATGACGCGCTCGAAGCGCATCTCGCGATCTGTGCTCCGTGTCGCGAAGTGATGGCGAACGCGGCAGGCCTAGCCGAGGCCGTCCTCGCGGAGGATGGGGCCGAGCCCGTGCCCGGACCTGCGGCAGCGAACGATCTCGTTCCCGCCGCGGTGCCCAAACGCGGAGCCTCCGAGCGGACCACTTGGCTGGCCCTGGCGGCGCTGGTCGTCGTCGCGCTCGGCCTCGCCTGGACGCAACTGCGAGGCCCCCGGGGCGGCGAATCCTTGGCAGCGCTGGGGATCACGCCCGAGATCGCGGCCGGGGTGGAGCCAGGGCTGCTGCGCGCGGCCGCGCGCGTGGCGTCGGGCGAATGGCCCGGTGGTGTCGACCTCGATTCATTCGGCACGCCTGGCGGTCCGGCCGTGCTGCGTACCGGCGATGTGGCCGACGGTCCCGAGCCGCTCGTACCGCGCTGGTCGGCGGTCGACGATCCGCGGCCGGTGTTTCGATGGCGATGGCTGGGGGAGGAGATTCCGGACCGCGTCGAAGTCCTGGTTGTGAACCTGGAGGAGAAGCCGGTCGTCTTTCTCGAAGTCGAGATGTCCGACACGGCTGACATGGGGTCCGATGGGGCGGGGCGTTGGTCGGCGAGGGTACCGTCGTCCTCACCAGCGCTGAAGCGTGGTGAGGCCTACGCCTGGAAGGTCAACGTCCAGCAGGCGGGCGAGTGGCTGGCGTCGGCCTATGTCCCGTTCAAGGTCTTGCGTGAGGAGGCGTCGGCGCGCCTGGCAGACGAGCTCGCGGCAGCCGGCGACGTGGCCTTCTTGCGCGCCGTGGTTCTCGCTTCCCATGGGCTCGATGCGCCGGCCCTCGAAGCCCTCGCCGAGATCCCTACGCCGTCACCGGAGCGCACAGCCCTTGCGCGCGATCTGCTCGCGCGCAAGCGACTGTCCACAGACGCCGTTCGCGCCGAGCTCGCACGTCTCGACACGCCATGAACGGCCGCGTTGGTTTCGGCATCGCGGCCGTGCTCGTCCTTTTCTCCGTGCCGGCGTGGCCGCAGGACGCGACAGAAGAAGCCCGCCTGCTCGTGGCGAGCGGTCGGCAAGCATTCAGTGCCACGCGCTACGACGACGCCCTGGCCAACTTGGAAGCGGCTGCCGAGCAGCTCGCCGCCGCGGGCGACGCCATCGGTGAAGCGACGGTGGGCCTCGAGATTGGCCTGGTCTTGCTCGAGGCCGGGGCCATGCGCCGGGGTCGGGCGGTCATCGAGCAGTCGGTGGCGTCGCTGCCGCCCGACATCGATACCGCGCTCCAAGGACGTGCACTGATTCGGCTGGCCCAGGGCATGCGGGCGACCCAGGATGTCGAAGACGCCGAAGGGGCCCTCGATCGGGCCTACCGGATCTATGCCGATGCGGAAGATCGTGATGGATTGTCCAAGGTCTGGGCGGAGCGAAGCGCGCTCGCGGGTCTGGATGCCCGGTGGGATCGCGCGGCGGACTTCGCGGCCCGCGCCGTGGCGCTTGCTGAGGACCCCGGGCGCCGCCTCGGTGCCATGGCCAACGAGAGCTATGCGCTGCACCAGCTCGGCGAGCTCGAAGCCGCGCGCGCGGCCTACCGTCGGGTACTGGCCGAGTCCAAGGCGCAGCGTGATCTGCGCTTCGTGAACTTCGCCTACTGCAACATTGCCGACGTGTCGTGGCAGCTCGGCGAGAAGCGGCCGGCACTCGAAGACCTGTGGCGCGCCCTCGAAGGCATCGAGCGCGCGCGGTCGCAGATCGCGGGAACGCCGGAAGAGCGCACGGCCTACCTGGCACGGCAAGTCGCGGTCTACGATCGCCTGATTCGCTTCCTGGTCGACACCAGCGACAGTCGCTCGGCCTTCAACGTCGCGGAGCGCTTTCGGGCGCGCTCGTTCCTCGAGATGCTGCGCGCGACCGAGTCTGTTTCCGGGGGAGCTCCCGGGTCTGGGATGCCCGCATCCGCGGCCCACGCGGGCCTGGCGACCCAGCAGCGTGCGGTCGTCCAGTCGCTCGGCGCGGCCCGCCTCGCGCTCCAGGAACAGACGACGGCTGACGGCCGGGCGACGGTGCGACGGGAGCTCGAGGCCCTCGAGATCGAGCTCGACCGCTTGCGCGCGGCGCAGCGTGGGGAGGGCCGCGGTGACGAGAACGGTGACGGGCGCGGCGCGGTGGCCGATCGGCGCGCGCGCGGCGCCATCGGCGACATCAGCGACCTCCAAGAGGCCCTGGCGCCGGACGAGGTCGTGTTGGCCTATTGGGTCTCCGAGGCGCGGACCTTGGTCTGGGTGATCGGTGCCGACAACCGGATCTTGTTTCAGGTCCCCCTCAGCCAGGCGGAGCTCGCCGCAGCCGTTCGGGACTATCTCGAGCCTTTGCGATTCCCGAGACGTGCCGAGGATCTGGCGATTCGGGGCCAGGAGCATCGCCACATCGCGGGTGGGCGCGAGCTGTACCGCTGGCTGATCGAGCCGATGCCGGACTGGGCCAAGGCGGCGCGGCGTTTGATCGTCATTCCGGATGCCGAGCTTCACTATCTGCCGTTCGAAGCCCTGATCCAGACCTGTGACGAAGATGCCGCGGTCGGCACTGCCGTTCACGACGCCTACCGCCGCTGCACCTTCTTGGGGCTCGAGAAGGCACTCGCCTACAGCCCATCGGCCGGCACTTTCCTGGCGATTCGCAAACGCGCGCGGAATCGTCAGCCGACCTCGGACGGCGACGGACTGCTGGCCCTGGCGCCGTCCTTCGAGGCGCCGGCGGCGCGTGCCGCGGAAGTGCTGTCGGCCGAGATGCGCAGCACGCATCTGCGCGGATTGGCGCCCCTCGCTCACACGCAGGACGAGGTCGAGCGGATCGCTGCCCTCGTTCCGAGCACGCTCTCGCTTCTGGGCGCCGAGGCAAGCGAGCTGCGGTTCAAGACCGAAGCCGGGCGCTTTCGTTTCCTGCACCTGGCCACGCATGGCCTGGTCGACGATGCCCTACCCATGAGCTCTGGCGTGTTGCTCGATGCTGGTGGCGGCGAGGACGGTCTTCTTCAGGCCAACGAGATTCTTCGCCTCCGGCTGGCCGCGGAGCTGGTGACGCTCTCCGCCTGCCGCTCCGGGCGTGGACGCTTGCAGCGCGGACAGGGCATCATCGGGCTCAGCCGGGCGTTTCTCTTCGCCGGTGCCTCGTCGGTCGCGGTGTCGCTTTGGGATGTCGACGATCGCTCCACGCCGCTGCTGATGGAGACGTTCTATCGCCAGGCCGCGACCGGCAGCGACTATGACGAGGCGCTGCGGGTCGCCCGGGTGGCACTTTTCGCCGAGGAGACCGAAGCGCGGCTGGTACATCGAGCGCGAAAGGTGTCGTACGCCCACCCGCGCTTCTGGGCCGGATTCGTGCTGATCGGAACGCCCTAGCAGCCCGATATCTCGATGGGGGCCAGTTCCAGCCCCCCATCGGTGGCACGGTCTGTCCGCGCGACGCGCGACCTCATCCTCAAGGGTCGTCGCGCTTGGGGGGCAGCCCACCACCGATCGCGTGGGGATCAAGCCTTCGGCCTCACGTCTCGGTCGCCAGAGGCTGGCCCGTTCTCGTGTTGGAATTCCGGTACGCTTCGCACATGGTGGAACGCGACGAGTTGGTTCTCTGTGCGCCGGTGCGAACACCCATCGGCAAGTTCGGTGGGGTCCTCGAGCCGCTTTCGGCGGCGGATCTTGGTGCGGCGGCGGCGCGAGCCAGTCTCGAGAGAGCTGGGCTCGATGCCGATCGTGTCGATCAGGCGGTCTTTGGCCACGCCCGCCAGGCCGGTGGGGGTCCGAATACGGCGCGTCAGGTGGCGGTGCGTGCTGGCCTCCCGATTTCGAGTCCCGCTTTCACGGTGAACCAGGCGTGTGGCTCTGGGCTGCAGGCGGTGCTGTGCGCGGCCCGGGCGATCTGGCTCGGGGAGGCGGACATCGTGCTCGCCGGGGGCACGGAATCGATGTCGAACACACCGTTCTTGCTGCCGACGTTCCGGCGGGGTTTTCGGATGGGGCACCAGCCCGTGGTCGACGGCATGTACCGCGACGGCTTCGATGATCCGATCTCGGAGTTGCGCATGGGCGAGACCGCCGAGGAGCTGGCGGAAGACACCGGCATCGATCGTGTGGCGTCGGATGCGTGGGCGGCTGAGAGCCAACGGCGCTGCGAAGCGGCCCGGGCCCGTGGACGTTTCGCATCCGAGATCGTGCCGGTGGCGGTGCCCGCGGGCCGGTCAGCACGCGGTGAGATGCGCGAGATCTTGGTGGACGAGCATCCGCGGGACGGCGTGACCGCGGAAGGGCTGGCCAAGTTGAAGCCAGTCTTTCGCGCCAACGGACGGGTGACCGCGGGCAACGCCTCCGGCATCACGGACGGTGCCGCCGCCCTGATCGTCGCCCGCGCTTCGGTCGCCCGGGCGCAGGGGCTCGCGATCGCGGCTTTCTTGCGCGGCTTCGTCGCCGTGGGTGTCGAGCCACGGGTGATGGGTATCGGACCCGTTCCCGCCGTGCAGAAGCTCCTGGCCGACCATGGTTTGGGCTTCGAGGACATCGACGAGATCGAGCTCAACGAGGCATTCGCCTGCCAGGTCCTGGCCTGCCTGCGCGACCTGCCCTTCGACCCCGCGCGGGTCAATCCTGACGGTGGCGCCATCTCCCTGGGGCATCCGATCGGTGCCACGGGCGCGCGCATCTTGGTGACGCTGCTCCATGGCCTCGCCGTACGCGATGGGCGCTACGGCATCGCCACCCTTTGCATCTCCGGCGGCCTGGGGATCGCCGCCCTGGTCGAGCGCGTGTCCGGTTAGGGCGCTTCGGAACCGTCTGGCGCTGGCTCGAGTCCAAAGCTATCCAAGGAGATAAACACCATGGAAAAGCTTACGTTCATGAGCCTCATGCATGAAGGCGGCACGGTGATGTGGATCCTGCTCGTCTTCTCGGTCCTTGTCGTCGCCACGGCGATCGAGCGTGCCCTTGTGATGCGTCGCGCCGAAGTCGACGTGGCGCCGCTCGTGCGCAAGATCGAACAAGCCTTGATGCGCCGTCGATCGCCCGCTGAGGCGATTCGCATCTGCGACGAGTTCGGTGGTGCTGCGGCCCGTGTCGGCCGCTCGGGGCTGCGGCGGTTCGACGGTTCCGCCGTGCGCATCGAAAAGGCGATCGAGCGCCAAGGAGCAACAGAGCTCCGTCATCTCCAGCGGCGGCTCGGCGTGCTCTCCGCGGTGGCGGTCGCGGCACCGCTACTTGGATTCCTGGGCACGGTGGTCGGCATGATTCTCTCGTTTGGCGCGCTGGCGAGCTTTGGCCAGGCCAATCCAGAAATCGTCGCGCTGGGCATCAAACAGGCGCTGACCACGACCGCGGCCGGCTTGACAGTGGCGCTGCCCGCTCAGCTTCTGCACAATTTCTTCGCGGCGCGGGTCGACCGCATCGCTGGCGCTATGGAGACGGTGGGCTACGTTTTGTTGGAGGCGCGAGCGGAGCTTGGGGGCTCGTAGCCGACCAGGCCGACGTATCGCCTGACTCGAAACCATCGGCGAAGAGGGCGCTCAGGGTGCCGCTCAGGATGATCAGATTGCCGACGTCGACCGCGCCGGGCGCGATGCCATTGCCGACCATCTCGTTGGTCACCAGGTCGGTGCGGCCGTCTCCGTCGACGTCGGCCGCCGTACCGCTGTAGGCGAGCGTGTCGCCGCGATCACTGCCGTTGCGGCCGTTGGCGCCATGGTACTGGGTGATGCGCATGGTGGCGGGTGGTGCGGCCAGGTCAATGGGGTTCGGCCAGCCACCGGACTGGCCATGCAACACGTCGACGACACCGGCGCTGACCCGCCCTTGCGGCTCTGCGTGAGGGGAACCGGTGGCGAGATCGGCGATGCCGTCGCCATCGAAGTCTCCATGCATGGCCGTGTCGGACGAGATGTCACCCGCGGCGGCGCCGAGCACGTTGCTGCGGCGAATCGATGCCGGCAGGGCGTCGCGGTCGACCACCAGGCCCTTGAGAGCACGTGCCTCATAGAAGACGTGTCCGATGCCGGCGCGCGTGCGGCCGCTGGGCGACGCGACGAGGTCACCGATGAAGAGGTCGGGCTCGCCGTCGCCGTCGTAGTCGAGACCACCGAGAATCTCTTCGCCAAACGACACATTCGAGGCACCGCCGTCGAGAATCGTGCGACTGCCGGGCGACGAATCGATCGCGAAGCTAAATCCCGGAACCCACGGATCCCCCGTGAAGTTGTCGTCCCAGGCGATGTAGAGCGTGCCTTCCGGTGTGCCGCCAGTCGCATGGGTCGGTCCGCCGGTTCCGCTCGGGGCGAGGGCAGCTCCCGCACGATTGAGGGTCGCGGCGATCAACACCTCTCCGAGGCCGTTGCCGTCGAGGTCAGCGATCTGCACCGTACCGCCGAAGTGGAACTCTTCCGCCGAAGCCGATGCCGGAGGGGTGATGCGCGCGATATCGCCCGCCAGGGCGGTGGTGCCGAAGCTCGCGAGGTCGACAGTCGAGCCGGCGGCGAGGTGGCTGCCGCCGCGGACCAGGTAGGCCGTCCCGGCGTGGTCGGAGCCCGGGAGATCTTCCTGGTCGGATCCGATGACGATGTCCGCGACATCGTCGCCCGTCACATCGCCGGTGCGGGCCCAGATGCACAATCGGTCGGTCTCGCCATTGCCGATGATCGTGGTGATGGCAATGCCCGCTGGTGGGTTCCGCAGGTCGAGGTATTGCAAGCTCTGAGCATGAATGCGTAGCGCGGGGCTGCCGACGATGATGCTGAGCGCTCCGGCTCCCCGACGGGCCACGGTCGGTGAGAAATTCTGGCGGCAGATCAGCAGGTCGCCGAGGCCATCACCGGTCACGTCATCCATCCAGATTTCCGAGCCGGCCGTTTCCGAGATGCCGTCTCCCGCGATCTTGAGAATGTCGCCGTCGAAGCCCGCGGTGTCGAGAACGCCTTCGGTCGTGCCGTCGCCAAAGATCAGATAGGTCTCGCCGGCCGTGGTGCGTCCCAGGGGATCTGCGCGCATGGCCGACATCGCAAAGTCCAGCACCTTGTCGCCGTCGCAATCGAAGCCGCCAGCGATCGGCACCCCGGACGTGCCGTTGCCTGCCGAGCCGTGGGCCCGAAGCAAGGTGCCGTCGTCCGTCGTGAGGTCCGCAATGTCGACGACCGTGACCTCGGCGACGGCGGCCTGGGTCAGGAGCAGGCCGAGGCATGCACGGGGAACGAGCTCTCGGAGTCGGAACATGGTGACGACCTCCTCGGTGTTGTAGTGAGTGCGTGTCATTGCGCGTTTGGCGAGCGCGGCCGAAGGGACGTTCCCGCGCGGTAGGAAGCCGGCTAGGCAGGGCGCTTGCCGAGGCAACGTCTAACCAGTTCGAGCCCGCTGCGCGCGTAATCCCTTCGGGGTGCTGATGGTACCGCTCAGATCACGTCAGCATGGCGCGAGCGTGATGTCCATCAAAACGTCAAGCTGAGCGTCTCGCCGGGCAGTGTTGCCTGCCAACGGGTGAAAAGATCGTGGATCCGCGCTCGTATGCGCTCGAGCGCGCTGTCCGTGACGGCATCCGGATCCCCACGACCACTGTTGGCCGCAAAGAGCTTCGAATGTTCGTTGAGCTCGGCCGCGGTCCATGTCGTGCCGCTCGCGCGCTCCGCGTCCAGCCAACCGACGATGTGCTCGACCGTTGCCGTCTCGTCGGGAATCGCTCCATGCCTTCCCTTTCCCGTCGTATCTTCGATGTCCCAGCCCTGGGCGATCAAGCCATAGAAGCCTTGCCGAAAGCCCAACTCCGTCTCGACCGCCAGGTGGGTCAGGTCGTGGAACGGGAAGAAGGCGGCACGAGGACCTTGATGGCGCTGACAGGTCTCTGAGCCGTCCACGCGTTGGCAGCGAAGGACTGCGCCGCCGTCCGGTCGTTTGGTGAGCAGGATCTCGAGCGCGGCCATGGTTCGTTCTCTGGGTCAGCAGTCCTCTCGGGCGCCATGCCCGTATCCTGCCACGAGCAGGCATGCAGGTCATGCTACCGCTGGCTCGCATGATCGACCGTCGCGCCCATCGTCTTCGACTCACCATCATACGGGGCTCCCGTAGTCCGCGAGGCTTCCATGGCTTACCAACCGACATCGATGCCCCACACGGGTATCGCGACGTTCTGCAAAGCGCCCTTCGAACCGGATCTCTCTCGCCTCGATGCGGATGTAGGCGTTTTCGGCATTCCTTACGACGAGGCGACCGCCATGCGCCCGGGGTCGCGCCAGGCACCGCGGGCGATTCGTGATGCATCGACGCGCTTCGGCTTCCTCGGCAAACCCGACTCGCCCGGCTTTTTCGACATCAACCGTGGCCGCAATCTCATGAAGGGTGTTCGCATCGCCGATTGCGGGGACGCCGACGTGACCTATTTCAACCGGGAGCGAAACTTCGAGCTGGTCGAAACGATGGTGGCCGGCATCCTCGATGCCGGCGCGCTGCCGGTTGCGCTGGGCGGCGATCACGCGATTTCCTATCCTGTGCTTCGGGCGTTCGAACGCTTCGGCCCCCTGCGGATCGTGCTGATCGATGCACACCTCGACTACAAGAACGAGCTGATGGGCCTTCGGTTCACCAACAACAGTCCGTTCCGGCGTGCCTACGAGCTGCCCTTCGTCGAGCAGATCTTGAGCTTCGGCATCCGCGGCATCAAGTCGACCGATCAAGAGTTGCGCGAGAGCCGAGACCACGGCAATCTGGTGTTCTCCAACTACGATGTCTTCGAGCGCGGCGTCGAGTCCTTGTTCGCCGACATTCCGGAAGACCTCGGCAACTACTACCTGAGTATCGATATCGATGGGCTCGATCCTTCGATCTGCCCGGGCACCGAGAGTCCGGAAGCCGAAGGGCTCACTTTCACCCAGGTCAAGAAGATCGCGGGCGCGCTGGCCGAGCGCGGAACCCTGGTCGGTGTCGACCTGGTGGAGGTCAATCCCTACCTGGATCATGCCGAGCTGACCCAGCACATGGCGGTCCAGCTGCTGATCGAGGTACTGGCCACGCGCTTCGGCTGAAGACACGGCTGCCCGAGCTCGTCGGGCGAGCGTCATACCGGGTGCCGGAGGCCGGGCTGTGCAAAGACGCGGCAAAGATCGGTCGACCAAGCCATGAAGTCCGTGGCTTCGACGGCTGCCGGGCCCGCCCGCTCGACATATACTTCGGATCCGGCCATGAAACGGTACCAAGACATTGTCGGCGATGGCGGCTCGGGCGTCATCGCTCAGGTAACGGCTCAGCAGCAGGCAATCGAAGCCGCGCTCGCTGGGGTGAAGTGCCGCGTGGCGATCGCATCGGGTAAAGGCGGGGTCGGCAAGTCGACCGCAACCATGATGCTGGCCCAGGGACTGGTGGCCACGGGCCGGTCGGTGGCGATCCTCGATGCCGATCTCAACGGTCCTTGTCAGGCGCAGATGGCCGGGCTCGAGGGGGCGCCATGGGTTCCGGGCCGCGACGGCTTGGCCCTGCCTTGTCGCCCCGATGGGCTCGGTGTGGTCAGCTTCGGGAGCTTTCTCGAGCGCGCTGCGACCACGTCCTATGCCACGGTCGCCACCGGCGATGACCACGTCTGGCGCGCGACCCGTGAGTTCGCGACCCTGGGTCAGCTGGTCGCCGCCGTCGATTGGGGCAAGCTCGATGTGCTCTTGGTGGACCTGCCCCCCGGCGCCGATCGCGCGGCGCAGTTCGCATCGTTCCTGGGGCCCGCTGCCGCCTTCGTGGTGGTGACCATCCCGAGCGATCTGGCACGGGGCGTGGTTTCGCGTTCGATCACTGCACTGCGGGACGCGAATGCCAGATTGCTCGGCTACCTCGAGAACATGGTGGGCTATCACAACCGAGCGACCGGCGAGATCCTGCCGCTGTTCCCACCCTCGGAAAGGTCGCAAGATCTTCAAGCAGGTGTCTCGGCACCCGTACCGTTGCCGTGTCTGGGGCAGCTACCATTCGATCCGGAGGTTGCTCGGTGGTGCGATCAAGGCTGGCCCGCGGACGCGCTCGAGCAGGTTCGCATCCCCGGTGCACGCGA
Source organism: uncultured bacterium (assembly GCA_937948815.1). GTDB lineage: Bacteria > Acidobacteriota > Thermoanaerobaculia > Multivoradales > J023 > J023. The sequence goes on from CALFAM010000201.1 coordinate 24,909, forward strand.
GGCAGCCGACAGATTGGTCGAATCCCTGGAGGCTTCATGAATCAGGAGGCCGCGTGAAATTCTTGTGCATCGTTTGCGATACCGCGATGAAGCTCGAGCGCACCGAAGGGCCCGACGAAGGTTCGATCACCGCGGTCTTCGAGTGCCCAGACTGCTTCCATCAGATTGCTATGCTGACCAACCCGATGGAAACCCAAGCGGTCACCTCTCTCGGCATCTCGATCGCGCCTGGAGCGGGTGATCGCGCTGCGCAGGGCGGATGTCCGTTCTCGGGCATGGTCACGGAGATGGAGAAGTCGGCCGAGGGCGAGAGCATTCGCTGGTCGGAGGGTGCGCGGGCGCGTCTCGAGGGGATCCCGATCTACATTCGTCCGATGGCACAGCAAGGCATCGAGCAGTTCGCAGTCGAGCAAGGATTCACGGAAATCAACGAGTCGGTCATGGACGCAGCGCGCGAGCGCTTCAATTTGGAATGAAAGAAGGATCGCCCACTATGGATCGCGGCCTCGTCGAGCTCGCTTCGGACCTACGGTCCGGGGAGCTGCCCCTCACAACCTACCTAGATTCCCTCGAAGAGCGCTTCACCGAACGGGAAGGCAGTCTGCATGCCTGGGTGGAAGAGCCGGAGCGATTCGCGCGGCTACGCCAAGACGCCGAGACGCTCGCGTCCCGGTTCGAAGACCCGACAACGCGTCCCGCGCTTTTCGGCGTGCCCGTCGGCGTCAAGGACATCTTTCACGTCGACGGCTTCGCGACGAAGGCGGGCAGCCAGCTGCCGGCCGACGCCCTCGCAGGCAAGGAGGGCCCCGTCGTCAGCAAGCTGCGCGCCGCGGGTGCCTTGATTCTCGGCAAGACCGCAACCACCGAGTTTGCCTACTTCGCGCCTGGGCCGACGTGCAATCCGCACAACGAAGCGCACACGCCGGGTGGCTCGTCGAGCGGCTCGGCCGCAGCGGTCGCTGCTGGCATGACGCCCCTGGCCTTGGGTAGTCAGACGATCGGTTCGATCAACCGGCCGGCGGCCTACTGTGGTGTATTCGGATTCAAGCCGAGCTTCGGCCGGGTCTCGACAGAGGGGATGATTCCCCTCGCGCCTTCCTACGACCATGTTGGCTGGTTTGCCAGCGATGTCGCGGGCATCGCTCACGCAGGCTCGGTCTGGGTGGATGGCTGGGAGGCCTCCAAGGCGCTCGCCGAGCTAGGCGATGATCAACGTCCGACCCTTGGCGTGCTCGAAGGGCCGTACCTCGATGCGGTGGCCAGTGACGGGCGACGCCAGCTCGACGAGACTACGGCCTGGCTCGGGCAGTGCGGATTCGAGGTCAAGCGTGTGCACGGGCTCGATGACTTCGAAGACGTCCAGACGCGTCATCGCCGATTGCTTGCAGCGGAAGCGGCGCAGGCACACCAGAAGTGGTTCGATGCCCACGGCGATCTCTATCGCGACGAAACCGCGTCGTTGATTCGGCGCGGGAAAGCGGTGCCGGGCGCGGAGCTGGACACCATGCGCGCCGGGCGCTCGACCTTGCGAGCGATCTTCGAATTCACCATGGAGAACGAAGAGATCGACGTCTGGATAGCGCCCTCGGCTCCGGGTGCCGCCCCGGCGGGGCTCGATTCGACCGGCGATCCCGTGATGAGTCTGCCGTGGACCCATGCCGGCATGCCGTCGATCTCGATCCCCGAAGGCGAGAATGACGAGGGTCTACCGCTGGCGGTCCAGCTCGTCGCGCGTCATGGGAGCGACGAATCACTCATGGCGTGGGCGGCAGCGGTTTCTCGGGCGCTCGACTGAGCGAGCCGATCCAAGACTGTTATGCCCCGCCCCGACACTCACGGCATGATCCTGAGTCATCGCCTGCGGCGCGGGGCCTATCTGGATTCCATCGTCCTCATGCAGCTTCAGGTGGCGCTGCGCGCCGAGCCTGGCATCGAGGACTGCTCGGCGGTCATGGCGACCGCTGCCAACCTGTCCTTGCTCGCCGCCAGCGACATGCTGCCGGAAGGGCTCGAGGCCACGGGCGCGGATGATCTGCTGCTGGTGGTCCGGGCTGTCGACAGCGTTGCCGGAGAGTCGGCTCTCGACCGGGTCGATGAGCTGCTGGGTCAACGAACCTCGGCGAGCCACGAGGACGATCTGCCGGCTCCTTTCAGCGTGCGCGAAGCTTGTCGACGTCTGCCGGACGCTCGGTGGGCAGCCATCTCGGTTCCGGGTCGTTGGGCATCGCGGGTCGCACACGATGCGCTCGAGGCCGGTCTCGACATCTTCCTGTACAGCGACAATGTCTCGGTGGCGGACGAGCGCCTGCTCAAGCGCCGTGCCGCGGCGCGGGGCCGCTTGGTGCTCGGGCCGGACTGCGGCACGGCCATCCTGGGCGGCATCGGCTTCGGCTTTGCCAATCGGGTTCGGGCCGGCTGCATCGGTCTGGTAGGAGCTTCGGGAACGGGTCTTCAGGCGATCACCAGTCGAATCGACGATCTCGGTGCCGGCGTCTCGCACGCGATCGGAATCGGTGGCCGGGATCTCTCGCGCGAGATTGGTGGTGCTTCGGCCCTGGCAGCGCTTCGCTTGCTGGCAGCGGATCCGGCGACTCAGGTCGTCGTCCTGGTCTCGAAGCCACCGGATGCCGCCGTGGCCCGCGCGCTGGTGACAGCAGCGCGGGCGGTCCCCAAGCCGGTCGTAATCTGCTTCCTCGGCACCATACCGCCGGTGGCCAGGGTGACCAATCTGAACTTCGCCGCGGGCCTCGAGCAAGCAGCAGACCTCGCTGTATCGCTGGCCGCGGACGAGGAGAAGGCGGCGGTGACCGTCACCTCGCGTACGACCATGCCCTGCCGGCTGCCGGCAGCGCCCGGTGGCTTCTTGCGTGCGCTCTTCGCCGGCGGCACCCTGGCACTCGAAACCCTTGCGCAGCTACGCTTCTTCCTGCCGCTGCGGGCCAACCTCTCGCTCGAGGGGGTCGAAGCAATCGACGACCCGTCGACGAGCACGGGTCACACCGTGCTCGATATGGGTGACGACACCCTGACCGTTGGCCGTTTGCATCCGATGATCGATCCTGACCTGCGCCTGCGACGGTTGCAGATCGAAGCAGCGGACGTCACCGTGTCGACGATCCTGCTCGACGTCGTACTCGGCACTGGTTCGGAGGCGGATCCCGCCGAGCGTTTGGCGCCGGCCATTCAGGAGATCCGGGCGCGGCGTGCCGATCTCGAGATCCTCGTCGTGGTGGTCGGGACCGAGGATGATCCACAGGGCCGCAGGGACCAGATCGACCGACTCGCCGCAGCGGGCGCCCACGTATTCGAGCGGCTCGGTCCGGCGCTCGAAGCCATCGTCCGGCGCACGGCCGCGAGCCCCGCTTTCGACCCACAGCCCGACGCGGCGCCCGTGGCTGCCGAGCCCACACCGCTCGGTCCGCCACAGGTGATCAACGTCGGGCTCGAGTCGTTCCACCAGAGCTTCGTCGCTCAGGGCGCGCCTGCTGTGCACGTCGCCTGGCGCCCGCCGGCGGGCGGGGATGCCCGGCTCTTGGCCCTTCTCGACGTGCTGGCCTCTGATCAGCCTGCCCCCGACGTGTCTGCCTAGGAGCCTGCGGAGAGATCGCCATGAACGACGACGCTACCGAGGCCACGCGGCCGAATATCGACGAAGCCAACCGAACAGCCGTTGGGCGTATGGTCGCGTCACGACCCCGGCTGGTCGATGTGGCAACGGCCGGTGATGTGATTCCCGGGTTGACCAAGGATCTGCTGCTGCATGCTGGGCCGCCGATTGCGTGGCCACGAATGTCCGGCCCGTTGCGCGGCGCCATCATCGGTGCCTTGATCTTCGAGGGTCTGGCCCAAGACGCCGACGAGGCCGCGGAGCTGGCGGCCTCGGGAGATATCCGTTTCGCGCCCTGCCACGATCATCAAACGGTCGGCCCGATGGCCGGGGTGGTGTCGTCGTCGATGGCAGTCTGGGTGGTCGAGGACGACACCCACGGCGGGCAGACCTTTTCGACGCTCAACGAGGGCTACGGCAAGGTGCTGCGCTACGGCGCCTATGACGACGAGGTCTTGGATCGGCTGCGTTTCCTGAACGGCACCATGGCGCCGATGCTGTCGTCGGCGCTGTCGAAGGGCGACGCGGGGGGCGGCGAGGCGATCGACCTTCGTGCCCTGCTCGCCGAAGCCCTCCACATGGGCGACGAAGGACACAACCGCAACAAAGCTGGCTCGATCCTTCTCGCCACCAGGTTGGCACCGGCGCTGGTTCGCGTCGCACGAGACGCCACAGGCGATGCGCTGGCTCGGGTTCTTGCCTTCCTGGGCGAGAACGCGCTGTCCGTGCTCAATCCCGTGATGGCTGCGGCCAAGGCGATGGCCGATGCCGCGCATGATGTGCCTGGTTCCACCGTGGTCAGCACCATGGCGCGCAACGGCACCGAGTTCGGCATCCGCGTATCCGGGCTCGGCAATCGTTGGTTCACCGCGCCCTGCGCCACACCGCAAGGGCTCTACTTCGCAGGCTTCTCGGCGGACGACGCCAACCCCGATATCGGCGATTCGACGATCACCGAGACCGCGGGCTTCGGTGCCTTTGCCATGGCCGCGGCGCCCGCCATCGTGCGCTTCGTGTCGGGCGCGCCCCGCGATGCGATCGCAGCGACCCTCGAGATGTACGAGATCACCGTCGGCGAGCACGATCACTTCACCATTCCGCCTCTCGACTTCCGCGGCACCCCTGTGGGGATCGACATTCGCCGTGTGGTCGAGCTCGGCATCACGCCGCGGGTCAACACCGGTATCGCCCACAAAGAAGCCGGAATCGGCCAGATCGGTGCTGGGCTGGTCCGCCCCCCGATGGCGCTTTTCGAAGAAGCCCTCGAAGCCTTCGCCGAGCAGCACCTCCGCGCATGACGATCGCGGCGAGCGTCTTGCTACAGACGGCTAAGTGTCGGTGTGCTCGAATCGAGAGATCTGGAAGATGGCGAAGAAGCCGAGTGCGACAACATTGATGCCAAAGTAGCTCGCCGGTAGCTCGAGATTCCAGCCGAGTGCTGTTGCCGGGCTGAAGGCCCAGTCCGAACCGAAGCGCCCATCGGACCACAAGAAGTAGAAGCCGCCGGTCAAGAGCACCTGGTACATGCAGGTGAAGGCCTGGAAATAGGGAATCTGCATCGCCCAGACGATGCGGGACAACACCAGCCCCGCCGGGTGTCGAATCCATACGAACCAGCAGCCAACCATCGCCAGGCAGGCGAATAGGTACGAGATGACGTTCGGGATCAACTGATAGGAATCAGCCGACTCGAAGAGACTCGATGAGCCCCGCGTGTGGGTCCACCAGTTGAGAATGAGCCTGATCGCCAAGTAGGCGCCGGCCACGCCTTGCAGCGTGGCGATCAGGCGCAGTATGCCGATCGGCGCAGAATCAGCCTGCGGTGCTGCGCCTTCGGAGGGTGGCTCCTTCGGTGATCGGTCGATCTCGCGATGATCCGATGAAGATCTTCCGTCTTCACTCATGGGCTGCCAGCAATGATATCCCGACGGATTGTGCTCGCTGCGCAGCCGGTCGATGGCGTGGCGATGGCGTGGCGATGGCTTAGCGATTCGGTCGATCGACCGTGGAGGCCCAACGAAATCGCGGCGAGCGAGTTGGATCAGATCGTTGGATTCCGCCGCGTCCTTGCTATAGCCTGACCGCTTTCCCGCGTGGGTGCGGGGTAGGAGCGCATCGTGAGCACCAAAGCTTCCGGCATGGATGCCGAGAACATCGCCGAGAACAGTGTTGGAACAGGCGGAACGCTGGCGAGCGCTGGCTCGGGATCGCGTGACTTCGTGCGCCAGATCATCGACGCGGATCTGGCGAGCGGCAAGCACCAATCGGTGGTGACACGCTTTCCGCCGGAGCCCAATGGCTACCTTCACATCGGTCACGCCAAGGCGATTTGCCTGAGCTTCGGGATCGCGGAGGAGTACGGCGGCCGGTGTCACCTGCGGTTCGACGACACCAATCCGACCACCGAAAACCCCGAGTTCGTGGCCGCGATCCAGCGGGACATCCAGTGGCTCGGCTTCGACTGGGGTGAGCACCTCTTCCACGCGTCCGGCTACTTCGAGCAGCTTTATGGCTTCGCGGTAGAGCTGATCGAGAAGGGGCTTGCCTACGTCGACAGCCAGAGCCTGGAAGAAATTCGCGAGAACCGCGGCTCGATCGACGAGGTCGGCACGCCGAGCCCGTTCCGCGAACGCTCGGTGGCAGAGAATCTCGACCTCTTTGAGCGTATGCGCGAGGGCGAGTTTCCGGATGGTAGCCACGTTTTGCGCGCCAAGATCGATATGGGTGCCGCCAACATGATCATGCGGGATCCGGTCCTCTATCGCATTCGTCACGCCACGCACTACCGCACGGGCAATGCCTGGGCGGTCTACCCGATGTACGACTTCGCCCATTGCCTCTCGGATGCCATCGAGCAGATCACGCACTCGCTGTGCACGCTGGAGTTCGAGAACAACCGGGAAATCTACGACTGGCTGGTCGAGCGCGTGAGCGTGCCGGCGCGGCCCCGTCAGTACGAGTTCGCGCGTCTCAATCTGAGTTACACGATGATGAGCAAGCGCAAGCTCCTGCAGCTGGTCGGCGAAGGCCATGTCTCGGGGTGGGACGATCCGCGCTTGCCGACCTTGAGTGGGTTCCGTCGCCGTGGCGTGACGCCCGAAGCGATTCGCGCGTTCTGTGAGCGGGTGGGTGTGGCCAAGACCCACAACGTCATCGATCTCGCGCTGCTCGAATTCTCGATCCGAGACGACCTCAACCATCGGGCGCCGCGGGTGCTCGGCGTGCTCCGTCCACTGCCGCTGGTGATCGAGAACTATCCCGATACCGAGGAGACCTTCGAAGCACCCTACTGGCCCCGCGACGTGCCGAAGGAAGGCTCGCGAGCCTTGCCCTTTGGGCGTGAGCTGCTGATCGAGCGTGACGACTTCGAGGAAGATCCGCCCGCCGGCTTCCATCGTCTCGCTCCAGGGCGGGAGGTGCGCCTACGCTATGCCTATGTCGTGCGCTGTACCGGCGTCGACCGCGACGACGCCGGCAACATCGTGCGCGTGCGCTGCACCTATGACCCCGAGACGCGCGGCGGTACGACGCCAGATGGGCGCAGGATTCCCGGGACCATCCACTGGGTGTCGTCTGCTCACGCCGTACCGGCAGAAGTCCGGCTTTACGATCGCCTGTTCAAGAGCGAGGCGCCGGGAACGGGTGATCACGACTTCCGGGAAGACCTCAACCCGGACTCGCTCGAGGTGCTGACCGACGCCCGGGTCGAGCCCGGCCTGGTGAGCGCCCAGCAGGGTGATCACTTCCAGCTCGAGCGGCAGGGCTACTTTGCGGTCGACCCCGATCGTGCCCGGAAAGGCGACAAGCTGGTGCTCAATCGCACCGTCACCCTGCGCGACACGTGGGCCAAGGTCGCCGGCGATGCGGACCAGGAGCGGGCCGAATCCGCCGCTGCCCGCGCTGCCGAAAAGGCCGCGCACAAGGCGGCGCAGCGCGCCCAGGCGCAGAGCGAGGCGTCGGCACCGGTGCTCGAAGGCGAAGCACTGGCTGCGTTCGGGCGTCTCCAGACAGACGGTCTGGGGGAGCAAGAGGCGCGCGTGCTGGTGGCGAACGCTGCGTTGTCGGTTCTCTACCACGCCGCCGTGGGCGCGGAGGCCGATGCCTCGCCCCGGGGGATCGCCAACTGGGCCGTGAACGAGCTGCGCGGGTTGATCGGCGATCGAGACCTCGCCACGCTGCCGATCGAGGGTAAGGCGCTCGCCAGCCTGGTGGCGCTGGTGGAGCGGGATGCGATCACGGCCGCGGCTGCCAAGGACGTGTTGGCCGAGCTGATCGAGCAAGGGGGCGATCCGGCTGCGATCGTCGAACGCCGCGGGCTTGCCAAGGTGGACGACACCTCAGCACTGCTGCCGTGGGTGCAGGCGGCGATCGCGGAGAATGCGGCACAGGCCGACGCCTACCGGAGCGGCAAGCATGCCCTGCTCGGCTTCTTCGTTGGCCAGGTCATGAAGCGCAGCGGCGGCAAGGCCGATCCCAAGCAGGTGCGCGCGCTGCTCCAGGAACAGCTCGACGCCACGGCGACCTGAGCTGGGCCGTACGCGGCCGAGGTGAAACACTGTGACGCCTGCGATCCATGTCCGTCTGGCAGTAGAGGGTGACCTTCCTGCCTTGCCGGCCATCGAGCGCCGTGCCGGCGAGCGGTTTCGAGCCCTCGGGGTCCAGGAAGCGATGCTCGCCGATGTCACCACCCCCGAAGAGCTGGCGTCCGCGTTCCGAGCTGGGTTGCTCTGGGTGGCCCACGTGTCTGCGACCAGTACAGGCCCTGGCGGAGAGATCGTCGGCTTTGCCTATTGCGAGACGCTCGGCAAGGATCTGCTGCTCGGTGAGCTGGATGTGGTTCCGGAGTACGGACGGCGCGGCATCGGTGCGAGCCTGGTTCGGCAAGTGTGTGCAGCCGGACGCGACCGCGGCTATGGCGCGGTCATCCTGACGACCTTCCGTCGTGTTCCCTGGAACGCACCGTTCTATGCGCGAATGGGTTTTGTTTGGCTGCCGCGCGGCGCATGGTCGACCGAGGTCGGTGAACTGGTCGCGCAGGAAGAAGCCGCAGGCTTGCGCGCAGCCGATCGGATCGTCATGCGCTTCGCCCTGGCCGACGATTGAGATCGCGCCAACGTCTCGACGGGCGGGTCAGACGGGCGGATCAGTCGTCCTGACTGGTCGCCTCGGGGTCGCCACCGCCGAAGACCTGGCGGGCTTTGTCGCGCAAGCGCTCTTGGGCCGCTTCGACATCGCTGAGGGCACCGCGAAGCTGCTCGAGCTCGTCGACGCGCACAGCGAGTCCCTCGCGAATGAACAGCGCAGCGGCCTCCGAGCGACTCTTGACCGCGCCGGTCTTGACCCAGGCGTCGAGCTGATCGCGCGTATCGTCGTCCACACGCACCATCACGACCTGGTCGCGTGGTGACTCCTTCATCTTGTCGGCACTCGACTTGAGATCCGGCGGCACGCAGACCACCTTGATCCCGCCGCGTTTCGAGCCGAAGTCGACGTTGATGTCCTCGAGGTCGGCGAGTCCCAGGTCTTCCAGATCTTCGAATTGGTTGATGCCGATGTAGACGCCCTTCTCGGCCAGCCGAGCTCGCAGGCGCTCCCAAACACTCGTTGGCTTCTTAGTCTCTTCTGATTCCATGCTGCGCTCCACGTCGTTGCAAGTGAGGTTTCTGTAATTGTGTAATTGTATTACGTGGATTCGCGCAATAACGTTTCATGACTTGGCGAGGCTGTCGAAGCTAGCCTTGTTCGGCTCGCGGATCGAGCGAAGTCTCCTGGTAAAGGGTCGGGTTCTTGAAGGGGATCAGAGCCAGGCAGACGGCATGGGTATAGAGCTCGGCGCGGTCGATCGCGCCGCCTGTCAGCAGGCCGACGGCGCCACCCTTACGCTTCGAGTCCTGGTCGCCGAAGACCTTGTCGTCTGCGACGCCGAGCTCGTCTCCAGCTCGCACGAGCTCGGCGATTCGCGGCGGTAGGGCGAATGCTGCACTACGACTGGCGACGTTGTAGCTGCCCGGGCCGCGCACCGAGATCCAGGCAAACGCGCACATCGATCCGCCTTGGTCCTCGATGCCACCTTCGATCCCGAGCCAGTAGTCCGCGTCAGGAAAGCGCGCCTGGGCAGCTGCCGCGCGGTTTTCGGCGCCGCGGCGTGTCTCTTCGTCGGACAGAGGTTGCTCCGCGACACCCGACGGCACAGCGATCCCGCGCACCACGCAGGATCGATCCGGGAACAGCCGGCAATAGCCCATCTGGGCCGCCCGTAGCTTGACGGGGTTCTTGGACGCGACGACGAGCGCAGCAGGAGGTGAAGCTTGTTCCATCAGAAGATTCTACGGGCCGAACTCCTCGAGCCGAATTCCTTGACCACGTGGGGTAAGAGAATCCCGGGCCGTCGCGTCCAACGATCGAAGGTGACAAAAACATCCAAGATCAGGAGATGCGACCATGTCCACGACAATCGATCCAGCAGCCAACCAGACGGCCACGTTGACGAGCGCCCCCACCATCGATGACCAGAGCTTCGAGCGCGAGGTGCTCGCCGCCGACACGCCCGTTCTGGTCGACTTCTATGCCGATTGGTGCGGCCCGTGTCGGACCATGCTGCCCGTGGTCGACGATCTGGCTGGCGAGCTCGCGGGGCAGGTCAAAGTCGTGAAGGCCAACATCGATACGGCTCCGCAAGCCGCGGCGCGATTTGGCGTCCGGGCGGTGCCGACCTTCGCGGTCGTCCATCGCGGGACCGTGCAGTCAAGGATCACCGGTGCCCGGCCCAAGTCCGATTTGCTGGCAGCCGTCACGCCGCTGATCCGTTGAAGTAGTCTTACCGAGGCATCCGGTGAACGGATGCTTCGGTAAGATCGAGCCTCGAATGAGCAAGACCCTGGACCGCACCGCACAGAGCTCCAGTCCGATCGACGGAAGCGCACAGCGCCGGAAAGCCCGAAGCAATTCGGCCTGGCTCGATGATCTGCGCTCGACGGACGAACGTCAGCAGCAGGCACTCGATGATCTGCGTCGGCTGTTGTTCCGGGGTCTGGCAGCGAGCTTCCGGTCCGATCGCCGCATCGATGATTCGTTCTTGGAAGACGCGGCCCAGGACGCGCTTCTGCGTATTCTCGAGCGTCTGGACAGCTTTCGTGGCGACAGTCAGTTCTCGACCTGGGCAATGTCGATCGCGGTCCGGACGGCGATCAGCGAGCTGCGCCGCCGGCGCTGGCGGGATGTTTCCCTCGACCAGGTGACGTCCGACGGCGCGCTCGATCCTGACCGTGCTGTCGATGACCGTGCAGACGCCGCGCGCACGTCCGAGCAGCGTGCCATCCTGCAGGCCCTGAGCAAGCTGATCGCGACAGCGCTTTCTGACCGACAGCGCGACGCGATCGTCGGTGAGCTCCGTGGGATGCCGTCAGCAGAAGTTGCGCGCCGCACCGGAAGCAACCGCAACGCGATCTACAAGCTCACGCACGACGCGCGAAAGCGTCTGCGGCACGGGCTCGAGCAGCAAGGCTTTGCTGCCGACGCGATTCGTTCCGCATTCGGTGCTTAGGAGGACACATGGCTCTCACCCAGCAGCAAGCGCGAAGTCTGGTCGATCTGATCGCCGCGACCCGTGACGAAGAGATCGACTGTGGCACCTGCCTCTCCGAGCTAGCAGTCTTCGCCGAGCAGCACATCGAAGGCAAGCCCGTCGATCAGGCCCGGGAAGCCGTACGCGCCCACCTGGCCATTTGCGGCGAATGCGACGAAGAGTTCGAGCATCTCCTGGCCGCCATCGAGGCGATCAGCGACCAGCCGGCGTCCTGATGCTGCGCGGCTTTTCGCCGTGCGGCCCGGAGCGCGCAACGAGACCGACCGAGATCCTGCGCGCTTGATCGCCTTCGAGTCGCCCCGTAGACTCCTGGCAACATGACCACACCCACCGGGCGGGACCCGGACCCCTATACTCAAGCTGGGCTCGTGTATGGCGTGATGGGCGCTGTGATCCTGCTGTTGACCGTGGCAACGCCAGAGATGGTTCGGCCCGAGCGCCGCGCCGACATCGCGCACCTGGTGGTCGGTATGCCCTTTTTTGCGCTGTTCGCGCTGGCCATCGCCCTGGGCGACCGGTGGGTTGCGCGGGTGCTGATGGCCAGCGGCCGTGCTCCGGAGCGGGCGCTTCGACTCGGGCGCTGGTTTCGCGAGAAGCTGGTGATTCTGATCTCTCTCTCGGCCCTGGGACGGACCTTTGTCTTCGCCGCCAACGGTCTGGGCTACCGCCCCCACTTTCAGGGGTCGCTCTTTCGCGTGACCTTCGAAGCCTCCGCCCCCGATCCACGACTGCTTTTCGCGGCGTTGCTGATGGCAACGATCTTCGTTTTCCTTGTGCGCGCCGCGTGGCTTCCATTCTGCAGCCGCCTGATCGGCCGGGGGACTCCTGCCTGATCGTGGTTTGACGCTCGACTGAACGCTCGGAGGCACCCATGCGCGCCGAAACCCAACCGCAGACGCCAGATGCCTCGCGGATCGCTGCGGCTGGCGGAAACTTTCGACCGGCATTGGTGTCATGGAACCTGACCCGGCGCTGCAATCTCCGCTGCCCACACTGCTACCTGTCGGCAGGCAAGAAGGCCGAAAACGAGCTGACGACCGACGAGTGCTTCGCGGTGATGGACGAGCTACGCGCGCTCGGTACGGAGATGATCATCCTCACCGGTGGCGAGCCCCTGCTGCGCAAAGACATCTACGACCTCGCACGACGGGCCTCGTCACTCGGCTTTTGGGTGGTCATGGGCACCAATGGCGTGTTGATCAACGACCGCGTGGCACAGACGATGGTCGACTGCGGTGTCAAAGGCGTCGGCATCTCGATCGATTCGATCGACCCCGAGAAGCACGATCGCTTCCGGGGCGGGCCGAATAGCTGGCAGCATTCGGTCGCCGCCCTCGAGATCTGCAAGGCGAATGGTCTCGAAGTGTTGGTGCAGACCACGATCATGGACATGAACCGGGACGAGATCCCCGAGCTGATTGCCTTCACCCGCGACAAGGGCGCCTGGTCATTCAACCTCTACTTCCTGGTACAGACTGGGCGCGGGCAGCAGATGAGCGACCTGTCGGCGCACGACACCGAAAGCGTGCTCGCGGACCTGGTCGCGGCTCAAGAGAAGTTCAAGCCGATGTTGGTGCGGTCGAAGTGCGCGCCGCACTTCAAACGGATTGCCTACGAGCAAGGTCTCGCCGGCATGGACTCGGGCGGCTGCATGGCGGGCACGCAGTACTGCCGCATCACCCCCAATGGCGATGTCACGCCGTGCCCGTACATGGATGTGGTGGCCGGCAATGTGCGTGCGGACGGAGGCTTCACCGCGGTTTGGCGCGACTCGGAGACCCTGCTCGCCTTGCGCGATCCCACGCGCCTGGGCGGTCGTTGTGGTGCGTGTGAGTTTCAGGAGCTCTGTGGAGGATGCCGGTGTCGGGCCCAGGCGGCATTCGACGACTACCTGGCGGAAGATCCTGCCTGCACCTACCAACCGACCGGCCAGCCCATCGCAGTGCAGACCCTTGTCTGGCACCCGGAAGCGCGTGCCCGGCTGGAGCGCATCCCGATTCGATTTGTCCGCCAGAAGGTCGAGAAGGGTATCGAAGCCTTTGCCCACAGCCGTGGCTTGCTCGAGATCACGCCCGAGATCATGAAAGAAGGCATGCAGGGCGACGGTCGCGACAGCATGCTGAGTCGTATGCCGTCGTTCCTGCGCAAGCCTTGAGTCGACGGCACGCGAGCGAATCGAGTAGACACGAAAAAGCCCGCCGGAGCGAAGGCTCATGCGGGCTTGATCCTGCCTTCAGGAGGCAGAAGCTGCGAGACGACTAGCCGCGGCGCAGGAAGAAGGTCGCGGCGCCAGCCAGCAGCAGGACGAGGGCCAGCAGACCCCACTCGCCCAGCGTCGGGATCGGCAGGCCGCCACCCGGGCCCTGGGCGACGTCGCCGTGCACGTTGATGACGAACTGGAAGCCGGGGAAGCCGATGTCACCCGTCGCGGTCGGTGTGGCAGCGCCACAGGCCTCGGCAGCGAGGTAGCTCGGGTCGTTCTCGCCATCCGGGTTGGAGCCGAGGAAGAAGGAGTGACCGTTGGTCTGGCCTTCGGGGGTGAAGACCTCGACGACGAGCTCCTCACCCGCCAGGGCGGTCGCGGCGACGGCCGCCTGCAAGATGGTCGCCGCCTGGTCAGGCACCGTGAGATCAATCGTTCCGATCAGCGGAAAGTTGGCGGGGAAGTCCGTGGGGAATCCCGGAGGGCCCGAGTAGAGGTTGACCGTCACCGGCTGCGTGCCGGCTGCACCTGCCGCGGTCTCGATGCCGAAGTCGACACCGCAGACGTTGAAGTCACCGGTGATGCCGAAGTCGGCGGAGAGGTCGAAAGCACGAAAGTAGGAGTTGTCCGTGTGCAGACCGCCGGCGTTGCAGGAAATCGAGTTGAGCGGAACGATGGTCTGGCTCACCGACTGGGTGAGCATGACCGTGCCGCAGGGGCCGCCGTTGCCGCCGCCCGGAGGAAGGACCTGGCCCGCGCTGGGGTTCGGGCTCACAGAGAAAGACTGAGCCGAGGCGCCGCCAGCCACGAGGGCGAGCGAGGCAAAGATCACGAATGCAAGCGATTTCGTACGCATGTAGAGAAGAACCTCCGACGATCCCCATCGAGTGGAGCTGCGACAGTGTGATGTCACGGAATCCGTCCGATACCCGTGACGCAAGGACTGAATTCGAACATGTGCCCGTCTTTCGCGTGGCTCGCATGGGCGAGCGCAGCGCGCGGCAGCCGGCTCCGCGCCGTCAAGACGAGCAGATTGGGCTCTGGACGGCCCGGGAACTTTGCCCGAGGCATCACCAGAAAGTCAACCTTATTTGTTCACAATTCCTTGAAAAACCGAAGGTTAGCCGAGCCTCCCACAGTCGGAATTGCGTCTTAGCCGAACTTTGGGCGACTGAGACACATGAGTGTTCCGTCGTATTGGAAGACACCGATCAAACCGGCACCGGTCTCGAGGATGGTGCTGGCGATGCAGGTGATCTCGGTTCTGGCTTCGTCGGTCAGCACCAGACCGAGTTTCTTGGGTGGCTTCTTGGTGAAAGACAGAATCCAAGATGGGTTCAGCTCGTCGCCGAGGCGCGTGATCTGGATGCGCTTGTCTTCCGCGATCCCCCCGACCCGAAAGGCTTCCGCGATCTCGACTCGGGACGGTTTGGGGGCTTGGTCGACCTCGAATCGTACCCAGGCGAGGGCCTTGGCACGCCATTCTTCTTCGGGGAGACGGGCCAGGTCAGCCTCGAGGCGTTCCAGGTCTTCCTGGGCTTTGTCGAGTCCATGCTGCCAGGCGTAGCCTTGGCGTCCAATGGGTGTCGCGCCTCGGCCCTGAGCCGAAGCGGCTTCGAGGGTCGCGAACATGAGAAAGAGGGCGAGGGACGGGGCAAGGCAAGAAACGCTCTTGTGCATGAGAACCTCCGCAATACGCGTTAGCCGCGCAACGAGATGGTAGGTGCCGGACTGACTTCAAGTACGCGCTGCCGAAGAGGCTTGTTCGCTGGCACGTTCTTATTGCTCAGGGGCGCAATACGTCTCGGTACCGGTCACGGAGTTGGTTCTTCTGTACTTTGCCCATCGCATTGCGTGGCAAGGCGTCGATGATGACGATCTTCTTGGGTTGCTTGAAGTTGGCGAGGATGCGCTTCAAGCGGTCGCGTACCGTCCCGAGGTCGGGATCCGCGCCGGCTCGCGGCACGACGACAGCGACCACGCCTTCGCCGAAATCCGGGTGCGGAACACCGATCACGGCTGATTCAGCGATGTCGTCGAGGCTGTCGAGCGCGTTTTCGACCTCGACAGGGTAGACGTTGAGCCCACCCGAGATGATTAGATCCTTGGATCGGCCGACGATCCAGAGTCGCCCGTCCGGATCCTGCCGGACGAGGTCGCCGGTGATCAGGAAACCATCCGGGCGAAAGGCGTCGGCGTCTGCATCGGGCCGGCGCCAGTATCCTGGGAACACGTTGGGGCCCTGGATCTCCAACACGCCGACACCGCCCGGCTCGACCGGTTCGCCCTCGGCGTCCACGACCCGCGCGGCAACCCTCGGCAGCGGATGACCGACGCTTCCCGCCAGGCGTTCGCCATCGTGCGGATTGGAGCTGATCATGCCAGCCTCGGTCATGCCGTAGCGCTCGAGAATGGTGTGGCCGGTTCGCGCCTCGAACGCGCGGTGGGCTTCCGGAGCGAGCGGCGCCGATCCAGACGTGAAGAGACGTAGCGTCGCGCACGCTTCGCGGTCGAGGTCAGCCTCGGCGAGCAAGCGTGTGTAGTAGGTCGGCACACCCATGAAGACGGTGCAGTCAGGCAGGTGACGGATGACGGATTCGGCGTCGAAGCGATCGAGAAGCCGCGCGCAACCGCCTGCGAAAAGCGCGGTGTGCAGCGCCACGAAGAGACCGTGGACATGGAAGAGTGGCAGGGCGTGGAGCAGCACGTCGGCTGCCGTGAAGCGCCACGCATCGACCAGGATGCGCGCGTTGGAGGTCAGGTTGCCGTGGGTCAAGACGACACCCTTGGGGCGGCCGGTCGTTCCCGAGGTGTAGAGCATGGCGGCGGGCTGATCGGTCGTGCGCGCCACGTCCGCCGCGGCGACACCCTCTTCGGGCAAGCTGCTTTCGAGCAGGCTACCGGTGCCGTCGGCTTCGAGCGTGACGAGACTGACGCCGCGATCCAGCGCCGCCCGCAGTCCAGGCGCGCGCGACGTGCTGGTGATCATCAGGGCCGGTTCGGCGTCCTCGGCAATGGCGGCGACTTCCGGGTCTCGGTAGGCGGCATTGAGCGGGAGATAGATGGCCCCGGCTCGCAAGCACCCGAGGTAGAGCGCGACGGCGTGGGCGGACTTGTCGACCAGCGCCGCGACCCGGTCGCCCGGCCTGACCCCGCGAGTCACGAGCGTAGCCGCGATTTGGCCACTGTGGCGCCACAGGTCGTCGTAGGTCCAACTCAGGGTGCCGTGTTGCAGGCAGCACGCCCCTGGTGTGCGCGTGACGACGGCACCGATCGACCGGTGAACCGAGTCATTGCCAGTCGCATGACAGGGCGAGGCGAAGCCTTCGTCCTGGGACTGTTCTCGAGAGGATCGCTCTTCTTCGGGTGGTGTCTTGGGGAGCGGTCTCTTTCTGGATCGTGGCACGGCGACAACTCTATCCGAGCCGGTAACGTTGCCAGTCCCTTGACACGGAAACAGCGTACCTCTCGCTACAGTCAGTGAAGCGCGAAGTCGTGTTTTCGACCACTTCGGGTTCGCGGTGGCCGTCGGCGGTATTGACGCGGGTAGCAGCGATGACCTGGTTGTCGGAGCGCCCGATGGAGATGAGGCTGGCCGGAGAGATCGGCCGATCTCTCCGTGGTGCCGCGATGGGCTTCACCGGGTCGACGGCACTGCCCAACATCACATGCTCCATACCGTCGGCGAGCACGAGCAAGGTGTGTTTCACAGCCCTGCCAATCCTGTGACAAGAACGCAGCTTGCCTTTCGCGTCTGTATTGAGGGGTCAAGGCAGTCGACGCAGCTGGCCCGCACGGGCTGCTGGGATCGCAGCCTGGGACCCGCCTACTGTTCTGCGACGCAAGGAGGTTTCATGAGGTCTATTCACGTTCTCGCTGCTGTGCTCGTCGTACTCGGTGTACCGGCGCACGCCGCACCGAACGAGGGCGCATCCGTCCAGGTTTTCACCGAGGAAGGCCTCGGCCTGATGTCGGCGGACGGCGATCGTTTCGGCACGGCCATGGTCACCGCTGATTTCAACTGCGACGGTTTCGACGACTTGGCCATCGGTGCTCCCTTCGCGAGCCCCGGTGTCGAGGTGGAAGCGGGGCAGGTCATCGTACTCTGGGGCGATCCGTCGAGCCCGCTGGAAGGGCCGCCGACCGTGCTGACCGAAGATTCGATCTTCGGGGTCG
Organism: uncultured bacterium; assembly: GCA_937948815.1. GTDB lineage: Bacteria > Acidobacteriota > Thermoanaerobaculia > Multivoradales > J023 > J023. Next base: position 42,480 of record CALFAM010000201.1, read on the forward strand.
GCAATACGGAAGCCTTCGATCACTTTGGCTTCGCGCTAGCCGCCGGCGATACAGATGCAGATGATTGTGACGACCTGGTCATCGGAACGCCCGGAGAGGATGAGTCTGGCCTGGTCGAGATGGGGGCAGCCTACCTTCTGCGTGGTGCCATGACCGGCTTCGAGCCCATGGCGACGCGCCGCACCTTCGAGCAGAGCGACGCAACGTTCGGCTACGCGGTCGCAGTCGGTGATTTCGATCTCGACGGGCTCGGAGATCTCGCGGTCGGTGGTCCTGGAATCAATGTGGGGGACGCGCAGGGCGCGGGGCAGGTGTCGATCTACCATGCCGGCGCGTTGACGGCCGACCAGACCTGGCATCGGGATCGGGTGCTCATTCCGGGGCAGGCGGCCGCTGGTGAGCGGTTCGGTGCGGGGCTCGCCACCGGCCGGTTCGTGGAGGGGCCATTCGGTTTTGACTCCGACCTGGCCATCGGGGTACCCGGCGACTCGCGGATCGACGTTCTGGGTGGCGCGGTCGATCTTCTCTTCGGGGTCGACTTCTTCGGTCTGGGTGTGCTGCCCGGAAGGAACTACAACGCCGATTTCGCGGTGCCTCAATGCAGTGGAGCCGCACCTGGAAATGAAATGGGGTCGGTGCTCCTGGCGGCCAACCTTGTGGATGACGAGCGGGACGAATTGGTGGTTGGCGTCCCGCGTGGGGATACCGGTCCGAATGGGACCTTTGTCGACGCTGGATCGGTCCACGTTGTTCGATTCTTCGTGTTGAGCAACGGTCAGCTGTTCATCGGCGGCCCTGTTTTCTGCGAGGAAGAGATGAATGGCGTGCTGACGCCGGGCGGGCGATTTGGCGCCTCGCTTGCCACGGCGTCGTCGCCGGACCCAGCTCGCGACAGCATCCTGGTTGGCAAGACGGGTGATGTGGCCGGAACCGGCGGGTTGGTGTACCGAGGCCTCATTCGTCTGTTCCTCGAGCAATTCGAGATGCCGAGCCTGATGATCCAAGGTGTCGCGGGTCTGCCCGAGACCGCGGAGCTCGGCGATGGTTTCGGTTCCGCGCTGGCGGTCGGGCGGTTCGACGGCCTCACCGAATTCCTGGCAATCGGAATTCCCTTCGAGGATCGTGAGCCGCAGCTCGACCGCGGCGCGGTCATGGTCATCGAGGGCGCCGACAGTCCCCTCTTGTTCGCGGACGGATTCGAATCAGGAGACTTCTCGGCGTGGAGTCTCGCCCCACGGTAGGCCTGCGAGCCTCGGCTGGGCCTACTCGTTGCGCAGCACGGTTACCGGATCGAGCCTACTGGCGCGTTGTGCGGGTAGGGCGCTGGCGATCGCTGCCGAGACCAGCACCGCCAGGGTGGCGACCAGGAACGAGATCGCGTCGAATGCGCCTGCGCCAACGAGCTGGCTCTGGACCAAGCGACGAACCAGCAGCGCGGCGACCAGGCCGAGGGCACTTCCCAGCATCACGAGCTTCATGCCGTCGGCGAGCACGAGACGTGTCACGCCGCCTCGCGTCGCGCCGATCGCGAGGCGGACGCCGATTTCTCGCGTCCGCTGGGCGACGGAGTAGGCCACCGTCCCGTGGACACCGATACAGCACAGGAGGAGGGCCATGGTGGCGAAGGCGCTCATCAGCGCGGCGCTGAAACGGGCACGGCCCGTGCGGCTCGACACCATGGCCTGCGCCGTCGTAAACCCGTAGAGGGGGGCGTCCGGGTCGATCGCGTGGAACGCCGTGCTCACCGCACGTGCGCTGAGCGGCCGGTCAGCGGCTGCCCGAATGGCGACCGCGAGATTGCTTGCGCGTGCGCCCTCGATCGGTAAGTAGAGGTCTGGGTCGAGCGGTGTGCCGGGGCGGTCGATGAGCGTGCGGTACCGCACCTCATCCGCGACGCCGATGATGGCGTACCAGTCGGCTTCGTCCGCGCTGCCAGTAGGCGCACCGCCGCGAATTCGCTTCCCGACCGCGCTTTCTCCAGGCCACAGCCGCTGTGCGAGCCGCTTGCTGATTACAGCGACCCGCGCGTCTCGCCCAATCTCAGCCGCATCGAAGTCACGCCCCTGGTGGAAGGGCACACCGAGTGTCCGGAAGAACGTCTCGTCGACACGGTGACGATAGACCCGAACCCCGCCGCCGTAGGGTGCGTCGGGCTCGGGCTGTTGGCCCTCGGCAGCGATGACCGTGGCACTGTCTTCGCCGTCGAGCGGAAGATCCGAGGCGAAGGTGACCGCTTCGACGCCTGCCAGCGCGCGAAGCGCCTCGCCAGCATCCCGAACGAGCTGCATGCGTGCCTCCGTCGAACGCTCGTCGGGTTGGTCAAAACGCAGGAACGTCAGATTGCGCTGGTCGAATCCCAGATCGACGGCACTGAGGGTGTGCAGGCTGCGCGCGAGCAGACCCGCACCGACGGCGAGCGCCAGTGCCAGTGCTACCTGGCCGACGACGAGACTGGCGCGTAGGCGCTGGGTCGGTCGATCGCTGGTTGCCGACCGTGGCCCAAGGCGAACGGACAGCCGGCGGCGCGCTGCAACGCCGATCACCGTGATCACGGTCAAGATCAGGCCTGCAACCAGCGCCGCGGCGAAAGCGAAAGCCAGCGTTTCCAGGTCGATCCGGAAGTGAACAAAGCTCGGAACCGCCATCGGCAACACCCACTGGAGGGTTTCGAGGCCCCAGAGTGCGATGACCCAGCCGAGCAAGCTACCAGCCAGGGCCACGATTCCGATCTCGGCCGCGGCATTGCGTGCCAGGCGCCAACGGCCGGCGCCGAGGGCCAAGCGAACGGCATCTTCGTGCCGGCGTGCCACCGCCCGGCAAATCAGCAGGTTGGCGAGGTTGAGGCAGGCGACCAGCATCACGATGCCAACGCAGGCAAAGAGCGCACGCGCCATGCTGCGAATCGGGCCGAGCATGGCTTCGTCGAGTCGCTCGGCCGTGGCACCGTAGCCTTGGTTCGTGCGCGGATGTTCGCTCTCCAGCCGCGCGAACAGGGTCGACAGCTCGGCACGCGCCGTGTCGAGGGAAGCCGACGGTGTCAGACGCCCAATGCCGCTGAGGAAGCGCGAGTTCCGGCGGGAGAGCGCTTGGGAGTCGGCTGTCGCGAGTGGCAGCCACAGCTCGGCGCGGTCCGAGGCGCCACGGAAATTTCTGGGCATGACGCCGACCACTTGGTAAGGGTGGTCGTCCAGTCGGATGCTCTGGTCGATCGCGTGTGTCGGATTTCCGAATAGGCGCTCCGCGAGCGCCTCGCCGATCATGGCCGTGTCGGACTCGGTCTCTCCCTCGAGCCAGCGGCCCGTCGCAGGTTGTGATGCCAGCGTGGCGAAATAGCGATCCGAAACACGCTCGGCACGCAATCGCTCAGATTCACGATCACCGTTCGCACCGAGAATCACCGCAGCTTCATAAAAGGCTGCGACGCTGGACAGGCTTCCGCTCTGGCGCCGTAGATCATCGAAGTCGGGAAACGAGAAGGCACGATTCTCCAAGCGGTCGCGCTGAACGGTTTCCGATAGGCGGATCAAGCGTTCCGGCCCTTCGAAGGGGAGGACGTCACGACTCAGTGCTCGGTTCAAGCTGAACATCACGCCGTTCGCACCGATACACAAAGCCAGTGTCGTAACGAGGGTGATCGACAGGGCACGCTCGCGGCGAAGTGTACGGACGGAGTAGCGGATTTCCCGAAGCCAGTCACTCATTTGATGTTCTCCAATTGCAGCCAGGGAACGACCAAAATGCAACGTCGGTGCCAAGCATTGGTTCCGAGCTCGACCGGTTGGACCGGGCGGAGAGCGACCGTTCTTGGGACGATCGATCTCGACTGCGGGAAGCGAAATCTGTACGAGCCCAGGGGCTGCTTCCGGTGCTTCCGCGCCCTCAAGACGAGCTTGCTGTACACTGGTGGCAGACTTTGGTCGGACGAACAATTGAGCATGCACCACCTTGTCATCGTTGGCGGTGGGGTCACGGGGTTATCCGCTGCCTTCTTTGCCGCACGTGAGGCGAAAGCCCGCGGTGTCGCAATGGAGACGACTGTGCTCGAAGCCAGCGACCGCCTGGGCGGCAAGATTCGCACTCGGCGGCGCGACGGATTCGTGCTGGAAGCCGGGCCGGACGCGTTTGTCGCCCACAAGCCCGCGGCGCGCGCGCTCGTCGCCGCCCTCGGCCTCGAAGGGCGTTTGATCGGCTCCAACGATGCGTCGCGAGGTCTCTCGTTCGTACGCTCCGGGCGGCCCGTTACACTGCCCCGCGGCATGGAGATGCTCGCGCCTGCTTCACTCCGGACGCTCACGGCGTCGCCTTTGCTCAGCTGGCCGGGCAAGCTGCGTTTGCTCGCCGAGCGCTTCGTACCTCGCAGACGCGCCACCGACGACGAAAGTGTCGGCGCCTTCGTCCGCCGACGCTGCGGCCCGGAAGTCCTCGAGCGGGTCGCAGAGCCCTTGCTCTCGAGCCTGCACGTGGGTGACATCGATCGGATGAGCCTGCGCGCCGCGTGTCCACAGCTCCTCGAGCTCGAGCAACGCTTCGGGAGCTTGACGCGGGCGGCTCGTGCGCGGCGAAATGCGCAGGCCACGAAGCCATCGAATCAGTCCATCTTTCTCAGTCTCGATACCGGCATGGCAAGCTTGGTCGAGGCCCTGTCTGCACGTGTGCCGCCCGAGTCACGGAAGGTCGGCTGCGCCGTACAACGCATCTCCACGATCCCGGGTGCTGGTTTTCGAGTGACCACGACAGAGGGTGACCTGGCTGCCGATGCTGTAATCCTCGCCCTTCCTGCGCCAGCATCGGCACGCGTTCTGCGCCAGAGTTGCCCCGCGGCTGCCGCTGACCTCGGCACGCTGCGCACGGCCTCCTTGGCAGTCGTCTCACTCGGCTTCGCGGTTGACGACCTCGGCGCGGCCGCCCGCGCGCGGATCGATGGTTTTGGTTTCTTCGCACCGCGGCGCGAAGAGCTCTCGTTGCTTGGCGGCACCTGGAGCTCGATCAAATTCGATCATCGAGCGCCTCCCGGGCGGCTTTTGATCCGATTGTTTATCGGTGGTGCGCACGGTGAGCACCATCTCGAACGAGACGACGAGTCGTTGGTGGCACGGGCGCGGCGTGATCTTGCAACGTTTACACACCTACACGCAGCGCCTGTGCTCACCCAAGTAGACCGTTGGCATGGCGGGTATCCGCAGTATGACATTGGCCACGGTGAGCGAGTACGCAGCATCGAACGTGCGTGTCCAGCCGGTCTATTTCTGGCAGGAAGTGCGTTTCATGGTGTTGGTTTACCAGACTGTATTGCGAGCGGCAAACGGGCTGCAGACGATGTCACGCAGTACCTTTTGTCGTCTTGCAAGGCAGCTTCTGACCCTGTTTCCGTGTCTGCTGTCGGTTGACGTATTACGTTCACCGTGGTAGACAGAAAGGAAACTCTGCTTCCTTGAATCAACGGTGCTCGTCTCACGAGTCCGGTGGAGAGCTATGGCGCACGTTGTCGCTGGAATCGACCCGATCGAGGGGCGCCCTGCCCTTATCGAGGGGGGACCTGACTTTCACGGCATCACGGAAGCCGTGGCCCGGCCGATGGAATGGAAGCCCCCGCTGGGCTGGTACATCGTGCTCGGGATCTCCCTCATGATGCTGAGTCTCCTCGGCATTTCGATCGGTTGGTTGTTTTGGGAAGGCACCGGAATCTGGGGCAACAACATTCCGGTCGCCTGGGCCTGGCCGATTGTCAACTTCGTTTTTTGGGTCGGAATCGGTCACGCTGGAACGCTGATCTCCGCTGTGTTGTTTCTCTTTCGGCAGCGCTGGCGGACTTCGATCAATCGTGCCGCGGAAGCCATGACCATCTTTGCTGTCATGTGCGCCTTGATCTTTCCCGGGATCCATATCGGTCGCCCCTGGCTACCGTATTGGATGCTCCCCATACCCAATCAGATGGGAATGTGGCCGCAGTTCCGGAGTCCCTTGATGTGGGACGTTTTTGCGGTGTCGATCTATGGCACGGTCTCGCTGCTGTTCTGGTATCTCGGATTGGTGCCGGATCTGGCGACCATTCGCGATCGCACCAAGAGCCTCTTGGGGAAGCGCATCTATGGTGTGTTCGCCTTGGGGTGGCGCGGCTCCTTCCGCCAGTGGCTTCACTACGAAAAGGCCTACCTCTTGCTCGCCGGTCTGGCCACGCCCCTGGTGCTCTCGGTTCATTCCGTGGTGTCTTTCGACTTCGCGACCTCTCAGCTTCCCGGCTGGCATACGACGATCTTGCCGCCCTACTTCGTGGCGGGAGCCATCTTCTCGGGGATCGCCATGGTCATCACATTGATGGTGATCTGCCGGGTCGCTTTCAAGCTCGAGCACATCATCAATCCTCTGCACTTCGACCGTATGACCAAGCTGCTCCTGGTCACGGGCACCTTGGTCGGCTACGCCTACGCGATGGAGTTCTTCATTGCCTGGTACAGCGGCAATCTCTACGAGAAGTTCGCGTTCATCAATCGGGCGACCGGTCCTTACGCGTGGGCCTACTGGACGATGGTGATCTGCAATGTGGTGACACCGCAGCTCTTCTGGTTCAAGAAGCTGCGCGTCCACATGGGAACCCTGTTCGTCACCTCGATCTTCATCAACATCGGCATGTGGTTCGAGCGTTTCGTGATCGTCGTGACTTCGTTGCACCGCGACTTCCTGCCTTCATCGTGGGACTATTACCACCCCACGTTTTGGGACGTAGCAACCTTTGTCGGTAGCTTTGGACTCTTTTTGACCATGTTCTGCTTGTTCGTCCGCTTTCTGCCGATGGTGGCGATGTCCGAGGTCAAGGGCGTGCTGCCTGAGGCGCACGTTCCTGTCGAGGATCGACCCAAAGCGGCGACCGAGCTGGCAGTGACCTGAGGCGTGTATGGCGGAACCGACGCACAGACCCTCTAGCAGCTCTCGTGACGGTGGCGGAACGATCGCCGAAGGTGCTGCCTCAGGAGGTGGCGCCGGCGCGGGGCGCGAGGCGAGCACGGTCTTCGCCGTGCTCGCCGAATTCGAGAGCCCCAAGGCGCTGATGCACGCCTGTGCCAAGGTGCGCGACGCTGGGTACCGCGCTTGGGACGCGCATACGCCTTTCCCCATCCATGGCCTCGATCGTGCCATGGGCCTTCAGAAGTCCTGGGTGTCGGCTTTCGTCTTGATCCTCGGCCTCGGTGGCGCGGGGCTGGGCATGCTGATGCAATGGTTCGTTGCGGCCCGCGCCTATCCATTGGTGATCTCGGGCAAGCCGATGTTCAGCTGGCCCGCGTTCGTGCCGATCACCTTCGAATGTGGTGTGCTCGGCGGTGCCCTCGGAGCCATCGGGGGCTTCCTCTTTCTGTCGCGTCTGCCGCGGCACCATCATGGACTCTTCGCCTCGGCGCATTTCGAACGAGTAACCGATGACGCGTTCTTTATCTCGATCGAAGCGGGCGACGCCGAGTTCGATGCCGCCGCCGCCGCCGCCTTCCTCGACCAGATCGGCGCCCAACGGGTCGAGACCATCTACGAATGCGGGAAGGTGGCCTGATGGTGCACGGAAAGGTCACGCTGCACGAAGACGCGATCGTCGTGCCGGCCAACAGTGTCTGGCGCCGTGTGCCGCTGCTCGCTGGTGCAGTGGGCGTGCTTGCCTTGGCGATCTCTGGTGCCCTCGGCTGGCAGCAACGCGATCAGCTCATGCATTCGTATCTGGTCGCCTTCCTGTTCGGACTTAGTCTGGCGCTGGGAGGGCTGTTTTTCGTCCTCATCCAGTACGCCACGCGCGCCGGCTGGAGTGTCGTGATTCGGCGGATCGCGGAGAACGCGATGGCGACGCTGCCGCTGTTCGCGCTCTTGTTCGTACCGATCGCGCTGTTCGGGATGGACACGCTCTATCATCATTGGTCGCACCCTGGTGATGATCCGATCTTGCTGAGCAAGCAGGCCTTCCTCAATCCCACGGGCTTCTATCTTCGCGCGGCACTCTACTTCGTGGTGTGGATCGCGGCCTCGACCTGGTTCTACCGCCGCTCGACACGTCAGGACGAAGAACGGACTGCTGCGCTGACCGGCACGATGCAGAGTGTGTCGGCACCGGTGTTGATCCTCTTTGGGTTGACCACCACCTTTGCCGCGATCGACTGGGTCATGTCACTCGATCCGCATTGGTTCTCGACCATGTTCGGCGTCTACTTCTTCGCCGGCTGTGTGGTCTCGATCCTCTGTCTGCTGATCCTGGTGTCGTTGAGCCTGAGGCGAGGAGGCCGGCTCGACGGCGTGGTCACCGTCGACCATCTCTACGATCTCGGCAAACTACTCTTTGGATTCGTCGTCTTCTGGGCCTACATTGCTTTCTCTCAGTTCATGTTGATTTGGTACGGCAATATCCCAGAGGAGACCCTGTTCTTCGTCCATCGATGGCACCATGGTTGGGAGATCCTCTCGATCTTGCTGGCCGCGGGGCATTTCGGACTGCCGTTTCTCTTCTTGCTGCCGATGGACTTCAAGCGCAACAGCGTGACGCTGTCGCTGGCCGCGTGCTGGCTGCTCGTCATGCACTATCTCGATCTCTACTGGCTGGTCATGCCCAGCCTTCACCACGAGCACATCCATGGCGATGTGCTCGACGTTACCTGCCTGATCGGTGTGATGGGCCTCTTCGTTGCTGTCTTCGCCCATCGCATGGTCGGCCACAAGCTAGTTCCGGTCGGAGATCCGCGACTTGCGGAGTCCGTCGCGTTCGAAAATGTTTGAGCGATGAGTCGCTGCCGAAGGAGGAATCCGATGAGCTGTTACCGTACTGCTGTTCTCTTCAGCCTTCTTCTTGTCTCTGTGGGAACCGTCGCCCTCGAGGCTGGCAGCGTGGCGGGAAAGATCACCTACGAGGGTGCGATTCCGAACCTGCGACCGGTCAAGATGGACGCGGATCCCGGCTGCGTTTCCAAGCACAGCAAGCCCGTCACACCCGATATTCTGGTGCTTGATGAAAATCGGGGGATGAAGTACATCTTCGTCCAGATCAAGAACGCGCCTGATGCGAGTGGGTCCGCGCCCACAACGCCGGTGGTGATCGATCAGGTCGGTTGTCGTTACGAGCCCCACGTTGTGGGTGTGATGGTGGGGCAACCGCTCAAGTTCAAAAATTCAGACGGCATCCTCCATAATGTGCACGGATTGCCCAAAGAGAATCCTCAGTTCAACATCGGCATGCCTCCGACCCTGAAAGAAAAGGACGTCACGCTCAACAAGCCGGAGCTGTTCGACGTCAAGTGCGACGTGCACCCTTGGATGAAGTCGTACGTGGCCGTCATGACGCATCCCTACTTCGCGGTCACCGGCGGTGACGGCACGTTCGTCATCGACGATCTCCCCGCTGGCACCTACACCGTCGAGGCGTGGCACGAGCGGCTCGGCACGCAGACCGCAGAGGTGACCGTTGGCGCCAGTGGTGCGGCAGCAGCAGATTTCACGTTCAAGGCACCGTCGCGGAACTAGCCAAAGGTGCGCCGGCCCGAAGGCGGACCGGTACATCGATCGAATGTCTCCACGCACCAGCGCTCCGCGCGGCCGTCGTCCAGCGATGGCGGCCGGCTCCTGACTCGGAGGAAGGAATTTCATGACCGACCACGCAGGTCACGACGACGGGCACGGGCACCACGAAGAGCTCGGCTTCTGGCGCAAGTACGTCTTCTCGGTCGATCACAAGGTGATCGGCATCCAATACGCCATTACCGGCTTGCTATTTCTCTTCTTCGGCTTCTGCCTGATGATGCTGATGCGCTGGCAGCTCGCCTTTCCGGGGAGTCCACTGCCGGTCATCGGAGGCCTTCTGAGCCGCGGCATGCCGGGAGGCATCATGCTGCCGGAGTTCTACAACGAGCTCGGTGCGATGCACGGAACCATCATGGTCTTCCTTGGGGTGGTTCCGCTCGCGGTCGGCGGCTTCGGGAACTTCGTGCTGCCGCTGCAGATCGGCGCGCCGGACATGGCGTTTCCGCGGTTGAACATGGCGAGCTACTGGTCGTTCTTCCTCGGCGGCGCGGTCATGTTCGCCAGCTTCTTCCTTCCGCAGGGAGCCGCGCAGTCCGGTTGGACCTCGTACCCACCCTTGTCCAACATCGCACCCAGTGGCCAGACGGCCTGGCTGATCGGGATGATCTTCTTGATCACCTCGTCCCTTCTAGGCTCGGTGAACTTCATCGTCACGACCATCCAGTTGCGGGTCAAGGGCCTGTCGTTCTTCCGCTTGCCGTTCTTCGTCTGGTCGCAGTTCGTAACCGCCTTCCTTCTTCTGCTCGCGTTCCCGCCGCTCGAAGCTGCGGGGGTCATGCAGCTGATGGACCGACTCGCGGGCACCAGCTTCTTCATGCCCGACGGGCTGGTGGTAAGCGGCAATGCGCTGGAGGTCTCGGGCGGCGGTAGTCCCATCCTGTGGCAGCACCTGTTCTGGTTCCTGGCCCATCCTGAGGTCTACGTGCTGATTCTGCCCGCCCTCGGCATCGTGGCCGAGATCGTGGCCAACAACACGCGGAAGCCACTCTGGGGCTACAAATCGATGGTCTATGCGGTGGTCGCCCTCGGCTTCCTCTCGTTCATCGTTTGGGCGCACCACATGTTCCTCACTGGCATGGGTACGATCATGTCGGCCTTCTTCCAGACCACCACGATGATCATCTCGATTCCATCGGTGATCATCTTGACCGCCTTGATCTTGTCTCTGTGGGGCGGTTCGATTCGATTCAATACGCCGATGCTGTTCGCGTTGGCATTCCTGCCGATGTTCGGAATCGGAGGGTTGACCGGACTTCCGCTCGGCTTGACCGCGGCCGATATCCACCTCCATGACACGTACTACGTCATCGGCCACTTCCACTATGTCGTTGCGCCCGGCACGATTTTCGCGCTCTTCGCTGGCGTCTACTACTGGTACCCGAAGGCGACTGGACGAAGAATGAGCGAGGTGCTCGGCAAGCTGCATTTCTGGCCGAGCTTCTTCTTCATGAACGGCATTTTCTTCCCGATGCTGATTCAGGGCATGGCCGGGATGTCGCGTCGCATGTACGACGGTGGAATGACCTACGCGCACAACGAGAGCGTGCTGTGGCTCAACAAGGTGATCTCGTTCTCGGCCTGGGGGCTGGCACTGGCCCAGATCCCGTTCGTGCTCAATTTCTTCCTCAGCTTGCGCAAGCCGAAGGAGGCGGGTGCCAATCCGTGGCTGGCAACGACCATCGAGTGGGCGGCACCTTCTCCACCAGGCCATGGCAACTTTGCGGAGGTACCGGTGGCCTATCGCGGTCCCTATGAGTACAGCGTCCCTGGTGACGCCGAGGACTACACGCCTCAATTCGACCCGGCTTCGGCCCGGACGAGCTGAGGAATCCGAGGAGTACGGTTGTGGCAAGCGCACACTCGATCGACGACGTCATTCCGTATACCGTCGCCCCGCGCGAGGATACGGGCCTGAACAATGTCAAGCTCGGCATCTGGCTCTTCCTCGCGTCTGAGGTGATGCTCTTCGGCGCGCTCTTTGCCGGCTATCTCTTGCTTCGCGTGGGGGCCACGGATTGGCCCGAAGGCCGAACGTATCTGAGCGTTCCCTGGGCCTTCACCAATACGCTGGTGCTGATCAGCTCGAGCGTGACCATGGTGATGGCGTGGGCATCGCTGATCCGCAAGGATCTCGGTAAGTACCGGCTCTGGATGGGGCTGACGGTTCTCGGTGGATTCGGTTTCTTGATCATCAAGTACATCGAGTACTCCTCGAAGTTCCACCACGGGTACTTTCCCGAGACCAACACCTTCCTGGCAATCTATTTCACGCTCACGGCGCTCCACGGCCTACACGTGATCTCCGGCATGGCCGTGAACGGCTATCTGCTGGGGCCAGGGACCAAGATGTGGCAGACCGAGCCGCAACGGTTCACCAACCGGGTCGAGGCCGCTGGCCTCTTCTGGCACTTCGTCGACCTGGTGTGGATTTTCCTCTTCCCGATTCTGTATCTCCTCTGAGGCACGGACCATGAGCGCATCACACGATCACGAGATCGATATCGACCACCATGTCAAGGTGTACATCCGGGTGTTTATCGCCCTCTTGGTCCTGACGGTCATTACGGTCGCCGTCTCCTATCTCGAGATGTCGCCGCCGGCTGCCATTGCCCTCGGACTGTTCATTGCGTCTGTCAAGGCTTCACTGGTGGCGTGCTACTTCATGCACCTCATCTCTGAGCGCAAGCTGATCGGCTACGTGCTGGTCCTGACGGTCTTGTTCTTCTTCTTCGAGTTGCTGATTCCGTTGGTAACCGAAGGCAACAACCTCGGGATGGGCTGACCATGTCGCTCAAGGCGTTTCACGTCGTCTTCGTGACCGTTGCGACCTTGCTCGCGATGGGCGTCGGTGTGTGGTGCTTGCGCATACGGGAATCGGGATACGTGCCAATCGGTATGGTGTCGATCGGCGTCGCGGTCGCCTTGGTGGTCTACGGTGTTTGGTTCTTGCGCAAGATGAAAGGAGTGAGCTACCTATGAGAGATCTTCGATCATGGGCAGCCCGCTACCGGACCGTCGTTCGTGGTTGTGTGATCGGTTGGGGCTGCGCGCTCGCTGCGCTTTGGGCGGACAGCGCGGCTGCCTGCACGGTTTGCTATGGGGACTCCGAAGCCGCCGTAATCCGAGGCGCCGAGCAGGCTACGTTGCTGCTGGTGGGTGTGACGTACCTGGTGCTCGGAGGTGGTGGGGTGGCTTTCGTCGTGCTTCGCCAGCGGGCCCGTCGTTCGGCGACGGCTGGGGCCGGCGATCACGGAGCCCATGTGGGGCACCCATTTTGTGAGGATGCATCGAGTCAAGGAGCATCGAAATGATGGATTGGTTCCTGCGTTTCCCGGAGATCGCTTCCGAGCATGGAGCGCGTCTGGATCGGGTGACGGTCTACATCCACTGGCTGATGCTCGCGCTCTTCATTATTTGGGGCGGTCTCTTCATTTTCATGCTGTTCCGCTTCCGTGCGGGGAGCAACCCCCGAGCCGACTATGATGGCCTCAAGACGCATCTCTCGACTTGGGGTGAGGGAGCCGTCGCGGTCGCCGAGGCGATCCTGTTGGTCGGCTTTTCGATTCCGCTCTACTCCGAGCGGGTCGACGACCTGCCGCCGGAGGGCGACCGACTATTGGTGCGCGTGATCGGCGAGCAATTCGCCTGGAACATTCACTACGCCGGACCGGATGGCACATTTGGTCGCACGGACCCGCAGCTGGTGGATGTCGAGACCAACCCAGTCGGGCTCGACAATGATGATCCCGCTTCCTCGGACGACATCACGACGATCAACCAGCTCCACGTGCCCGTCGACAAACCAACCCTGATCGAGCTGTCGAGCAAGGATGTGATTCACAGCTTCTGGCTTCCCGAGATGCGCGTCAAGCAGGACGCGATCCCGGGCCTGGTCTTCCCGGTCTGGTTCCAGCCGACCGTGACCACGGACCAGATGAAAGCCAAGGTCGGCCGAGACGATTTCGGCTACGAGATTGCCTGCGCCCAGCTCTGCGGGCTCGGTCACTACCGGATGAAGGGCTTCCTCACGGTCCACTCCCAAGAGGGCTACGACGCCTGGATGGCCGAGCAGCAGCAGCTCAAGGAAGAGGAAGGCGACGCCGACGACTTCTGGGGCTGAGTCGAGGGACGCCGCGTCCGACCTTTCAGTCGCGCTCCAGGCCGAGTAGCTTGCGCGCAGCGGCTTCGACCGCGTCGGCGGTGAAGCCGAAGTGCCGGGCGAGGTCCGCGGCAGGTGCTGACGCGCCGAAGCCCTCGAGAGCGAGGACGACACCGTGCTCGCCCGCGTACCGATGCCACCCGAGGGGCGAACCAGCCTCGATGGCGATCCGCTTCTCGATCGACCGGGGCAGGACCGACGCGCGGTAGGCGCCGTCCTGGGCGTCGAAGCGCTCCCAGCAGGGCATCGACACCACACGTGACCGAATGTCCTCACGCGCCAGGCGCTGGCTTGCTTCGACGGCAAGCTGTACCTCAGAGCCGGTGGCGATCAAGATCACCTCGGCTTCTTCGCCGTCTTCCGGGTCACTCAACACATAGCCACCGCGGGCGACACCCTCGCGCGCTAGCTCAGCCGTGCCGGGCAGGACCGGCAGCTTCTGGCGAGTCAGCGAGAGCGCGGTCGGGCCATCGTGGTGACGGAGTGCCAGGCGCCAGGCTTCGACGGTCTCGTTGGCGTCAGCCGGGCGTACGGTGGTCACGTTGGGAATGGCGCGCAAGGCAGCGAGCTGGCTGATCGGCTGGTGGGTCGGGCCGTCCTCGCCGAGGAAAATCGAGTCATGGGTGAAGATGTAGAGGCAGGGAAGCTCCATCAGCGCGGCCAGGCGAATGGGCGGCCGCATGTAGTCGCTGAAGATGAGAAAGGTGCCGCCGTAGGGCCGTAGCAGGCCCGAAAGGGCCATGCCGTTCATCATCGAGCCCATGGCGTGCTCGCGGACGCCGTAGTGCATGTTTCGGCCGCCTGGCGCGGCTTTCTGCATCGCGGGCTCGTCCTTGATCCAGGTGTTGTTGGAGCCGGCGAGATCAGCCGAGCCGCCCACCAGCTCGGGGAGTCGTCCGGCGACTGCGTTGAGCGCGGCACCCGAAACCTTGCGCGTCGCGATCGGCGCGTCGTCCACGCTGTAGGTTGGCATCTCGGCGTCCCAGTCGCTGGGCAGCTGCTGCGCCAACCGGCGTTCCAGCTCCCGCGCGGGGCCGGGGTGTGCGCTCTGGTAGCGGGCGAAGGCTTCACGCCAGGCCGCGTGGCGGCTTCGTCCGGCATCGGCGACGGTGGCGAAGAGCCGGCGCACCGGATCGGGCACCAGGAAGGTGGGCTCGCTCGGCCAGCCCAGATTGGCCTTGGTGGCAATGACTTCGTCGCCACCGAGGGGCGCACCATGCGCGTCGGCGGTATCTTGCTTGGCTGGGCTGCCGAAGCCGATGTGGGTGCGCACGGTCACCAACGTCGGGCGCTCGGTCTCGGCCTTCGCTGCTTCGATCGCCTGGTCGATTGCCTGTAGATCGTTGCCGTCCGCGACCTCGAGTGTGTGCCAGCCGTAGGACCGGTAGCGCGCGGCGACGTCCTCGGTGAAGGTCAGGTCAGTCGACCCTTCGATCGAGATTTCGTTGGCATCCCAGAAGACGTTCAGCTTGCCGAGTCCATAGTGGCCGGCCAAGGAGGATGCTTCGGCCGTCACGCCTTCCATCAGGTCGCCATCGCTGGCGATCACCCAGGTGCGGTAGTCAATCGGCTGGTGGATGTCGCTGTTGAGCTGCTCGGCCGTCAGTCGCTCGGCGAGCGCCATGCCGACCGCGTTGGCGAGACCCTGTCCCAGCGGTCCGGTGGTCGTCTCGACACCGGGGGTCAGGCCGTACTCGGGGTGACCGGGTGTCTTCGATCCGAGTTGCCGAAAATTCTTCAGCTCATCGAGCGAGAGCTCGTACCCGGAGAGATGCAGCAAGCTGTAGATCAGGGCTGACGCGTGGCCGCACGAGAGCACAAAGCGGTCACGGTTGACCCAATCAGGCGCTTCCGGGTCGAAAGCCAGATGGCGAGTCCAGAGCCAATAGGCCAGCGCCGCCTGACCAAGGGGGGCGCCGGGATGCCCCGAACGGGCGGCCTCGACCATGTCGACCGCCAGGAAACGAATTGTGTTGATGGCCAGCTCGTCCCGCGGATCTTCCCCGCGCAAGGGGCGTACCTCGGTCATGCGCGTCTCCTCAGACTGCGAATGTGGACCGGCGACCGCACAGCGTGGCAAGCCGGCATGAATCGTTGCGGTGGGATCGTATCGCGACCGGCAGGTCGAATGGCGGAGAGGGAGGGATTCGAACCCTCGGTCCAGGTTGCCCCGGACAACTGCTTAGCAGGCAGCCCCGTTCGACCACTCCGGCACCTCTCCGCGGACGAAGGGAGATGGATTGTACTGACGGCGTGGTCCCGAGTCAAAACCTCGTTTGGTTGAGGCCGGGCCCATCCCATGCTAGCTTGCCGTCGCACGTACCGCGCCGCGCGCAAAGTTTGGCGTGTCGCGGGTGCCTTCGACCATTTCAAAACCGGAGCTCGGAGCCCTGAAGCTCGAAGCCCCGGCGCTCGAAACCCACGGGTCGCGAAACGGCGACCGAGGCCCAGCGGGCCCAGGGCGAACGAGCCCACAACCAACGGGTCCAGGACCAACGCGTCTTGTGCCGATTTTCTGAGACTGTGAGGGCCGCATCATGAAGACCAAGATCGAGGGGCCGGTTCGCGTCCGGTTCCCACCCTCACCGACCGGATTTCTGCACGTTGGTGGTGCCCGTACTGCGATCTACAACGAGCTCTTGCGCCAGAGCCTCGGCGGCAGCTTGGTGCTGAGGATCGAAGACACGGATCGCGCGCGCTCGGACCAGGCGATGACGGAGCAGATTCTCTCGGCGCTGCGTTGGATCGGTGTGACCTGGGACGAAGGGCCGACGCTGCAGAGCGCGGGTGTCGATCGTCATCGCAGTGTGGCCTGGCGCCTGCTCGCGGAAGGCAAGGCCTATCACGACTTCGTGGCCCCCGAAGCCGTGGCAGCCAAGCGCGACGAAATGCAGAAGGCGAAGCAGAATTTTCGCTACAAGGATCACTTTCCGCCGCCTTCGGCCGACGAAGCCAAAGAGCGGATGGAACGCGGTGAGCCCTTCGCCGTGCGCTTCGTCATGGGCGACGAACCGATCGTGGTGTCCGACATCGTGCGTGGTGAGGTGACCTTTGGCGACGAGATGCTCGACGACCTGATCATCCTGCGCAGCGATGGCACGCCCACCTACCACCTGACCGTGGTGTGCGACGACATCGAAGCGCGGATCAGCCACGTGATCCGCGGCGAGGATCATCTCTCGAATACCCCGAAGCACATCGCCCTCTACCGGGCGCTGGACGAAGAGCCCCCGGTCTATGGCCACCTGCCGCTGATCATGGGCCCGGGCAAGAAGCGCCTTTCCAAACGCCACGGCGCGGCCTCGGCCGAGGAGTTTCGTGAGCAGGGGCTGCTTCCGCAAGCGCTCTACAACTACCTGGCGTTCCTCGGCTGGTCGCCGGGCGACGAACGGGAAATCATGTCGCGTGAGGAGCTGATCGGAGCGTTCACCGCCGAGCGGCTGGGCAGCTCGGCAGCCGTGTTCGATCCCGAGAAGCTGGCCTGGGTCAACGCGCAGTACATGTCCGGGTTGCCGCTCGCGACCATCCTCGAGCATCTGGCGCCCTTCTTGCCCGAAGTGGGAATCGACCTCTCCGCGCTCGACGAGTCCGTACGTGCCCGTTTCGAAGCCGGCGTCGACTTGCACCGCACGCGCGCCAAGAACCTGATCGAGCTGGCGAGCTTTGCCGTGCCGTACGTCCGCGACCGCCTCGACTACGACGCCGATCTCTGTGCCAAGTTCCTGAAGCAGGAGGCGCTGCGCGGACAGCTCGAACAGCTCATCGAGCAGTTCGGTTCGCTCGAAGCCTGGACGGTCGAAAGCACAGAGGTGGCCATGCGCTCGGTGGCCGAAGCGGCCGAGGTCAAGGCGGGGGTGCTGATCCACCCGACCCGTATGGCGTTGTCGTGCAGCAAGGCCGGGCCGTCCCTTTTTGACCTGGTCGCGGCCATGGGGCAAGAGGCCAGCTTGCGGCACCTGGGCCACTTCGTCGCCTTCTTGCGCGCCAACGCCTAGCCGGCATCCAGTTCTCTTCGCGATGCCCAAGGGGGCGAGCGAGCTCGCGGAGACCGCCCGAGGGCGGTGCCAGGCGTCGGCCAAGGTCTCTTTTTCAGGGCAGACCCACGGGCCTCAACCGCGCTCGCGCAGCACCGCGAGCGGCATGGCGCGGACCGGCGACCAGGCGAGCCCGGCGGCGATCGCGATCGCCAGAACGACAGCCAAGGCCAGCAAGCCCGCAGCGTCGTCGAGGCCCATGGTCAGACGCGCGAGCACGAACCGCGCGTTGACCCAGATCACGGCGAGCCGGGTGGCGATCAGCCCGCTGATGCCGGCGACCAGACCGAGAAGGCCGTATTCCAGCAAGATGGTCGTCATCAGATGGTGCCGCGCGTAGCCGATCGCCTTGAGCACGCCGATCTCGCGTCGGCGCTCGATCAGCGCCAGGCCGACTGCGTTGGCCACCAGCACGCAGCCCGCGAGCAGCGAGAGGGCAGAGATGCCGACCACGAATCGAAAGAGACTGCGGTAGGCCATGTTGACGAAGGCCGTCTGGTCGCGTCGGCTTACGACGAGGGCATCTGGGGCAGCTGTGCTGAGCCGTGTCGTAACACGGTCGAGCTCGTCCGGCGCCACGGTGAGCATCGTGCTCACGGCGAGCGTTTCGCCGCTGAGCTCGCGTAGGTCGGCCGCGCTCAGTACGAGTCCCCGCACGGGGTCCCGAGCGGAAGCACCCGTTCCCGAGGGCGGTGCGGCGCGATAGAAGCCTGCCACGGTGACGGTGCGTGCTTCAGCGGGTCCGCGTACGTGAAGCCTCTCCCCGAGCGCGACAGTCGGTGCCCCAGGATCGGCTTCCGCAGCGGACAGGGATACCGGCACCAGGCCGGTTCCGGGAGCCGCGTGCCATGAGGCTTGTGGAGACCCGGTTTCGGCAAGGATCAGCCAGTCAGCGTCCTCGGCGGATCGTCCTTCCAGGCGCTCCAGCTCGGGGAGCGGTGCCCCTGTGGTCTCGCGCGTGACGGTTCCCCGAGACGCTGGGCGCTGGCGTGCTTCCCATCCTTCGGCCGCGGCGACATCGGACACGATCTCGGCTTCTCGGGCCGATCCATAGACAGCAAGATTGATCCCCTCCAGGCTGCCTTCGCGCGCCGCCAGACGCGCCTGGGCATTGCCGAACGCGGTGACCGCGAAGCCGATCGAGAAGGTTCCCGCGGCCAAGGCAACCATGCACATGGCGGCACGCGCCGGGCGATGGCCGAGATTGCGTCGCGCCATCGACAACAGCGGCCAGCGGGCTACCGGTATGCGAACGGCAAGGCCGAGAAACAGACGCTGGCACCAGCTTGCTGCAAACAACGCAAGCAAGCCGCCAGCCACCAGACTGAAGCCAACCAGAAGCGACTCGACGATCCAGCTCGCGAGCAGGCTGAACAAGACGAGGGTGCCGCCGCTGACCAACGCCAGTCGTCGATCCTGCCTGCCGCCTGGCCCGGGTGCTTCGTCGCGCAGAAGCTGGGCTGGGTTGGCGTCGATGCTGCGGGCGGCGGCCATCAGTCCGAACAAGCAGGTCGTGAGCGTGCCGACCACCACGGCGAGTGCTGCCAGTACGGGATCGAACCGGAGCATGATGAGAAAGCTCAAGGTCGGGGTCAGTGCGTCGACCAGGAAGCGCGCCAGCAGCCAGCCCGCGCCAACACCGAGCACGGAGCCGACGATGCCCAGAAGGGCGAGCTCGACCACGATCAAGGTGGCCAGCTCCCGGGGTCGATACCCCAGGCTGCGCAAGGTCGCGAGCTCCTTGCGCCGACGCGTGAAGAGGAATTGCAGAGTGTTGGCGACGCCCAGGCCGCCGATCAGCAGCCCCAGGAGACCGGTGCCTTCGAAGAGAAATCCGAGCAGACGCGCAATCTCGGGATTCGCCGGCTGCGGCTGCTGGATGCTCCAACCAGCCTCGCGCAGGGTGGCGAGCGCGCGATCGGTCGGCGCGCGGAGCGCCGCATGGGTGGCCCCGGCACCAGCACCGGCATCAGCACCGGCATCAGCACCGGCATCGCCCTCGTGCCGTGCCTCGCTACGCGCCTCGAGATCGGCCGCGCCGGCTTGGTGGTTGCCGAAGTGCGTGGCCGCGGTCTCCAGGCTGTAGAGCAACGTGGCGCCCTGCCGGTCCGGCGTGCTCGCGGCCACGCCGCCAATGCGCAGGGCGACCGGGGGACTCGTGAGGCCCGCAAGGGTGATCGTGTCGCCGACCTCGAGCTTGCGGGCCAGGGCCAGGTCACGGGTCACCACGGCGTGTCCCGGTCGCAAGGCGTGGGTCAGCTCGGCGCCGGGCGGGTCGCTGAGCACGATCTCGCCCACCACGGGGTAGTGGTCTGCCTCGACGCCGGACACGATGCGCACGAAGGAAACACGCCCCTCTCCCTCGGCCCGCAGCAAGGTATGGGTGCGGTTGGGCGCGATCCAGGCAACAGCTTCCATCTCGCCCGCGTCGACCAACTCGGCGATCTTTGCCCGATCCACTGAAGTGGCCGGACGGTCCTGTCGATGGGCCATGGCATCGCCACCGAGCTTGAAGCGGGGCTCCACCACCGCGGCTTCGGACAAGGTCGTGGCCACGAGCTGCAGCGCGACCAGCGAGAGCACACCGAATGCGATGCAGGCAACGGCCAGGAGGCTTCGCTGGCCGCCGCCGCGCAGAGACTTCCACGCGTAGCGAAGGGCAAATGAGGGGCTCATTGTGGAGCGCTCATGTCTGCGGTGTCGCCCGTGCTCGAGCCAGCGGTGGTCGGGGCCGCCTCGGCCTGTAGCTTGCCATCGACCAGGTGGATGGTGCGGTCGGCGCGCTGAGCAACCGCCGGATCGTGGGTCACCATCACGACGGTCAGCGTGCGCTCGCGGCGCAGAGACGCGATGAGGTCGAGAATGTCGGCGCTTGTCTGGCTGTCGAGATTGCCCGTGGGCTCGTCGGCCAGCAACATCGTGGGTTCGGTCACCAGCGCACGTGCAATGGCAACTCGCTGACGTTGCCCCCCCGAGAGCTGGTGGGGGCGGTGGCGCGCGCGATCTGCCAGGCCGACGCGCTGGAGCATCTCCGTGGCCAGGCGCCGTGCGTCGCGTCGCCGAGGGCCGACATACAGCGGTGCTTCGACGTTTTCCAGCGCGGTCAGGCTGGCAATCAGATTGAAGTCTTGGAAAACGATGCCGATGCGGCGGTTGCGCAGGCGCGCAAGGGCGGCCTCGCCGAGCTTCTCCAGTGGCGTACCGTCGATCACCACGCTGCCGGCCGACGGTTGATCGAGGGCGCCGAGCAGGCCGAGAAGGGTCGACTTTCCCGACCCCGAGGGGCCCGTGAGCGCCACCCACTCCCCAACATCGATCTGGAAGCTCAGCCCTTGGAGCACATGAACCGGCGTGTCGCCGAAGGGTAGCGACCGGGTCAGGTCGCGGACGACGAGTGGGGGAGCAGCAGGCTCAGGGGTCATCAGGACCGTCCTCCAAGACGATCGAGCATCCGTCCGCGCGCCGGACTGCGGCGGTCGAATGTCGTCGGGTTCGTCTCAGGAACGGCCCAGTCGCCGCGTTCTTACAGGCGGGGCTCTTACGGGCTGGACAGCCTCGAGGCCCTGCTAGGAGGCGAGCTCGAAGTCCGGCGTTCGCGACGACCCGCGAAGAATCTCGAAAGTGTGCTCGACGTCGGTCAGATAGGGGATCGGCTCGCCATCGAGGCGGGCAGGCAACACCGGCCGATCGGGCAGGGTGCGCAGCACTGCCCAGGCCACAGCCGGGTGAACGTCCGGCGGGAAGGTCAGCACGGGCTGGTGGGGCTGGCCGGTCTTGTCGTAGATCACCTCCACCTTCACCGGGCGCGTGATCTTGCGCTCGGTCTTGACCGCCGAGCTCTGGAGGATGATCGGCTTGTCGACCTCTTTCACACGCTTGGGGCGCACCAGCGAAGTTCCCCGGATCGGCCCTCGAGGAATCTCGCGCCAGCGGAATGGGATCTCGCCTCGCGCGCGCAGCGGATGCTCGTAGAGCAGCTTGGCCGCGCGACCGTAGGACCGGAGGTCGCGATCGGCAATCGGACGGTGCAGGTTCTGCGCCGCGTGCCACATCCACACCGCCTCGTCATCCTGGTTGAGGTTGGCCAGCGCGATCGCCTCGAACAGGGAGACCTCTGCGAACAGCCGGCGCAGATCCGTGTGGAACCAGCTCTTGGCGGTCATCTCGCGTCCGAGCCGTGGCGCCTGCTTCGCCACCTTTCGCCACTTGCCTTCCTGCAAGTCCAGCTCGAGCGCGGCCGTCTGCTCCCACCACACCGAAGGCGCCGTCTCCCCCGGCCACTGAGCCCATCCGGGCAGAGCGATCAACATGCAAGCAAGGCAAGCGGCAAGACGAAAGCGAACCTGGTCCATAGCAAGAGCTCCTGGAAGGCGGGATTCGTGTCTACTGGGAGCAATCCCCATGCCGTCTGCGATCCGCGATAGCGCCTGCACGGGATCAACCACCGCGACCCCGTCCGCGAGCACGGCCGTCACCCAACCAGGACACCGATCTCGCCGGGTCTTGACCCGTCCGCATCCATTCGGTAACGTACCCGCCGCTTGGGAGATCGTCTAATGGTAGGACATGCGGCTCTGGACCGTAGAATCGGGGTTCGAATCCCTGTCTCCCAACCACCTTCGCTATTGCCGTTTCTCATTCCCTAGATTCAAACGAGTCTGCGTTCGGCGCGATCGCCGTGGCGGTTGCCGGGCCGGTTCCTCTGGCGGCTTGACCGGCATCGGCCTTCGCGACGCCCCGTGGTGTAGGCGCTCGCCGTCGATGCCCGCGCGGTAGGCGCCATCACGGCGGCTGTTGTGGGTGGTCGCGCGATGGCACGTGCTGGTCGTCGAGACGGGAAGCTCGTCCGGCGTGGCGGGCGAGGGACAGCGCGATGTGGCGCATGCCGGTGCCTCAGGGGCCGGCCGTCAGCACGCATGCGCGTACTTTGACGGGGCGAGGTAAGGGGTTCCTGGCTCAAAGCGTCCAAGGAACAAGTGGCGAGAAACCGCAAGGTCAGTCGGTCCCACGCTCTCTGTGGCGCGGTCGGCGGCCGAGCATCGCCATCCTGAAGACGCAACCAGCAACGACCCTGAACGCGAAGGAGAACGCTCATGGATCCCCGCTTCGTAACCAAGAACATCCACGCCCTGCTCGACTATCCTGTTGCCATCGCCCTGCTCGGCTTGCCGTTCGTGCTCAAGCTCGGCGGTTCGAGTCCATTGGCCTTTTGGCTCTCGGTCATCACCGGCGTCGCAGCGCTCGTACTCACGATCCTCACCGATCACAAGCTCGGGGTCTTCCGGGTGCTTCCGTACTCGGTTCACCTCGCCGTCGACGGCCTCGTGGCGGGTGCCTTCCTCCTCGCCCCTGCGCTCTTCGGATTCGCTGGCGTCGATGCGCTCTACTACTGGATCAACGGTGCGGCCGTCGCGATCGTCATCGGTCTTCACAAGCCAGAGCCCGTGTCAGTCGCCGTCCCAGCGTGACAAAGCCGCAGACAGCGTCAGGTCTTCCCGTTCGTGCTGTCGAACGTCTCTTCGAAGACTCTTCGGGAGTAGGGCAGCACGAACGGCTCGGTTCCAGCAGTCTTTGCGGAGCCAAGATGCTCCCGTCGCCGTGTCTCAGCTTCTGAGCATCACGCAAAAGCTGCAGCTTTCGGTTGCGGAATGAGGGGCGAGGCGACCCTGCCGCGGGAGCCGGTAGACGCCGAAGCCGGTTGGGTCGAGCGTTAGCACGTGGCGGATGCGCTCCCGATTGGGGGTGTGCACACGCGCGGCGTCGGCCATGTCCATCTGCCGGATGTCGTCCTTCCTCACGGGCCTCCTCATGGCTGGCACGTCTCCCGGACGGAGAGAGAAGATCTGTGCGGCGCCAGCTTCGAGAATCTTCCAGAGCGCTTCCTCCTTCCTGGAGCGTGAAGCGGACGCGCCACAAGTCAAGTCAGACTTGGTCTTTCCTCTTCTCATTGCCGAGCGCTGCACTGCGGCTACCGTGGTGGTTTCGAGCCCAAGGGTGGCCGTGGTTCTCCTCGTCTTCCGGAGAACGTCGGGCAGCGCCCAGCCGGGCGACGAGGCATCGCCGGTCGACCGACTCCCTTTCGTCCCTCTCGATCCAAAGACGGCGACGCCGAGCCTGAGGTAAGTCTCACATTCTGTGAAGCTTACCGGGGAGAAGCCTACTCCCCTCCGATCGCCCGTCGCCCCCCAAGACCTGGCGTTTGGCGCCTTCGACAGGCCCACTGTCCGGTAGAGACGTCGTGCCTACTTCGGCAGCGGTTGCAGGCCTACGCAGCCGGAGCCAGCCTGCCCTCGAAAGCGCGAGCGAATCGACGAGTTTTGTCCGGTCTTGACAATGGGGACCATCTCGGTCTAGATTCAGTATTCCTCTATTGAGATTCGATCTCAATTAATTCGAGAAGACAAAGATCTGATTTCACTCCGCAGCCGAGATGCCAACTACCGCCCCTGTTGAGATTTCGTCTCAATAAAGCGCGAGGAATGCTTCAGATGAGAGAGCGAATGGAAGCTTCGCCCAACCTCCAGCCGACCCTGCTCAAGCTCGCCGTGTGTGCGCTCCTGTTCGCGCCGCTTGCCGCCCACGCTGACGATGCCTCGGTGTCTCGTGACGACGCTGCCGAGGCGGCGTCCAGCGACCAGGCCCAGAACGCTGACGAGGCCGACCAAGGTACTTCTTCTGAAGAGGCCGACGGTGGCGTCGCCGGAGGGGCCGTCGAGGACGAGATCGTCGTCGTTGGGAGGTACCTTTACAGCGATAAAGTCACAGCTCTGAGGACGCCCACGCCGATCATCGATGTGCCGCAGAGCCTCTCGATTGCAACTGCCGACCAAATTTCCGAGCAGGGCTTCACGAGCATCGGCGAGATCATCAACTACACGCCGGGTGTGAATACGTCGCAAGGTGAAGGGCACCGTGATGCGATCGTCTTTCGGGGGGTGCGCTCCACGGCAGACTTCTTCATTGATGGCGTTCGCGACGACGTCCAGTACTACCGTCCGCTCTACAATCTCGAGCAAGTGGAGATTCTACGCGGCCCCAACGCCCTTCTCTTTGGGCGCGGTGGCACCGGTGGCGTTCTGAACCGCGTCACCAAGAAGGGTCTGATCGGCGGGAGCTTCTCGAACCTCCAGATTGGCGCTGATTCATTTGGCGAGTTGGGTGTCCAGGTCGATGGCAATTTCGCCACTGGTGAGAACTGGGCATTCCGGATCAACGCCTTCTACGAAGGTCTCGACAATCACCGTGACTTCTTCGATGGTGACCGGATTGGTATCAATCCAACGGCCAATTTTCAGCTGTCCGAGGCGACCACACTCGACCTGTCGTACGAGTATGCGGATCACCAACGTTTCGTCGACCGTGGCATTCCAACGGGTGCTGACGGGCGACCGGTCGAAGCCCTCGAGGATGTGGTCTTCGGAGATCGCGACCTCAACACGACCGAGCTCGAAGCCCACCTGATTCGCGCGAAGCTGGAGCACAACTTTTCAGATCGTCTCAAGGGAAACTTCAGCGCCTTTTACGGTGACTACGACAAGCTCTACCAGAACTTCTTCGCCAACAACTACGACGAGGCGACGAATATCGTCGAGCTCGATGGCTACGTGGACACGACCCAGCGTCAGAATACGATCTTGTCAGCAGAATTGATCGGCGAGTTCGACGGGGCGGGGGTGCGTCACACGATGATCTTCGGCACCGAATACATTGATACCTCGTCGGATCAAAATCGCTTCAACTCGTTTTTCGACACGTCGGCAGCCGATGCCGCCGCGGGTGTGCCCGGCGCCAGGACCGATCGCGCGAACTTCTTTGCGTCGCGCGAGATCGACCTGATCAACGGTGTTGGCACCGTGGCCGATGGTCGGACCACGGTCAACAACTTCACGACCGATCTCAATGACGACACGCGCGTGGGGGTCGAGGTTTTTTCGGCCTACATTCAGGACGAGATCGAGCTCTCTGAGAAGCTCGACGTGACCATCGGTGCGCGCTTCGATAGCTTCGACATCGAGGTCTTCAACGTCCCCGCGAACGAAGTGCGGACGCGGACCGACGACGAGATCTCGCCCCGCCTCGGCTTGGTTTTCAAACCGAAAGAGAAGGTTTCGCTTTACGCCAGCTACAGCGAGTCCTTCTTGCCGCGCAGTGGTGAGCAGTTTGCCAACATCAATGGCGACAACAATCGGCTGGACCCCAATACCTTTGTGAATCTCGAGGCGGGCGTGAAGTGGGACTTCGGTCGACGTCTGAGCCTGACCGCCGCGGTCTTCGAGATCGAGCAAGAGTCGCCGGTCGTCTCTGACTCGGACGCCGGAACGTTCGACGTGATCGAAACCACGGTCGATGGGGTCGAGGTTCAGCTTCAGGGCCAGGTGACCGACTGGTGGTACATCTCGGCCGGATACAGCTTTCTCGATGGCGAGCAGGCCAACGGAACACTTCGCCCCCGCGAGTTGCCCGAGAACATGCTCTCGATCTGGAACAGCTTCAAGGCAACGGGCCGGCTCACGCTCGGCCTCGGGATGACGTACCAGGACGAGAGCTTCATCAACAACAGCAATAGCGCGGTCCTGCCAAGCTACACACGTTTTGATGCGTCTGCCTACTACGACATCTCGGACGCGTTTCGGATTCAGCTGAATCTCGAAAACCTGACCGATCAGCTCTACTTCCCCAACGCCCACAGCACGCACCAGGCGACGGTGGGAGCACCCTTCAACGCAAG
>CALFAM010000202.1 GCA_937948815.1 uncultured bacterium
CCCAAGACATCTCGGCGTGGTGGCTCTGTTCACGCTATGGCTACGAGCAGATCACCGACCTCACGATTCTGGCCGGCCCGTCGGATGGCACTCTCCAGCCGGGGGAGCTGATCGTCGTCCAGCTCGACTCCTTCGCCGTTATCGACGACCTCGAGGACACTGCGGCGGACGTGGGTCTCTACTCGGACAGCTTCTTCGGCAACCCAGACTTCATGGCGGACTTCCTCCAATACGGCACGATGAACGAGATCGGCCGTTCGGTGGAAGCCTCGGACAAGGGCATCTGGCTTCGCCTCCAAGCGGGGCCGCCGCCGCTCTTTGACACGGCCTTGCCCGTGCGGACGCCGAGCGAGACACTGTCGTACTGTGGTGATGCCGGCGGATCGCTGCTCTCCCTGGGCAGCGACTACCAGAGCACCCCGCCGACGCTCGGGACGGAGAACACGACCTGCGCGACGCCGGTCTTCTCGGACGGCTTCGAGAGCGGCGATACGTCAGGCTGGTCCGATACCGCGCAGTAGATCACCCTGGACCGTGCTCCGTCGCACAGTGACAGTACGACACTACTCCGGCTTCGGGGCGGCTAACGCAACGGGCGTCGACGCCGACCAAAAGCGGCTGTCTCCGGACTCGAAACCATCTTCGAAGATCGCTACGCGAACGAAGAAGACATCATTTCGCCCATTGGTATCGACCAGCGCGGGCGCAGCGCTATTCGTCGTATACGCAGCGACGTAGCCGTTGCCACTCATCGAACGGTTCGAGAGTGCGTTGATCGACGCACCAGCGTTGCCCATGGCGTTCTTGCTGATCCGAACACTGCGTTGATTCTGGAGGTCGATCAAGTCTTTGACGACGATTTCAATGCCGTCGTCCGGAGGCAGGAAGAACATGTCGTCTCCCAAGGTGGAGAACATCAAATAGCGCCCGTCGTGGGTGAAGGCGCTCGGCGTGGTGAAGCCGGAAGCCGGTTGGCCATCGCGGTCAGCGGAAACGAAGTGGGTGGTTCCGCTGGGAAGATCGCGGACGAAGAGTTGGTGATGGATGGTTCCGGGTGGCGCTACGTCGCTCGATCGCGTGCGGAAGATGACGCGCTGGCCGAGTCTGTCGATCAGAGGGAAGACCTCGCCCTTGACGCCACCGAGCATGCTGAAGCCGTTGCTGTTCACTGTGACCAGGGTGGTCGTACCGGCGTTCAAGTCACGGACGAAGATGTCGGGTGCCCGGTTGCCGTCGTTGGGCACCAAGTCTTCCGCCTCGCTCAGGAACGCGACATGCCCGCCAGCAGCTGCGAGCGTCGGCATGAGGCTCTTGGCGTTGCCCGCCGCGGTTCCGGTTCCGTTGACGCTCACGAGTTGGTTGGTCAGAGTGGCAGTGTCGAAGACAAACACGTCGCTCAACAGGTTCGTGTCGAGATCAGACAATCCAGCGAGCGTCGTTGCGTAGACCAACCGGGCACCGGTCTCGTCGAATGCAAAAGGCGTGATGGCGCCGAGCCCCGAATCGTTGCCGACGCTGGTGGTGCCTGCCGCATCGCGGGAGACCAGATGCGTGACACCGCTTTCGATGTGACGCACGAAGAGGTCGGCGTCCTGGTCGGTATCCAATGGGTCCAGGTCCGACGCATTGCTGATGAAGGCCACCCAAGCTCCATCCCCACTGATTCGGCTCCATGCCGAGAGGCCGTTGCCGCCCTGGTCACCAGCAGCCCGTAAGCTGACCATGCGAGTTGACCGAGTTGGGATGTGGTGAATGTAGATGTCAGTGGTGCCGTTGCCGTCGGGGTCGTCAGTCAGGTCCGTGGCCACGCTGTGGAAACTTACCCACTGCCCATTTCCGCTAATCGTGGCTGCCGAGCTGGAACCGTTCGCCATTGCGGACACTGATTGGTTGCGACTGATCGCGATGGTTTCGCGCGTTTGCGTGTCGTGCGCGAAAACGTCGCCGGTTCCGATGGTGTCGGGGTCCGTGGTCAGATCCATGGCGTTGCTTCCGAAGACGATCCAGCGGCCATCGTCGGAGATGCTCCGTGGCGCGAACAAGAAGGAACCGCGATCTCCGGTATCGGTTCGCGAGTGGTTGAGGCTCGCGACTTCGGCCGACAGCGTGCCGGCGGCCAGGGTGATCGATAAGAAGAGCACTGAGTGCAGCGCGAAGGGAAGAGTTCGTGGACGACGCATGCTGAAACTCCCGATGTTGAATGGTGTCGTGAGCGCATGCCCGCGCGGAGCGCCGCACGAGCATGGACGACATTGCACTCTGTCTTCGGCAGCGCCTTGCCGTGTCACGCCGCGGAGAAAGAGCTTGATGGGCTCGGCGCGAAGCGCTCGGATTCGTGCTCAGCAACAAGATCGGGGAAGACAATCTTCAGGAGCTGGCGTACGGCTTGATCAACAAAGGGCGCCGGACGTCTCTTCGTCGCGTGCTTCAGTCCTCGACGCGGGTGGCCGTGAAGACACCGTTGGGTTGGTAGAACGTCACACTCGTGGCCGTGCCGTCGTCACCCAGCTCGAAGCCGAGGTTGAAGCCCTGGAGGCCTTCGATGCCGAACCGGCCGGAGACTTCGGGGACGAGCGTGTAGACCGGCTGTCCTGGAAGGTGGAGAGTGAGGGTGGTGCCGCTGAGCTTGACCTCACCGTCGATGCCCGTGGATCCCGAGAAGATGCCGGCCAGACCGGCTAGGTAGTCGGGGTCGGTCATCGACGCGCTGGGTTGCTTGCGAAAGACGATCGGCGAGCTCGTGGTCTCGAACGGTGCCACCAGCTCGGCGATCTGGCCATCGAAATCAGCGCGGAACTGATAAGTCATGGACTCGAATGTGGTGTCCTCTTCGCGCGAAGGGTCGCCTTTCCAGACATCGTAGTGCCAGTGGGCGAGGGGCGTGTCGATGCCGTTGAACCGTGCGTAGAGCCTGTCATCGGCGTGGCGAACGGTCACGACACCGTAGCCTGGGTCGTGGTAGTCGCCGGCGTAGGCGTCGAGGGGCCGCGAGGGCGTGGTGTCCGCCACGCGTGCCGCGTCCTTGTTCGCCTCCATGTCTTCCTCGGCAGGCTCTCGCTGTCTCGAGCGCTCGAGTGCATCGTCGATCCAGCTCACCGGCTTCAACCCGAGAACCCGATCGGCCGCCGTCTGACTGACCAGGCCCCCGAGACCAGAGCCGCGGTTGGTGAAGGCGACGATGCCGAAGTCGTCGTCGGGAAAGAATGAGACTGCGGTGGAGAAGCCGTCGATTCCGCCGCCGTGATGCACCCGACGATGCCCGCGGTAGACGTCGACGACCCAGCCCATGCCGTAGGCATTCTGCGACACCCGGGCGTCTGGGCCTGCGGGAGGAATGCTCATGTGGGGGGTATGCAGGTCTGCCAAGGTCGACGCCAGGATGAGCTGCTCGTCGCCGACCTGGCCGCCCGACAGGTTGAATCGAAGCCACTGGGCCATCTCGTTGACCGATGAATTCACCGAGCCTGCCGGACCGATCAGATCGATCGAACGGAAGGGAATCCGGACCAGCTCGTCGCTGTCGGTCTCTCGGTAGGGAAGCGCATGGTTGTCGTCGCTTTGGGAGGCGGCGACCGCGAAGTTCGACCGCGTCATGCCGAGGGGCGCGAACAGGCGGGTCCGCATCACCTCTTCCCAGGTCGTGTCGGCGAGCTGGCCTGCGAGATGGCCGGCGGTCATGAACATGAGGTTGTTGTACTGGTACCGCTCGCGCAGGTCGCCGGTCAGCTCCAGGTGGGCGAAGCGGGCGATCATCTCGGCCCGGGTGCCTTCGTTGTTGCTGTACCAGAGCAGGTCGTGGCGCGGCATGCCCGAGCGATGGGTGACGAGGTCACGAGCCGTGATGCGGGCCGTGACCGTTGGGTCCGCAAGGCGAAAGCTGGGCAGATAGCGCACCAGCGGCTCATCCCAGTCGAGCTTGCCTTCGTCGGCCATCATGCCGAGCACGGTCGCGGTCATCGCTTTGGTCGTCGAGCCGATCGCGAAGAGCGTGTCGGGGGTCATCGGCAGGTCATTCTCACGATCGCGATGACCGAAGCCTCGCGCGAGCACCACCTCACCGCCGGCGACGATGGCAATGCCGAGGCCGGGCACGTTGAAGTCGGCGACCGCCTTCTCGATCACGGCATCGAAGCCTTCCAGGGCCGCGCGCGCCGCTGCGGCGGCATCGTCCCCGAGGGTCAGCGAGAACGTGAGCTCGCCACCACCCTGGCGGAACGGCCCGGAGAGCGTGGTGCCGTTGGTGTCGAGCGTGCCCTCGAAGGTCGGATCCCCAGGGATGCCGGGGATGGAGAAGGTCACCGTTCGCCCGTCGATGGCAAAGTCGCCGAGCGCACGGTCGCGGATCGCCTGCACGGGAATCGAGATGTCGCCCGAGAGCTCGCCCGCGGCATTGCTGCCGATGTCGACGTCGAGATCCAGCTGACCGCTGGGCAATGCGATTGCACCCTTCCAGTGGCCATCAAAAGGGCTCTCCGCCCACGCGGCAGTCGCCAGCGTGACCAGAGCAACGAACACCAGGTGTACGGGATTCGGGCGCGCCATTGAAGTCCTCCTCGTTCTCGAACGCGTGATCGAGGAGATGGTACGCCAATGGGTGGCAGAAGATTCGCTCCTTCGCCTACCAGATCCGAGACGGCTGCGTCGGTTTCCGCGGTGGATCAGGGGCTCGTCATACTCCACCGGGAGTCGTCTCCGGTCTCGAAGTCGTCGCTGAAGATCGAGCGGGTGCGGATCACCACCATCGCCCCGGGCTCGGCATTGATCGGGCCGCCACGCAGAGGCACGCCCACTGCGAGATCGACGCTGGTATCCGACCGGCTGAAAAAGTGCCCTGTGGCGAGCGCGGTACCGAACTCGTCACCGATCTCGAGGGTGTCGAAGAAGATCATGTTGAAGACCTGCCCGCCAGCGATGGCCAGGCCATCCCGGGTGCCGTAGAGCACGTCGACCTCGCCAGCGTTGGCGAAGCCGAGTGAGTTGTCGAGGGGGGCACCAATGGCCAGATCGTCGCGACCGTCCGCATTGAAATCGCCCACAGCCAACGCCTCACCCAAGCGGTCGAAGGCATCGACGTCGGGATCGAAGCTGCTCTCGACGAAGAACTGGTCTCCGGCGGTCGACACGCCGATGGCGTTGCCGTAGAGGACCTGAACGGCCCCGGACTCGGTCGTGCCGAGCTCGCTCTCACCAGGAACGCCGATCGCGAGATCGGGCCACAGGTCGCCGTCGAAGTTGCCGATGGCCAACGAAAAGCCGAACTCGTCTCCATCCTGGGCCGTGCCGAGGATGTCCGGGTCGATCTGGCTCAACACACGCTCGGTGGCGAGCGGATCGATCCCGCCAAGGCCACCCGGGAACAGCACGACCTCGCCCTGGCGACCCGGCCCGAAGACGGCCGCGCCAGGCACGCCAACCGCCAGATCTGTGTGGAAGTTGCCGACGACCTGGCCGATGGCCAGGGAGAAGCCGAACATCTCGTCGGCGTTGGCGTTGAGCCCGACGCCGGGCGTATCCTGGTGGATGACCAGGTTGCCCTCGAGGATCAGTGCGGTGCCGGTCGAGCCGTAGATGATATTCACGGCGCCCGCGTCGACCTTGTCTCCCAGTGGCCCGGGAAGGTCCTCGAGGGGGACGCCGATCGCCAGATCGTCGACGCCATCACCCGAGAGATCACCAGCCGCCAGACTAGAGCCAAAGCGATCGTTGTCCTCGGGTACGTCCGCCAACACCAGTTGGTTGAGGAACTGCATTGCACCCTCGCCGAGACTGTCCGGGTTGCCGTAGAGGACAAAGGCGGCACCCGCTCTATTGCCGAAGTTGACCAATCGACCCGGCATGCCGATCGCCAGGTCGTCATACCCATTGTCGTCGAAATCGCCCACTGCCAGTGCTGAGCCGAGGGCCGTGCCAACCGCTGGCTCGTCATCGAGCGTCGTTGGCGTGATGATCTCGAGGAAAGACCAGCCGCCCAGCCCACCGTAGAACACGTTCACGGCACCCGCACGTGCCTGGCCGCTGATCATGAGGCCGGGCCGGCCGACAGCGAGATCGTCGAAACCGTCACCATTGAAATCGCCGGTGGCGACCGCGGCGCCGACTTGCCCCGGTGTTTCGTCGTCGAACAGGAAGAAGTCGAGGAGCCCGAGCTGGGCGACGGCTGGCGGCGCCACCGAAATGAGCGCGAGGGTGACGAGGACGACGAGTGTGGGCCGACTGTGGGCGGCGGATGGGCCGTTCGCGGCCCCATTCATTGGGCTAGGCATGATCAAGCTCCTGAGTCGACTCCGAGTCGAGAAATGAACAACAAATAGACGCCCCGCGAGGGGGCGTCCAAATCAAGCTAGCGCGAGGATCATGGTTCGGAGGGCTGCACGTCCTGACAAACCGAAAAGGGTTGGCTTAGGGCGAGCTTAGGGCCTTGGGTTGACCGTCCTGCAGCCCCGAAGTGTTGGACCATCGTGATGTGTCGCCCAATTCGAAGCCATCGGCGAAGATGCCTGGTACGAAATGGGCAATACAGCTGCGGGCGTCGTCGAGGAGCACGACGCCGTCCCGACAGTCGTCATCGCCGGTCCAGCCCGTGAATACCGAGTCGCTGGCGGCGGTCGGATGCAAGGCGATCTCGCTGCCCGTGGGGTAAGCCTCGCTGCAATCGCCCGGACAGTCGATGCCGGCCGGCGTGCTGGTGACCGTGCCGGCACCTTCGCCGTCGAGGGTGATGGCAAGCGTAGAGGCCGGTTCGAACTGTGCGTCGCAGGTCACGTCGGACTCGACGCGCACACTGCCATCCAAACATTCGTCGGGCCCGCTCCAGGCGACGAATACTGATCCCGGATCCGGCTCGGCGGTGAGATTCATGACTGTGCCGAATGGAACGCCCTGCATGCAGTCGGTCGGGCAGTTGATGCCACTGCCGGTCACGGTCCCGCTGCCGGCGCCCGACAGGGTCAAGCTCAAGAAGTAGAAACGGTCGAACTCGGCGTTGCAGGAGAGATTCTGGGTCATGGTGACCCGTCCATCCTGGCAATCCGGGTCGCCCGTCCATGCCACGAAGAAGGAATCAGGTCCGAGGACCGGGAGGAGCTGGAGCTCGGTTCCCAGGGCAAGATTGACCTCGCAGTTCTCGGAACATACGACGAGTGGGGGAATGCTGCCGACACTTCCCATGCCCATTCCCGAGATAGAGATGCTCATCGTCACGGCGGGCTCGAAACGCGCGTCACAGGTGATGTCAGCGGTGAGCGTTACCCTCCCGTCCACGCAGTCGGCGTCACCCGTCCATTCCGCGAACGCCGATCCGGGGCTCGGCATCGGGGTGAGGGTCACCGTCGTGCCGTCGACGAATGTCTCGTCGCAGTCGCCAGGGCACGCGATACCGGTTGGCGTGCTGGCGACCGAGCCGTTCCCGCTTCCGGAGAGCGTCGTGGTCAAGGTGAAGAGCAGGTCGAACTGCGCGTCGCAGGTCAGATCCTCGGTCATCGTGACCGTACCGTCTTCACAG
This sequence comes from uncultured bacterium, assembly GCA_937948815.1. Taxonomy (GTDB): domain Bacteria; phylum Acidobacteriota; class Thermoanaerobaculia; order Multivoradales; family J023; genus J023. The sequence goes on from CALFAM010000202.1 coordinate 7,502, forward strand.
TCGGCGTCGCCGGACCAGCCGACGAATGCACTGCCGGCGTCGGGAGTGGGGGCGAGGGTGACGTTGGAGTCCACCGTGAAGTCGCCCTCGCAGATCGTCGGACAGTCGATGCCCTCAGGATCGCTCGTGATCGTCCCGGAGCCGGTGCCGATCGGGCTGATCTCGAGGGCAAAGGTCGGCAGACCGATCACCGGCGTGATGCTGTACGTTCCCAAACCAAGTGTGCTCGCGTAGAGCGTGTCGGTGCCGGGTTGGTAGTGAAGGTCGACAACCGGAATCTCGGGCAGGCCGGTGCCGAGTTGCTGCCAGGTCTGAAAATTGGGCCCGATGGTGATGAAGGCGCCGCGGTCCGCGCCGACGACCACGGCGGGTGTCGGAATGCCGCTGTCGACGTAGACAATGGAGCGCAGAGCCCCCGGATCGAGGGTGCCGAGGTTCGCTGTCAGGTTGAGCCATTCGATACCGCCGGTATGGGTGAAGTGAACCGTGGCTGCATCGACGGCAAAGGCGTCGGTCGCACGCTCGGGGTCGATGGCGACGCCTTCGATCGGCGACGCCGGTGTGAGGGAGTGGACGAGCGCACCGCCGTTCGTGGAACGTACGAAGATGCCGTCGAGGCCATCTGACGAGGAAGTGCAGGAGCCAATGCAGCCGCCGACGTAGAGCATGTCCGCGTTACCTGTGGCGCCGGCCGCGATGGTGCTCCTTCCCGCACCGCGGGCACGGACGCTTCCTGCGATCACCTGCATCGTGTCGCCGCGGTCCAGCGACTCGTACAGGGAATTGGTGCCGCCGAGCACAATTCGCGTCGGATCGACGCGGTTGAGTGCCATCGGCATGACGTGCGGAACCTGGATCGGCGGACCGCCGCCGACCAGGGTCAGGGCCGGGGTGACCACCGACTGAAGCTCGTTGGCTGCGTTGTACGTCCGGCGCTCGAAGGTACCGAGGCCGTTTGCGGTGACGTAGCGAATCGACATGCCGGGCGTCGAGGTCGAATCGATGAGCACATCGCCGGCGCTCGCGACTCCCACGCTGCGCCACGTGGTGCCACCCGAAACGATCTGCTCGCTGGCCCCAGGTCCTTGGTTGCCGGTCAAAAGAACGTCCGCAATCGGATCGTAGGCGAGATTGTGGCTTTCGGTGACGTGGAGGTCGCCGTTGAGCGAGACCCAATCGCCCGACGTCGTCGCGGGAGACGTGCGCTTGTAGATGCCGCCGTCATCGACCTGGATCAGACCCCCGCTCGCGTCGAAGGCCATGTCCCGCGAGCCACCGTGGGGGGCCGAGTTGGAGGCGGTGCCCGAGTGGGTCAGGGACGTGAACTGCGCACCGGCGGCGAGCGCGGCATCGCCCCGGAAGAGACGGCCCGAGAAGTCGTTGGCGCCGATCGAGTTGGGGAACGTCCCGGTGCCGAAGGCTCCTCGGGGCTGACGGTTGCCGCCGATGTAGACCACATGAGCATCTGTCGGGTCTGCCACCAGGCTGTTGAACTGGTCCCCCCGGCGCCTGGGATGAATGCCGACGAAAGTCGACCCCGGAGGTTCCAGCGTGCCGGGCAGATCCATTTCGGCCCAGCTCATGCCACCGTCGCCCGACCGAAACACGCCGTCCAAGCGGCTGCCCAACGAGTCGATGCGCGGCGCGAAACCAGCGTAGACGTTGTCGCTGTTGCCGACAGCGAGTCGGACGGAGGTGAGTCCGGAATCGGTCAAGAGCGCATCCATGGCGGCGTTGCTCACCTTGGTCCAGCTCGTGCCGGTATCGCTGCTCTTGTAGATGCCATTGGACGCACCGCTGCAGGCGGCGTTGGTCATGGCGGCATAGAGGGTCGAATCGTCGGTTGGATCGCTCGCCAGCGCCAAGGCAGTGCCATTGGGCACGCCCGCTGCGCGTCCCCACGTCGTGCCGGTATCGGTCGAGCGGAAGATGCCGATCTGGGTGCAGTTGTTCGTGTCGTCCTGATTGATGGCGACGACGAGGGTGGCACCTCGAGGCGCGAGGCCAATGACATTGCGGCCAACCAGGTCGCCACCAATGGCTGTCCAGGTGCTGCCGCCGTCCGTGGTCCGTAGGAGCCCCCTTCGCGCCCCTCCCCGATGCTCGAGACTGCTGAAGCGCCCGATTCCCGCGACCAGCGTCTGATGGGTGAGATCGGTCGGATCCATCTCCAGCGTACCGATGGACTGGGACGCTTGGTTGGCCGTCTGAAAAGTCCACTGCACGTTCGGGGCAGTCCCGTTCGTGGTCTTCCAGACGCCGCCATTGACGGCGCCGATGTAGATCGTGTCGGCCTCTGTCGGATGCGTGACCACGGACTGAATGGCGCCGATCACAGGTCGGTCCGTGATGCCCTCGACCTGCCCGTTCTGGATGACCCTCGGCCCTTCGTGCTGCCAAGTGCCACCGACCGGGGCACCTGCCGACGCAGAGCTCGAAACGAAAGAGAACAAGGCAATGAGCCTTGCCACGGTCTTGTGTCTGCGCATCGTCTAGCTCCTCATATGCATGGTGTCGACCCTGCTCTCATTCTCAGTAGCGACGATCGGGCGGCAATCTCCCGATCGGATGCGAAGAAAGGTGTCGGTGTCGCGGCTCGCATTGCCAAGGTTTCCGAAGAACGACAGACTGGGGCGAGCGATGGATGGCGATCATCAGGGGCGGTGGAGGAGAGTCGAAGCGTTCTTCGCCGAAGCGGCCGCATTGGCGGGCGAAGAGCGCGTACGTTTCCTGGATGCGGCGTGCGCCGGCGATGAGCCGCTGCGGTCCGAGATCGAATCCCTGCTCCAAGCCGACGAGACGCGCGGCGACCCAGTGGCCGTCGCGATCGACGAAGCAGCCCAGGAGGTCGCGCGTGCGGCACCTGCCCCCGTCGCCGAGGGCGAGGACATCGGGCCCTATCGGCTGGTCGGCGTTCTGGGGCGCGGCGGGATGTCGACGGTCTACCGGGCAGTTCGAGCTGATGAGGAGTACGCCAAGGATGTTGCTGTCAAGATTATGCGCAGTGGCTTCCTGGGCGACGAGACCCTCGAGCGATTTCGCCAGGAGCGTCAGATTCTGGCGGATCTCGAGCATCCGAACATCGCACGCTTGATCGATGGCGGGACGCGTGAAGACGGCACCCCATTCGTGGTCATGGAGTTGGTGGACGGGCTGCCGATCGACGAATATGCCCGGCAGCATCAGCTCAGCCTGAGTGGGCGGCTCGCGGTCTTTCGAGAGGTATGTGCTGCCGTTCAGTACGCCCACCAGCGTCTCGTGGTCCACCGGGATCTCAAACCGAGCAACATCCTCGTACAGCCGGACGGCACACCCAAGCTCCTGGACTTCGGCATCGCCAAGCTCCTGGACGCGGATGCGCCGGCGATGACCGTCACCGCGCGCACCTGGATGACGCCGGAGTACGCCAGCCCGGAACAGGTGCGCGCAGAGCGTGTGTCGACGACCAGCGACGTCTATGCCCTTGGCGCGGTCCTCTACGAGCTCCTCACCGGACGTCGCCCCTACGACTTCCCGACACGGAGCGCCGCGGAGATCGAACGAATCGTCTGCGAGACCGTACCCGTGCCACCGAGCGATGCCGTGGCAGAAGATGAGGCGCGTGCGCCGGGGACAGCGCTCACGGTTCCTTCGCGGCGTCTACGAGGCGATCTCGACAACATCGTACTGATGGCGCTGCGCAAAGAGCCCGAGCGCCGCTATCGCTCCGCCGGCGATCTCGCCGATGACATTGAACGCTTCGAGCACAGTCTTCCGGTGCGCTCGCGGCCTGACACGCTGGGCTACCGAAGCCGAAAGTTCGTCCGACGCCACCGCTGGAGTGTCGCGACAGCTGCTCTGGTTGCCGCCCTCTTGATCGTCTTTGGCATTGTGATGTTCCTGCAGGCCGAACGCGTTGCCCAGGAGCGAGACCTGGCCAGCCTCGAACGCGACAAGGCGCGGCGCGTGGCGGGATTCATGAACGAGCTCCTTACGTCATGGGATGACGCAGGCGTGGTGGCGGGGGACCTCACGGCTCGCCAGCTCGTCGAGCGGGGCGCGGAGAAGCTGGCGGCGGGCGAGCTCGCGGACCAGCCGGCGGTGCGTGCGGCGGTTCTGGCGGCGCTCGCGGAGGTCTATGTCTTTCACGGCGAGGACACTCGGGCGCGCGAGCTGGTCTCTGAATCCCACACCCTTCGGCTGTCCGCACTGGGCGAGGAACACTTGGAAACCGCCGACAGTCACGCAGCCCTGGGCGAGCTGGATTTCCGGGCGACCCGGCACGACGAGGCGGAGAAGCACTTTCGCCGCGCGCTCGCGTTGCGCCGGCAGCTGGCCGGTGAGCAGTCTCTCGACGTCGCCGACTCGATGGCGCAGTTGGGCAGCTTGCTTTATCGGACGGGAGACTTCGAGAACGCAGAGCGGTACATGAAGGGGGCCGTGGAGCGCTACCGAGCGCATCGGGGTGACGTGGATCCGACGACGCTGCACCTGAAGCAGGCATACTCGGAGCTTGCCGCGGTGACCGGGCGCCCGGACGAAGAGCTCGCGCTCTTGCAGGAGGTGCTCGCGGGCTCGATCGCGCTGTATGGCGAGGAGCACCTCCGGGTCGCCGATGTCTCCTCTCAGCTCGGTGTCAAGCTGAAGAATCGTGAACGCTACGCCGAGGCGGAGCCGCTCTATCGGCGCGCGATCGATGTCCGGCGCAAACATCTCGGCACCCACGAGGCCACCGCGAGTTCGATCAACAACTACGGCATCTTCTTGCGTGCCAAGGGCTCCGATGCGGAGGCGGGCCCCGTGCTCGCGGAAGCCCTCGAGATGTACAGCGAGGTCCTGGGACGCGAGCATCCCAAGACGGCCATGCCCATCGGCAACTACGCTGCTTGGCTGCTCGAGCATGGATCATTGGCCAAGGCGGAAGCGCTCTTCGAGGAGGCGCTGGGCCTACTTCATCAGGAGCTGGGCGCGGACCATTGGGTCACCGCTTCGTTCCAGTCGAAATATGGTGTCTGCTTGCTTCGGCAGGGGCGTTCGGAAGCCGGCGAAGCGGAGCTGGTGCGTAGCGTCGACGTTCTTCTCGAGAAGAGCCCGATGGATCGCCGAGCGCAAGAAGCCGTGATCCAGCTGCGGGATTGGTACCGCAAGAGCGGGCAGGACGAGAAGGCATCCGACCTTCTTTCACGAACCGAATCCTTGTGGTCCATTCCGGACTGACCTGGTCCGCGATGACTCAGCGCAACCCGCCTGGCGTGCCGGCCGAGCCGAGCCCACCTGAACCGAGCCCGGTCACCCGCCTGCTGATCGAGTGGCGCTCGGGTGGCTCCAACGCGGTTGATCAGCTGGTGCCGCTGGTTTACGACGAGCTGCGTCGCCTGGCCGCGGTCCAGATGAGCGGCGAACGCCCCGGGCACACACTCCAACCGACTGCGCTTGTGCACGAGGCATTCGCTCGGCTGGTCAACGTGGAGGTTTCGTGGCAGGACCGTGGTCACTTCTTCTCGGTGGCGGCGCGGATGATGCGCAGAATCCTGGTCGACCACGCGCGATCACGCGGGCGGGCGAAGCGCGGCGGAGACGTCGTCAAGGTGTCGTTGGAGCAGTCACCGTTGGAGCTTGAAGCTGCCGAAGCCGGGATCGAGGCGTTGGACGATGCCCTCGAAGCCCTGTCGGCGCTGGATGAGCGCAAGGTCCGGATCGTCGAGCTGCACTATTTTTCTGGCATGACCCATCCCGAGATTGCCCGCCTCTTGGAGCTCTCAGCCTCGACGGTGGACCGGGATCTTCGCCTCGCGCGCGCTTGGCTCAAACGCGCGCTGAGCTAGCTGGAATTCAACGAGGACCCGGCCCCGGATCGGACTGGACGCTCATCTGCTTGGATGGCGTCCCAGATGGTTGGCCCTTCTCTCAGGAAAGAAGCGAAGGAATAGCTGGCGGCCTGCCACGGAGGGTGGCACCACCATGTCTTCGATTCATTTCTCGACAGGAGCCAGACCATGCCTCGAAAAGGTTTCGATTGGGCATTCCTCGGAACGATGATACTGATTCTCTTGCCGACGTCGGGCGCCTTTGCGCAGCCCGAATCACCATTGGACTTTGCGCAGAAGGTAATAGCAGCCCGGCAGCTCGCCCGAGAGCAAAGTCCGCAGCAAGCCTCGCCGAAGGCGCTGGCCTCGGCCACGTGTGAGCTGATCACACCCGACTTTGTGATCACCGGCTCGTCGTCTTCCAGCACGGTCAACGAGCACTGCTTCCCGAGCGATGGCAACAATAATTTCGGCCCTCGGTCTGACATTGCGCAGCTTCGTATCGTCGATGGTGTCGATGTGGCAGATATCGATAACGATGGCGACAACGATTTCCTCGCTTGCGACGGAGCGACCGGCGAGGTTCATCTCTACACCCAAGGACCTGCCAACGTTTTCGTGCCGACGACCGTTGCCAGCGGTGTCACCCCGGGCGGCGGCAGCTTTCTCTGCACCTACCTGCGGGTCGCGGATTTCAACAACGACGGCCTGACCGATTTCGTGGTGGGTGATCACCTCGTCACGGGCGGGACCTTCGTCTACCTCCAAGGAACAGGGCCGTCGTTTACGCCAGTCGGACAAGGGCTGAACGTATCGTGGGCAACGGCCACCGGTGGCCCGTGCAACTGCCTCTTCGGCGTAGCGGCCGGCGACGTGGATCTCGATGGCAACGAGGACGTCGTGCTTCTCGGCTTCGCGGGACAGGGAGCGGGAGAAGTTTGGTTCTACAAGGGGGATGGCCTCGGAGGGATGGCCCAGCCAGTCATGAAGTTCGATGTCGGTGTGGACTTCCCGGGAACCGCCAACCCCACCGGGCTCGCGCTCTTTGATCACGATGGTGACTGTGACCTCGATCTCGTCGTGGGTGGATCAGCCGACGGAAGGCACTACGTCTATAGCAATGACGGATTGGCGAACTTCTTGTTACCCTCGGGCCCGGCGTTCACCACCAATAACTATACGGGCGTCGACGCGTTCGACGTGGACGGCGATCGCAACGAGGATCTGCTCCTGGTCGACTGGTCGAATCAGCAGCTACTCCTCAGCCGGAACTTGGGTTCCGTCATGAGCTCGCCGATGCCAGTGGGAAGCGTCGATGGGCCGAGCCTGGGTGTTGGCGCGCCGGAGACACCAGAACGTCCAGGATTCGATCTCGACCACTTCAAGTGCTATCCAGCCCAAGCCGAGGAACGCGTGCGGGAACGGGTCGGGCTGGCCGATCAGTTCGACGTGGGTGAAGCGACCGTGATCGAAACCAAGCGTTTCTGCAACGCCGTGGAGAAGACGCACGACGGAATCGTCACGGCGATCCAGAACGATGATGCCCATCTCGAGATGCTGACGATTGAGGCCGAGGGCAAAACGCCCGCCGTCGTTTCGGTCACGAATCAGTTCGGCGAGAACCAGAAGCTGGAGGTCGGGGAAGCAGCCTTCATCGCCGTGCCGAGCAAGAAGATCATCCCGGGGGACCATCCGTTCCCGGAGAGGCTCGACCACTTCAAGTGCTACGAGGTCACGGGTGAGGGAGAGGATGTCGGCGTCGCGCTGCGGGATCAGTTCGGCTTCGAGCCGAACGTCGTTGCGCTGGGTCCCACCTTGCTCTGCAATCCCACCAAGAAGGAGCATGACGGCGTGATGACGCCGATTCAGAATGCCCGGGATCACCTGGTTTGCTACGAGCTGACGAGCACGGATCAGATTTTCGACTTCACGCTCATGACCAATCAGTTCGGCGAACGTGGGCTCCAGCTCGACCCTGCCGATCTTCTGTGTCTGCCGTCCAAGAAGCGCGTGATCGAGGAGTAGGTCGCAGCACGCCCGGAGGTGGGGGACGGTGGCGGTCTCAGGCGAAGTTGGAACGCTCGGAGTCCGCCAGCGATCCCCCGGGGTTGGGTGCGCTTTGCTGCAGGTGTCGGTGTAGCCAGGCGCGGGCCTTCACCCAGTCGCGTCGTACCGTGCGCGTGCTGGTGCGCTGGAGTTCGGCGATCTCTTCCTCGCTCAATCCACCGAAGAAGCGGTATTCCACCACCTGGGCCAAGCGCGGCAGCTGCTCAGCGAGCTCGCGGAGCGCGGCGTCGATGGCGAGCACCGTTTCGGCTTCTTCGACGAGGGCCGCATCCGACTCGTAGAGGGGCAGGTGTGGAGCGTCGCCGCCACGCTTGGCGGCGGCCGACATGCGTGCCGCGTCGGTGAGGAGATGGCGCATGACTTTGGCCGCGGTGGCGAAGAAGTGACGGCGGCTTTGCCAGTGAGGAGCCGAGGCCGAGAGCTTCAAATAGGCTTCGTGGACCAATTCGGTGGTGTCGATGGCACCACCCTTGCCACCCGCTGAAAGGCGACGAAGCTGTGAGCGCGCGAGGCCGCGAAGCTCGTCGTAGACGGCGGGAACCAGATCGTCAAAGCGACCTTCCTCGCCCCGCAAATCCGCGAGGATTTCGGTGATCGCCCGACGTCGTTCCACCCAGGAAGCCTACCAGTCCGCGGCAATCGTCAGGGTGTGCGCGTGGGCTGCATCAGTGTTGCTGCCCGGGAGACGGCCCAGGAGTCGGCACCACGCAGACGCGTCACGTCCTCGGCGGCGCGCTCGATGTCGTCGCGATCCCAGCGCTCGTCGAGTGCGGCAAGACACCGCCCTCGCTCGATCGCCAAGAGCGCCAAACGCCAGTCGCCGTCCGCGGTAATCTCGAGAAAGGCCTCACCCGCACGCTCGAGGATATCGAGCCCCTTCCGAGCCATTCCCTGGTCGCATAGCAGCGCCCCGAGCGGCATCAAGGCATCGACCAAGACGGCGCCAGTGGTTCCGGCAGCCTCGTAGGTCCGCATCGCCCGGTCGAGCTGCGACCGCGCTTCGGGGAGCCGGCCGGCGCGCATCAGCGCTGCTCCATAGCGCGTGCGCCCGCGCGCAACATGGCGGTGATCGTCGCCGAAGCGTTCCGCGAGTGCTTGCACCACGTGCTCGAGGGTGTCGAGGGCTCGGGGGAAGTCGCCCACGAGAGCCCAGGCCCAACCGAGGTTGGCGCGGTTCGCGATGCCGTTCATCGAGCCTGGCTCGAAGCGCTCGAGATTGGCCGCGGCGCGCTCGGCGAGTGCAGCCGCCTCGGCTGCGCGGCCCTCACGGATCAGCAGACGGGCGAGGTTGGCCTCGGTGACTGCGATCTCGGGAACCAAGTCGGTACCAGCACGTTGCATGCCGAGCACCTGCTCCAGGATCTCTTGAGCCTCGTCGAGGCGCCCCTGCGCGCTGACCGTATTCGCCAGATTGGTGAGCACCACGCTCAGGGTGCTGTTCCCGGGCTCGGATTCGCGGTAGAGGCGGGCCGCTGCCCGATGGTGTGACTCTGCCAAGGCGAGCTGTCCCAGGTTCGCATGGGTGAGACCAAGGTTGCCGTGGGCCATGGCCTGGCCAGCGACATCCTCGAGCTGCACGAACATCTCGAGAGATCCCTCGAGATGCTCGATCGCCTCTTCGGGTGCGCCCAGGCTCCTACGGGCCATGCCCAGGGAATTCAGCGTCGATGCCTTGCTCGCGTCCGCGTCGTTGACGTTGTCGAGCAGGTCGAGTGCACGTCGAAAGTGCGTCTCGCCGCGTGCCGGGTCACCCGAAAGCATGTAGATGCCGCCCAGCGCGGATACCGCGGTCGCGTAGCGAAGGCCGTTTGGGTCTGCTGTGTGCTCGATCTCCATGACCTCGCGCAGCAGCGCTTCGGCGCGTTCATATTCGCGCAACCATTTATAGGCGTCGCCCAGCCCGAAAAGAAGGTCGGATCGCGACCGAGGCGCCAGAACACCCCCGGCGCGCAGGCGCTCGACGCCGCGATCCAGCACGTCGCGGACCCTGGGCTCGGCATCCAGGGACGGCGTCGCGCTGTCGAAGAGGTCGAAGAGAAATTGGGTGACCTGCTCGGCCCTCTCGGCCTCCTGGCGGGCTCGATCTCGCTCCTGTCGTGCCTCTTCGGCCTGCCAAGCGATACCGGCTACACCTGCGATGCCGATCAGGGCGGCGATGGCGGCAACCACGGCAGCCGCCCGGTGGCGACCGAGCCAGCGGCGCAAGCGGTAACGGTAGGTCGGCGGTGTCGCTCGCACCGGTCGGCCCTCTTGCCAGCGGCCGAGGTCCTCGGCCAGCTCCGCCGCCGACCGGTAGCGTTGTGTCGGATCCGGATCGAGTGCCCGCCGCAAGATGTTGCCGACGTCGCCGTGCGAACCGACGAGGCGAATGGTGCCATCGGGCGCTTCCTCGGGAGGGCGTCCGGTCAGGAGCTGCGTCATCACCGCGCCGATCGACCAGACGTCCGACGCCAAGGATGCCGGCGCCCCCTGCCGCTGTTCGGGCGCGGCGTAGCGTGGGGTCATCGGTGCCAGGCGCGTGGCGTCGCCGGCGTCGTTCATGAGCTTTGCAACGCCAAAGTCGAGAAGCTTGAGCACGCCGTCGGCACGAATGAAGACGTTGGCCGGCTTGAGGTCGCGATGCACGACGAGCTGCCGATGAGCGAAGTCGACGGCCTCAGCCAGTGTGCGGACCAAGGCGAGCGTTTCGGCCTGGTCGAGCCCGCGCCGTTCGGCATAGGCGTCGATCGGCTCACCTTCGACGTACTCGAGCACGAGATAGGGAAGGCCGCTCTCGGTGACACCGCCGTCGATCAAGGACGCGATATTCGGGTGGCTCAGCTGCGCGAGGATCCGCCGCTCGCTGCGGAAGCGACGCTCGAGTGATGGATCTGCGAGCTCCCAGCGAATGACCTTGAGCGCGGCCTGCTGCGCGAAGTCGCCGGCCGCCCGCTCGACGCGGTAGACGACACCCATGCCGCCGGCTCCGAGGCGTTCGAGAAGGCGCCACGCGCCGATGCGGTGGTGGAGGATCAGCTCGTCTGCCGCGCAGGCCGTCTCCAGCAGGTGGCCGGCTACCTCGCCCAGCTCTCGGTCCAGGGGGCCGCCCTTCAGCGCGGCGTCCAGGAGCTCGCGCACGAGGCGTCTTGGCCCCGGATCGAGGCTGTCGAGGAACGCCTCGCGGGCGTCGTCTTCGAGGTCGAGAGCGCGGTCGAAGGCGGCGTCGACGGTGGCGGCTTCCGAGCTGGTTGGTGGCTGTGCGCGGCCGCTGTCAGATTGTGCGTTCATGATCGGAACGGGACGCCTGACGGCGCCCAGGCACCTATCCTACGGTGGCTGACCAGCCCGACGTATCGCCAGACTCGAAGCCGTCGTAGTGCAGCACCTCGTCGATGTCGGGACGGTATTCGATTGCGCCAAGATCGCAAATGGCGCCGGGCACGCCATCGCCGTCGACCGGGCGGTCGAAGCCTCGCTGGTCGCGGTCGGAGCAGAGTGCGTTGTCGCCGCTGTCGATGACCGGGCTGTCCGAGAGTGGAACGAGCGTCGGCGTCGGTCCGCCGGCGAGGGAGAGGGAGCGGAGGCGGGGATCGGTGTTCTCGAAGTCGCCCATGCCCGTGAAGCCACAGCTCGCGTCGCCCGAGAGATTCGAGAACGCGACGATCCCGAGATCGGTGTTGCAGTTGCCCTCGGCCCCGGTGGTGTCGATGAGGTTGCGCGCGACGATCGTATGCTCGACGCCTTGCACCACCGATCCGCTGCTGATCGCGATGCCCGGGCCGTTGTCGGCACGGTTTCCGAAGATCGTGGATTGGACGATCTCGAGCGTGGCGCCAAACGCGGCGATGCCGCCGCCGGTGCTACCGGCAGCCTGAGCGCGCGCGACGTTGCTGCTGATCGTACTGTCGACGACGCTGAGCATGCCGGAGCAAGAGATGCCGGCGCCGTTGTTCGTGGCCCGGTTGCCGTGAATCGTGGATTCTTCGATTCGGATCGAAGCACCTTGGATGCCTCCGCCGCTTCCCGCTTCGTTGTCTGCGAAGACCGAGCGGCGGGTCGTGACGACGGAATTCGGTCCAGCGAACAGGCCGCCGCCGGCAGAGCTAGCCCCCACCGTGTTGCCCACGACGCGGACCGCTTCGAGGACCAAGGAGCCTGAGAGCAGGGCGATGCCGCCACCACCGCCCGATGTCGTCGTGCCGCCGGTCAAGGTGAGCCCTTGAACGGTGTACTCGTTGGTTTCGGATCCGCTGAACGTGAGAACCCGGCCGAGACCGTTGGCGTCGATGGTGAGCGCCTCGGCGTCGGGACCGATGATCTGCACCGATTCAGTGACTCGAGGCAGCGTGACCGTGAGCTCGAGGGTGCCTTGAAGGCCAGCGTCGAAGAGGATGATGTCCGCACCAGGTGTGGTGTTGGCGGCGGAAATGGCGGCGCGAAGCGTGTTCGGTCCCATGTCATCCAAGGTGTTGACGAAGAAGGTGTCCGCGCCGGCGCGTGCGGCCGT
>CALFAM010000203.1 GCA_937948815.1 uncultured bacterium
GGGTGGTTCCCGCACTGCCTGGCCACCTTCCGGGCAGCTCCTATCGCCTGCGCGGCGTCAGCGCCACGGGTTCCGACCTCTGGAGCCGCCCCGCGGAGAGCGGGTAGACTCGGGCCACGCACGAGCCCTTTCAGTCGGCCCTCCCGGTCGGTCCACGCTGGTGTCCTTTCCCGGCGTCTCTTTCGGCGTCGCACTCCAGCGCCACGCCTTCTCGCCGATACGGGATCTCTCGGCCACTGACCGCAATGGCTCGGGCGGCACTTGGAGGGTTCCCCATGCGCGCCGCGCCTCTCGCCATTCTCATCCTTCTCGCCGTGCTCGTCACCGCGCCCAAAGCTCAGGCCGAATTAGGCGTCATCGACTACGTGCCCGCGGCCACACTCTTGGTTCCGTATTTCGAAGTCGACGTCAGTGACGCGGCCTGCGCTGACCCCACCGCCGGTGCCACGACACTCTTTGCGGTCACCAACACCGTCACGGACTCGACCATCGCCCGCGTCACGCTGTGGACCGACTGGAACGTACCGTTCCTCGTATTCGATATTTTTCTGACTGGTTTCGATGTTCAGACCATCAACTTGCGCGACATCTTCTGTCTCGGCCGCCTCCCGCAAACCGGCCTTGGTAGTGGCAACAGTCCCGTGGGCTCCGGCTCGAGCGGTTTCCCGACGTTCGCGGAGCAGTGCAACCAGACCAACACGCCCGGGGCGGCACCCTTCTACGAACCCCTGCCCGCGTTCTTCATCGACGACTTGAAGGCCGCCTTTACCGGCCAAGCGTTGCCGCTGTCTGGGCGCTGCGCCGGCTCGGGGCAGCGCGGCCGGGACATCGCCGTCGGCTACATCACCATCGATACGACCCAGGACTGTCCGGTCTTTGGCGACACACCGGATTTTCCTGGCTATTTTTCCGACATCGCGACCGAAGACAATATCTTGCTCGGCGACTTCTTCTTGGCGGACCCGTCCAACAACTTCTCACAGGGTTTCCCCGCGATTCACCTCGAGGCCGGCTTCCAAGGGCCGAACACCTTCTATGGTCAGTACACCATTCCCAACGCAGGGGCGCCGATCGACCGACGTGAGCCCTTGCCTTCGACCTTTGCGGCGCGCTTCGCTCGCGCGGCGGGATTCAACCAAACCCGCCACCTTATCTGGCGCGAGACCGGGATGCCCGGAACCTTAGTCGAATGTGGGGACCGACCCGCATTCTTTCCCCTCGGCACCATCCTCTTCGCGGTCGGCGTCTTCGATGAACAGGAGAACTTCCTGCAGCCCTCGGTGCTCACGCTGCCGAACGCCGTCAACGCGCTGACCGTGAACAATATCGGCGGTGGCGATGTCGTGCCCAAGCTCGATGTCGCGGATCTGCCTTTCGGCTGGATCATCTATGATCTTCGCACCGACGCGCTCTACGACGACCCGGCGCAGGGCTACGTGATCTCGACCTTCCAGGCCCTCGGCTTGTTCAGTGTCGGCCTGCACGGGGCCATTCTGGACGACCAGCTACTTCAGTAGCGCCAACCACCAAGATCGAGCCAGCCTGCGTGCCGCGCGCGGAACTCAAAACAGATCACTGTCCGCCTTGGTGTAGTACCAGTGAGCGAGTAGGTCGCCGGCCGCGGGCTCGCTGTGGAGGCCGTAGATCAGACTCAGGTCGTTCGGCTCCGGGCGTGGCTCGAAGTCGAGCTCAGCGAGCATTTCGCGCCACCACGCGGGGCGGGCGGCGAACCAACCGGTGACACGCGCGACGCCAGTGCCATGCGCGGATGCCTCGGCGGCGGCCAGGAGCGAGCGGGCGGCATCGGGATGCCTGGGGTCGACGAGCGCGTCGCCCCACACCAGCTCGTCTTCCTGGCGTCGGAAGATCGACCAGCCCACCAACCGGCCGAATCGGTAGGCGGCCAGCGGTAGGTAGTCGACACCGGGCTGAGCGAAGCGCCAAGAAAGATAGACCGCGTCGCGACGTTGCAGGTAGTCGTACGCGGGTGCGACGCGGTCGAAGAAGCGATCGAAGCGCCCCCCGAAGCGGTCGATCACCTCGATTCGATACCGCTTGCCCGGGCTTGTTTGGCGCTGAGCCGACGGTGCCACGTCTTTTTGCCAGAAGGCTACCGGCTCCAGCTCGTGGCCATCCGTGAAACGCAGCGCGAACGCTCGGCTGGTCGCCGTGTTGAAGCCGATGACGAAGCCGATCCGTTGCTCGCCGCGGGTGGCGTAGAGGTGTCGCAGCATGCGCGAGAGGACGGCGGTCGGTCCGCGCCCGATCGACCGTACGGCCGGTGACGTCATGATGTCGCAGAGCTGGAGCGCGCGATCTTCGCCCCCTTCAGCGCGCACCAGGCGCATGGGCGTCGCGGCGTACTGACCGCGCAGCATGTCGCCGTCCCAGGCCAGGCTGATCACCCGCTGCCCCCATGGGTGCTCCAGGAACTTCCATCGCCAAGCCGAATCGGGCCGCTGCGCGTGAAAGCTCTGCGTGAACAGGTGGGAGATGGCGACCTCGTCACCCGGGCGGTAGCCGCGGACCGTGAGCGGCGCCACGCGCGCGACCACCAAGGCCCAACCCTCGGCATGCGGCAGACTGTCGATGGGCTCGAGGGCGAGCTGGTCGAGGCGCACAAAGCCAGCGGCCGAGAGCCCGACGACCAGGTCCTGAATGCTCGCGCGGAGCATCATGGGGCCAGAAGTCGATCCGGTCGGCTCGGCTGTCAGCGGGCGCAGCACCAGCAGACGCCCCGTCGCCGTGAGTTGCTGCCGGAGGAGCCCGAGGGTCCGGGGTGGGAGCGCCTCGCCCGGCCCCGCGCACCAGATGCAGGCGTCAAGGTTCGCCGAGTCGTCGCCTGGAATCTCTGCGTCGAGCCCCTCTGCGTCGAGCCCCTCAACTTCGAGCCCCTCAGTGTCGAGCACCGTGCCGCCGATACGCTCGGCCAGCCTGGCTGCGGACTTCGCCCAACCAGCTTCGCTGCCCACGGCATAGGATCTGGCGCGCGGGCCGAGATGGTCGCGGAGGTTGTCGATCGCGGGCTTCGTCTGTGACAAGGGAATGGCTCGCGGCGTGTGCACGTCAGGGCGGCTGGCTCGGTCGCGACGCGACGGGTGCCGCAAACGTATCAACGAAACAGGACTCGGAGGCTATACTGGCGCGCGACGCCCGCCAAGCCCGCAACGACCACTCAGCTATGCCAGAGAGACCCTACCGACCGCCCGGAACAACCACGCGCGTCCAAGCCCAGCGTGTCCTGGTATTGGCCCCGCACTATGACGACGAGGTCCTCGGCTGCGGCGGCCTCTTGGCGCAGCTTGCCCGCGAGGCGACGGTTCGCGTCCTCTTTCTGACCGACGCGAGCGGCGGCGGCATCGAGCCGGCGGAGGATCCCGCTGCCTACAGTGCCACGCGCAAGCGCGAGGCGCAGGCCGCGGCCCGTGTGCTCGGACTCACCGAGCTCGGGCACCTCGGCTTTGCGGACGGCCGACTGGTCGATCAGCTCGGCCCGGTCGCCGACGCGCTGCGCGAGACCTTGCTCGATTTCGCGCCGGATCTCTTACTCGTCCCCTCGCCCCTCGAAGTCACAGAGGATCATCGGGCAGCGTTTGCCGCTGTCCACCGGGTGCTCGGCGGCGCCCGTGACGGCGGTCGAATCATGGCCGAGCTGGCGACGCTTCGGGTTCTCGCCTACGAGGTCAACCACCCGCTCTACCCGCATCTGCTCGTCGATGTCGGCGCCGAGACGGCACTCGTCGAGCAGGCGATCGACTGCTACACCAGTCAGCTCGCCAAGCATCCGTACAAGGAGGCGTGCCTCGGGCTCCAGCGCTACCGCGCCCACAGCCTGCCGCCCACCGTCGAGGCCGCCGAGGCGTATGCCCAGCTCACGCTCGATGATTTCCGGACCCGCAGCCTCGCCGGTGTGATCGGCTTTCTCGGCGGTGCGCCGCAGGTGCTGACGGTCGACGAAGGACCGATGATGTCGGTGATCGTGCGGACCCGGGACCGGCCCGAGCTCCTCGCTGAGGCGCTGGCCAGCCTCGCCGCTTCCACCTACCGCAAGGCCGAGGTCATCGTGGTCAACGATGGCGGCCAGGAACCGGAGCTTCCGACCGCATATCCCTTGACCTTGCGCCGGGTGGACCTGGCCGACAACCAGGGGCGCGCGGCCGCTGCCAACGCCGGTGTGGCCGAAGCCCAGGGCGACGGGGTGGCCTTCCTCGATGATGACGACCTCGCGGAACCCGAGCACCTCGAAACCCTCGCCGGGCTTCTGGGCGCCGCCGGCGTGCGGGCCGCCTATACCGATGCCGCGGTCGGGGTCTATCAGCTCGAGGAAGCTGGGGGCTGGGTCTGCCAGGAGCGGCGGCTGCCCTACAGCCGCGACTTCGATCCCGAGCTCCTGCTCTACGACAACTACATTCCGTTCAACACCCTGGTGCTCGACCGCAGCCTGTTCGGCCAGATCGGCCCGTTCGACGAAGACCTCCCGTTCTTCGAGGACTGGGACTGGCTGATTCGCTGTTCCGCACGGACACGGCTGCATCACCTTCCGCGGGTGACCTGCGAGTACCGACAGTTCCGCGGCAGCGGCCACCACGTGCTGGGCGACGAGCCACGCAAGCGGGCGGACTTCCTGGCCATGAAGGCGCGAGTGATCGCCAAGCACGGTAGCCGCACCAACCCGGCGACCGCCGCCCGGGTCGTCGACCGTCTGCGGGCGGAGACCGTGGTGGCGCTCGACGAGCAGCGTCGGCTCGGTACTGCGGTCGCCGATGCAGATGACCGCTACCATCGGCTCAACGGAGCATTGGCCGATCAGCAGGCGGAGCTGCGTGCTGTGAATGCCGAACGCGCCGCGCTGGAGGGGCGAGCATCAGCATCGGAGGCACAGGTGCTTTCGCTCAAGCAAGCGCAGCAGACGCAGGATGCCGAGCTGAAGCGCCTCTACGCCCGGGAGCAGGAACAGGAAGACAGCCTGAAAGCGACCTATGCAGAAATCGAACGGCTGGGCCGTCTGATCGAGACCATGGAATCCACCCGGGCCTGGCGTCTGCACCAGTCCTGGCAGCGGCTGTCGAAGCGCTGACCGACGGCCTATCAATCGCCACATGAGATGAAACGACTCGCCCTGGTTCCCAGCGAGCCGCTCCGCGCCACCATGGCGGGCATCGGCATTCGCTACCTCGAGCTGGCCCGGCGTCTTCCAGCCCATGGCCTGGCGATCACGCTGGTGACTTCCGGCGCGGCCAAAGACGTGCCAGAGGTGCCTGAAGGGGTTCGCGTGCGCGCCTTTGCCCGGGGGAAGCTCGCCGAGGTGATCGGCGACGCGGACGCTGTGCTTGCCCAGGGGCAGCTCGCCAACGATGTGCTGCTCGAGCTACCCGAGATGCCAGCTGCGATCGACCTATACGACCCATGGCTGGTGGAGAATCTCCACTACGCCGAGCGTCTCGGGCTCGACCCCTATCGAAACGATCACGCCACCTGGGTCCTGCAGCTCACCCGTGGCGACTTCTTCTTGTGCTCCTGCGACGAGCAGCGTCTGTACTACCAGGGCCTGCTCACCGCCTTGGGGCGTGTCAACCCGACCGTGATCACGCGTGACCCGGATCTCGAGGGGCTCATCGCCGTCATGCCTTTCGGGGTTCCGGACTCCGCCTCCGAGGCGCCGATGGCGTCTGGAGGCGAGGCGAGCCAGAAGCCGATTCTTCCGCCCGCGTCGCCCGGCGAGCGACGGATTCTCTTCGGCGGCCTCTACGACTGGTACGACCCCTGGCCGGTGCTCGAGGCCGTTGCCGCCCGCGAGCAAGGGGACTGGACACTCTTGCTGGTTCACAATCCCAACCCGGGGTCGACGCCCCAAGCGCGCCTCGCCGAGGTGGAAACGTGGTGTCGGGCGCGGGGCATCTGGCAGCAGCAGGTCAAGACGCTCGACTGGCTGCCCGCCGCCCGTCGCTACGATCTGCTGCGCGAGGTCGATGTGCTCGCCGCCACCCACCAGCCCAGCCTCGAAACGCGCCTTTCGCTGCGCACACGCTTCTTGGACGCGCTGGCGGTCGGCTGCCCGGTGTTGTCGACCGAAGGGGGCGCGATGAGCCGACTGCTCGTCGAGCACGATGCCGGATGGGTGGTGCCGCCCGGCGATGCGGGCGCTGCGAGCCGTGCCCTCGAAGAGATCTTCGCCGATGCGCATGCCAAGAAGGCCGGCGCGCGCACCCTGATCGAGTCGTTTCGCTGGTCCAGGGTGGTGGCGCCGCTGGTGGCATTCGCCCAGGCACCGCGCCGCGACGAGACCAAGGAAGCCTTCGCCTTTTCCCCGGAGACGCGGACGCCACCCGACCCGCCCCTCGCGCCCGGACAACGCCTGCGCCGACGCCTTTCGCGCTGGCTCGGCAAGGTCCGACCGGGGACGACGGCATGAGCCGCGTTCGCTCGCTCAGCGTGGCCATTCCGAGCTGGAATGGCAAGGAGCATCTGACCACCTGCCTGGCTGCGCTCGCCGCCCAGCGCGATCCGGGCGTTCCATGGCGCATCGTGGTCCTCGATAACGGTTCGAGCGACGGCTCGGTGGCCTGGCTGCAATCCGAGCATCCGAATGTCGAGGTGATCGAGAGCGCATCGAATCTCGGATTCTGCACCGCCATGAACCGCCTGGTCGAAGCCAGCGACGCCGATGCCGTGGCGTTGCTCAACAACGACACCCGACCCGAGCCGGACTGGCTGCAGGCGCTGCATGCGGCGCTGTGCTCCGCGCCAGAGGACGTCGCTGCGGTGTCGGGCCGGATCGTCAACTGGAGCGGAGAGCGTCTCGATTTCGGTCGGGGGCTGATGACCTTCGACGGGCACGCCTTTCAGCTCGACTACCAGTGCCCGCTGGCACAGGCGCGCGCACCGGTCGCGGGCGATGAGCTCCTCTTCGCTTGCGGCGGCAACATGCTGGTGCGGCGCGAGGTCTTCTTGGGCTTGGGCGGCTTTGACGATAGCTACTTCGCGTACCTGGAAGACGTCGATCTCGGTTGGCGGATGTGGGCGGCGGGTCATCGGGTGGTGGCCGCGCCGGATGCCGTGGTTCACCACCGCTCGATGGCCACGAGCGCACTGCTCGGGAATGACCATCGCGGCTTCCTCTTCGAGCGAAACGCCTACCTGACGGCGTATAAGAACTATGAGGACGGCCTGTGGCAGCAGATCATGCCCGCCATCCTTCTGACCCTGCAGCATCGAACGCAGACGCTGTTGGTGCAAAACAACCCGGGCGGTGAGGTCCTGACCATCGATCCCTACGCCGGCCACATTGCCGATACCGGACGGAAGGCAGCGACGGCACCGCCGACACTCGTCGAGCCCCCGCTGCCGATCAGCCCGGGCGGCTTGCTGACCCGCTGGCAGCGCTACGGCACCCGCGACCTGCTTCGGCGGGGTGCGCGCAAGGCGCTTTCGGTCTTGCCGGATCCGTTGCGTGGGGCCGGAAGGCGGGCTGCGCCGGTCGAGGCGCGCGTGTCTGATGGACGGACTGTGGCCCAACTGCGCGCGATCACCTATTTGTTGGGCAATCTCGATCAAGCAGCCGAACGCCGGGCGGAGGTCCAGGCCATGCGCCGGCGGAGCGACGAAGAGATCTTTGGGCGCTTTCCGGTGGCCCTCGTGCCGACCTACCCGGGCGACAACCGGCTGTTCACGAGCGAAGCCTTCACGGCCTGGCTGCCGGCAACGCTACCCGTCGAGCGCATGCGTCTCGATGAGGTCATGCATTCCGAGAGCCCAGACTGAGGCCTCAGGTGTCTTCGGGCTCGATCAGGATGGCAGTGCCGTAGACCAACACTTCGGCTGCTCCGGCCATG
>CALFAM010000204.1 GCA_937948815.1 uncultured bacterium
CGCCCAGGAGCAAGGTGCGACGCTGTTCATGGCCATGCTCGCCATGTGGTCGGCCCTGCTTTCGCGACGCAGCGCCCAAGAAACCGTGGTGGTCGGCTCGGCAGTGGCGAATCGTGGCCGGGAAGAAACCCAGGGCCTGATCGGCTTCTTCATCAACACCCTGCCGCTGCGCATCGACATCGACGGTTCGGCGGGCATCGCGGACCTGGTCGCCCACGCCCGCGACGTCGCGCTCGCGGCCCAGGATCACCAGGATCTGCCCTTCGAGCGCCTGGTCCAGGATCTGGCGCCGGAGCGTGACCTCGGCCACACCCCGCTGTTCCAGGTCATGCTGGTGATGCAGGCCGAAGACGCCGCCAGCGATGTGTCGTTCCCGGGTCTCGCCATGACGCCCGAGCCTCTGGACACGGAAATCTCCAAGTTCGAGCTCTCGCTGACCGTTGCCGACCGCGGCGAGACCCTCGACCTTCGGCTGGCCTACAAGACTGACCTGTTTACCGCCGGAACGGCCGAGCGGCTGCTGCGCCAGCTCCACGTCCTGGTCAGCAATGCCATCGAGCGTCCGCAGACGCCGATCGAAACGCTCGAGCTGCTGAGCGCGAGCGAGCGAGAAACCGTGCTTCGCCAATGGAGCAAGGCGGGGCGTCGGGCACCAAACCGGAACGGCTCCAACGACTCGAATGGCGCGGGGACCTGCCCGAGCGACGACACGCAGATCGGCCATGGCTCGGGCCCCGATGGCACAGGCCACCCCGAGCAGGACCGAGACGAACCGCGGCTGCTGCACGCGATGATCGCTGCCCAGGCGGCGCGCACCCCGGATGCGGTGGCCGTGGTCTTCGGCGACACCCACCTGACCTATGACCAGCTGGTCCGCAAGGCACGGCAGCTCGCCCACCACCTGGTCGACCTCGGGGTGGGCGCCGATACGGTGGTCGGCGTGGCCCTCGAACGTTCCCTCGACATGGTGGTGGCACTGACCGCCGTGCTCGAAGCGGGCGCCGCCTACGTGCCGCTCGATCCGTCTTATCCGCCCGCCCGCTTGCGCTTCATGCGCGACGACGCGCGCATCTCGGTCCTGCTCACCGAAACGGCGCACCTCGACCAGCTTCACGAGCCCAGCGGCGAATCCGATCAGGGTGCGACCGAAGACCACGGGAGTAACGGGAGTAACGGAAGCCGGGCGCACGAGCATCGTTCGGCCGAGCCACCTGCGCTCGAAACCGGGACAGCAGCGATTCCGACGCTCTGCCTCGATCGAGATTCCGCGGCCTGGACGAGTCTTCCGGCCGGACCGATCGATTCCGGCGTTCAGCCCGACGATGTCGCCTACGTGATCTACACGTCGGGCTCGACCGGGCGGCCGAAGGGCGTCGCGGTCAGCCACCGGGCGATCGCCGAGCGCCTGGCCTGGGTACGCGATCATGATCTCGATCCGAGCAGCGCGTTTCTGCAAAAGACGACGATCAGCTTCGACGTCTCGGTGGCCGAGATCTTCGCTCCACTGGTGGTCGGTGGCCGTACCGTGCTGCCGCCGCCGGGCGCGACGCAGGACACGGATGTCCTGCTGCGGCTGATCGAGCAGCACAGCGTCACCCACACCTCGTTTCCGCCCACCCTGCTGGCCGCGCTGCTCGACGAGCCGGCGATCGCCGATCGCACGCGCTCTGTGCAGTCGCTGATCACCGGTGGCGAGACCGTGCCGGTGGACCTCCCCGGCCGGGTGGCCGCGCGACTCGGCGACGTGGTCGTGGAGAACCGCTATGGCCCCACCGAGGCCACCATCTCGGTGACGGCCTGGCACTGTGACCCAGCGCGCGAGGAAGACCGGCTACCGATCGGCCGACCGATCGCCGGTGCCGAGATCTATCTCGCCAACCGACAGCTCGTGCCGGTACCGGTCGGCGTGCCCGGAGAGATTCTGATCGGCGGCTCGTGCCTGGCACGCGGCTACCTCGGACGCCCGGCCCGCACCGCCGAGTCCTTCGTGCCCGACCCACTGAGCGGCACGCCCGGCGCGCGCCTCTATCGATCCGGCGACCTGGCACGCTGGCGCGACGATGGCGCCCTCGACTTCATTGGTCGGCGCGATGCGCAGGTCAAGGTGCGTGGTTTCCGCATCGAGCTCGGAGAGATCGAAGCCGCGCTCAGCGACCTGCCGGGTGTCACCATGGCCGCTGCCGCCGTACGGCCGGTGCGCGGCCAATCTCGCCTGGTGGGCTTCGTGGTCGGCGACGACCTCGACACGAATGACTTCGCGCGTCTGCTGAGCCAGGATCTCCCGGCGCACATGCTGCCCGAGCTCTTCGTACCGCTCGACAGCCTGCCGATCGCCAGCACCGGCAAGATCGACCGCAACGCGCTGGCGCGGCTGCCCCTTCCCGAGCACATGGACAGCCACCTCGGCGAGCCCACCGAGAAGCGTCCACCGCGCACCGAGACCGAACGCCTGGTCGTGGCGGCGTTTGCCGACATCCTGGGGCTCGAAGCGGCGCCGGGAATCGACGACAACTTCTTCGCCCTCGGCGGCCATTCGCTGCTCGCCACCCGCGTGATGGCGCGGATCCGCGGCCAGGTGGCCGTCGAGCTGCCGCTGCGCACACTTTTCGAGGCGCCGACGCCGGCGGGCCTCGGCCAGGCCATCGACGCCACGCAGACCACGGTCGAGCTGCCGCCGATCGAGCCCGCAGACGTCGATGGGACCGCAGAAGGGTCCGCGCCGCTGTCGTTTGCCCAGGAGCGGCTGTGGTTCCTGCACCAGCTCGCGCCCGAAAGCTCGGCGTACCACATCCCGGCCGCGCTCCGCCTTCGGGGTGCGCTCCAGCTCGACGCGCTGCAGCTCGCCATCGCTGCGATCGTCGCGCGTCACGATTCCTTGCGCACGACCTTCGCCGAGCAAGGTGAGTCGAGCCGACAGATCGTCCACCAGCAGCTCGACGTCCCCGTTCGACTGATCGATCTACGCACCCGCGCCGAAGGGAACGACGAACCGCAGGCCGCACAGGAAGAAGCGCTGGCCGAAATCCTGCGCACCCAGGTGCAGCAGCCGTTCGACCTCGTGAATGGCCCGCTGTTGCGCGCCACACTGATCCGTCTTGCCGATGACGAACACGCCCTGAGCGTGGTGATGCATCACATCGTGTCCGACGGCTGGTCGGTCGGGGTGATGGTGCGCGAGCTCTCCGCGCTCTACCGGGCATTCGTCGAAGGTCGGCCGTCGCCCTTGCTACCGCTCGACATCCAGGTTCCGGACTACGCGCACTGGCAGCATCGCAACCTTGCCGGCGAGGTACTCGACCGTCAGCTCGCCTACTGGCGCCAGCAGCTCGACGGCGCCCCACGCCAGCTCGAGCTGCCCACCGACTTCCCGCGCCCCGCGGAGCGCAGCGGCCGTGGCGCCGTGGCGCGCCTGATGCTCGACCGCGACACCGTCGCCGGTCTCCAATCCCTCGCCGCCGACAGCCAATCGACGCTGTTCATCGTCTTGTTGGCAGCGTTCCAAACCTTCTTGCACCGGCATACTGGCCAGACGGACATTGTCGTCGGCTCACCGGTCGCGGGCCGCACGCGCGCCGAGCTCGAGCCCCTGGTCGGCTTCTTCGTTGGCACCCTGGTGTTGCGTGCCGACCTCGGCGACGATCCGCGCTTCCGCGACCTGATCGACCAGGTGCGCGCCACCACCCTCGACGCCCACGCCCACCAGGACGTGCCCTTCGAGAAGCTGGTCGAAGCGCTGGATGTTCCGCGCAACCTGGCCTCGACTCCGCTCTTCCAGGCTATGTTCGCGCTGCAAAACGCTCCGCGTTCGGCGATCGACCTCGGCACGGTGGTGATGGACGAGATCACCCCCGAGATCGACAGCGCCAAGTTCGATCTGACGCTGACCGCTGTCGAGCTACCGGCCGCGGCGGAAGCAACCAGCGCGGTCTCGTCGGCGGGGACCGCGAGCGACCGTCTTCGTCTCGACCTGATCTACGCCACGGACCTGTTCACGGCTGCAACCGCCGAGCACCTGCTCGAGCGTTTTGCCCTCCTGCTGCGCGGGATCGTCGAAGCGCCCGAGACCGCGATCGGCACGCTGCCAGTGTGCTCCGACCGTGAGCAGCAGGCCATCGCGCAGTGGAACGAGACATCGGTCGACTACCCGACCAACGTGACGCTCGTGTCCATGCTCGAAGCGCAAGTCACCCGCACGCCCGAGCAGATCGCCCTGGTGATCGACACGGACGACTCGGGCGCGCACCCGTCCCTGTCCTACGACGAGCTCTGGCAGCGGGCCGGCCGCTTGGCGCATTCGCTGGTCGAGCAAGGCGTCGGGGCCAACGTCCTGGTCGGACTGTGCGCCGAGCGTTCGGCCGAGATGATGGTCGGTCTGCTCGCCATTCTGCGCGCTGGCGGTGCCTACGTGCCCCTCGACCCCGGCTATCCGCGGGAACGGCTGGCGGTCATGGTGGAAGACGCGGCTTCGGGCGTGCTGCTGGTGCAGCCTGCGCTCGCCGACCGCCTGCCAGAAAGCGTTCAGCAGCCTGTCGTCTGGCTGACCGAGAAAAGCGGCACGACCGGCCCGGAGCTGCTCGCCGACGCGCCCCCACGACCGGACTGGCAGCCGGCCCGCGAAGACGATCTGGCCTACACCATCTTCACCTCCGGCTCCACCGGGCGTCCCAAAGGCGTCATGGTCAGCCATCGCGGGGTCGCCAACTTCCTGCACTGGCTGCAGGAGACCTTCCCCTTGGGGCCGGACGACCGGGCGTTGCAAAAGACGCCGATCAGCTTCGACGCCTCGATCCGCGAGCTGTTCTTGCCGCTGACCACCGGCGCGACCCTCGTCGTCGCGCGCCCTGACGGGCACAAGGACACGGCCTACCTGTGCGCGACCATCGCGCGCCATGGCGTCACGCTTGCCCAATTCGTGCCGTCGCTGCTGAGCGCGTTTCTCGACGAGCCTGCGATCGATTCGTGCCGCGCGCTTCGCACTATCGGCTGCGGCGGCGAGGCCATGAGCCCCGAGCTCGCCCAGCGCGCCGCGCGCCGGTTGCCGGGCCGTGCCCTGGTCAACACCTACGGACCCACGGAAGCGACCGTGGTCGCCACCTCCTGGCCGGTGCCGACCGCTACCGAGTCGCATTCGGTGATTCCGATCGGCCGCCCGCTGGCCAATACCGAGGTGCACATCCTCGATCGTGTCGGACAGCCGGTACCGATCGGCGTGCCGGGCGAATTGTGCATCGGCGGTGTCCAGCTCGCTCGCGGCTATCGACAGCGGCCGGCGCTGACAGCCGAGCGCTTCGTACCCCATCCCGCGGCCGAACGCCCGGGGGAACGGCTCTACGCTTCCGGCGATCTCGCGCGCTGGCGCCCGGACGGCACCCTCGAATTCCTCGGCCGAATCGACACCCAGGTGAAGATTCGCGGCTTGCGAATCGAGCTTGGCGAGATCGAGCATGCGCTGCTCGATCATGCCGACATCCACGAAGCCGTGGTTCTGCTCGACGACCAGCGCCTGGTCGCCTTCGTGACCGGCGCGCGCGCTACGGCTGCCCCATCGAACGACGACTGGACCGACGGTCTGCGCGCACACCTGGCCGACCGCCTCCCGGACTACATGGTCCCCGCGGCGTTTGCGACACTCGACCGCTTGCCGACCCTGCCCAACGGCAAGATCGATCGCAAGACGCTGGCCGCCCAGGCAGCGGAGGCACGGAGCGCGAAGCAAGCAGCCTTCCGGGCACCCGTCACCGACACCGAACGAACCATCGCAGGCATCTGGCAGGGCCTTCTGGATGTCGAGGCGGTCGGGCTGGACGACGCATTCTTCGACCTCGGTGGTCACTCCCTGCTCGCCACACGGATGATGGCGCGCGTTCGCGAGGCCCTCGGCGTCGAAGTGCCCCTGCGCACGCTCTTCGCCGCGCCCACGGTCGCGGGTCTTGCTGACGCCGTAGCCGAAATGCAGGCTGGCCGAGTCCAAGGTGACACCGCGGGCGAGGCGCCGGCGTCGGGCGATGCCAAGGCGCTCACCCCCTTCGCGCTGCCCGCGATCGAGCCAGCTGCCATCGAGCGCGCCGAGCCGGGCGACGGTCTGCCCCTCTCCTTCGCCCAGGAGCGGCTGTGGTTCGTCGACCGCCTGACCCATGGCGGTGCGTCCTACCACCTGCCGCTGACCGTCCGCCGTCGCGGCCAGCTGGACAACGCTGCGCTCACGCACGCCCTCGATTGGCTGATCGCGCGTCACGAGATTCTGCGCACCGTATTCACCGAGGTCGACGGCACGCCGCGACAAATCGTGCTTCCCGCGCCGGAGGTGAAAACCGCCCTGCCGGTGATCGCATTCGACCACTTGGTGCCCGAGCGAGCCCTCGAAGCCGCCACGGACGCTGTGCGTCGGGCCGCGGCCCGGCCCTTCGATCTCGCCAAGGGGCCGCTGCTCCGTCCACTGCTGGTCACCCTTGCCGCGGACGACCACTTGCTCCTGCTCGACCTGCACCACATCGTGGTCGACGGCTTTTCTCTGCAGATCCTGCACGACGAGCTGGACCAGGCCTACCACGCCTTCGTCGACCCGTCGGCAGGAGACGGCGCCGACGGGTCCGTGACCTCGCAACGGGCCGCCGAGCCCCTGCCCATTCAATACGGCGACTACGCGGTCTGGCAGCGCCAGTGGCTGACCGGCGACGTGCTCGATCGCCAGATGGCCTACTGGCAGGCACAGCTCGCGGGCACCAGCCCGCTGCTCGACCTGCCCACCGACAGCCCTCGCCGAGCGCCCGAAGCGAGCCCGGCAGGCCATCGCTTCCAGACGGTCGACGCGACCATCGGTACGGGAATCGGCAGCCTCGCCCGTGCGCACGGCGCCACCCGCTTCATGGTCTTGCTGGCTGGCTTCTCCGCTCTGATGACCCGGCTCTCCGCCCAGGACGACGTGGTGATCGGCACCCCGACGGCCGGTCGGCGCGCGAGCGAGGTCGAAGGCTTGATCGGCCTGTTCGTCAACCTGCTGCCGCTGCGTCTCGCCCTCCGTGACCCGTCGAAGCGGGACGAAGCACAGGACGGCGCAACACGGCGCGGCGAAGCCAAGCGGCATCTGAGCACCGCGCAGGCCATTGCCCACGCCCGCGACGTCACCATCGCCGCCCTCGACCACCAGGACCTGCCGTTCGAGAAGATCCTCCAAGGACTCGACATCGAGCGTAGCCTCGATCACGAGCCGTTGGTCCAGGTCGTGCTGCAGAGCCGGGCGAGCGCGGACAAGGCGATTGCGGACGGGGCGGTCGACGCCGAGACGTCCGGTGAAGGTTGGGAGCCCTACGCAGCCGGCCAGGCGAGCGTTCGATTCGAGATCGAGCTGATGGCCGAGTTTCGGCCGGACCAAAGCCTGCGCGTCGACTGGAGCTACCGTTCGGACCTCTTCGCCGACGCCACGATCGAACGCTGGATGGCGA
>CALFAM010000205.1 GCA_937948815.1 uncultured bacterium
ACCAGGACGCTAAATCGCTTGTTTTGAGAGACTTGAGGTGGTGAGCCGCGTAGGAATCGAACCTACAACCCACAGATTAAGAGTCTGTTGCTCTGCCAATTGAGCTAGCGGCCCCCAAGGCGGCGAATATTACCGGGTGAGGGTGGTCGAAGGCAAGGGGCGGGTGGGGTTGGGCTCGATGCTTCCACCTTGGACGAACTGGACGATCTCGAGCGTGTCTCCAGGTGCCAGGGATGTGTCGGCGTACTGGGTACGAGGCACGATCTCGGCGTTTCGCTCGACGGCCACGAGTTCGGGCTTGCGGCCGAGGGTGGCAACCAGGTTGGCGAGGGTGGTTCCTGGCGCGACGGTGTGCGTCTTGCCGTTGACCGTGATGTCGAATTCGCTGGACATGGTGGCCCGAGGAAGGGACTTGCTCAGAGAACGTGCTTGATCTGGGCCTGGCCGATATCGGAGCTTCCGTTGATGATCAGCGCGGCGGAGCCGGGCTTGATCTGCGGAATTTCGATGATCAGCTCGATCGTCCCATCGGTGTCACTCTCGCCCACGGCGAGGGTTCGTGGCCCCGCCTGGGTGGAGATCAGGCGGGCGCTGATCTTGGCACCAGCTATGGGCTGGCCACTCTTGGACGACTGTGCGCGCAGATGGATCCGCGTGCGATCTCCCGGCCGCAGGTCGACTTCGTTCTGGAACTCCAGGACGAGCTGCTCCTGCTGGGCTTCTGCGGCGAGGTATTCGAGGATGACCTGGTCCAGACTGCGGCTGGTGTCGTTGGCCAGCTCGAGGGTGCCGGTGATCGGCTCTTCGATCGGTTGGGAGCCCGACTGAATGCCATGGATCTCTTCATCGAACTTTCCGCGCTGAATCGACTCGATCAGCGCGCGATGCTGACGATCCATGAACGAGATGATCGCCTCGTCCTTGCCGCCGTCGGCAAGCAGGTCGGCGTAGCTCCCACGCTTGGCAATGACGACCTGCCCGCCGTGGTAAACCAGGCTCTCGATGCAGGGATTGGATTGTCCCTTGTCCTCAGTCTGAACATGCAAGACGAGGTTGCCATAGCGCACATCGGTGTTGTAACCAGTGATCATCTAACGGTCCGCGTCCTGCTGGTCCCGATCGTCCTCGCGGTTTGCTGCGACACGCCCGTCCTGGCGTGCGCCGAGCACGATGATCGCCGAGGATACCATCGATCGAAGCTGGATCGCCTCTCTGTGCCCACGGCTTTTCGGCACTGATACGCTAGACCCTGCTTTCAGGGCGTGATGAGCATTCGGCCGTGCGCTTTTCTCGATGCAGCCTGCCAACCACCGCGCCGCCATCGGATCGACTCGACCGCAACAACGTGACACTGCAAGGCGAAACGAGCCCATGAAAGTCTTGGTCAGTGGCGCAACCGGCCTCCTCGGATCCTCCCTGGTTCCAGCAATCGCGCAGGATGGCCATGATGTCGTTCGCCTGACCCGCAATCCTCGCCGGGCTGGCGATGTACGCTGGCGTCCGGGAAGCGGGCATCCGGATGGCGAGGCGCTCCCAGCCGAGGCCTTCGAGGAGGTTGATGCAGTCGTCCACCTGGCCGGCGAGAACATCGCCGGCGGTCGCTGGAACCGCGCCCGCAAGGAACGGATCCGGGCGAGTCGGGTTGATGGCACGTCGCTCATTGCCCGGCAGATTGCTGCGAGCGCCGAAGGCGGTCCAAAGATCTTGGTCTGCGCTTCTGCCATCGGCTTCTACGGAGACCGAGGCGACGAGACGGTGGACGAAGAGAGCCCTGTGGGGCGCGGCTTCTTGGCGGATGTGTGCCAGGCTTGGGAAGCAGCTGCCCAGCCGGCACGCGACGCAGGCATCCGGGTCGTCCACCTCAGGTTCGGTGGGCTCTTGAGCCCCGACGGCGGCATGCTCGGCAAGATGCTGACACCGTTCAAGCTCGGCCTGGGCGGTGTGGTCGGCTCTGGCAACCAGTGGATGAGTTGGCTGAGCCTTGACGACGCGGTTGGCGTCATTCGCCACGCCTTGGCCACCGAAGCCCTCGAGGGCCCTGTCAACGCCGTCACTCCGCATGCGTTGCGCAACCGTGCCTTCACCAAGACACTCGGACACGTACTCGGACGACCGACCGTGGCACCGATGCCCGCTGTGATGGCGCGGCTGGCCTTCGGAGAGATGGCCGACGAGCTCTTGTTGGCGAGCACGCGCGTCGCACCCACCCGTCTGCTCGCTTCAGGCTATGCTTTCCGGTGGCCCAAGCTCGAAACGGCGCTCCGACACCTGCTTGCTTCCCCGTCCAGGAACACTGGCTCCGGCGACGAGCACGCTGCCTCCTAGCGCCCCGAACCGACTACCCTTGCCCGAGAGCTGCCCGATGACGCCGCGCCGCTTCCACCGAATCGTCTCGATTCTCGACCGCCGCCAGACCGACCTCACGGTCCTCATGGACAACGTCCACAAACCACATAACGTGTCGGCTGTGGTGCGGACCTGCGATGCGGTCGGCATCTTGGATGTTCACACGGTCACCCCGCACGACATCTTTCGCGCCCGTCACCAGTCAGCGAGCGGCGCCGAGCGGTGGGTCCGGATCCAACAACACGAGAGCCACCCGGCCGCCGCGGCGCACCTTCGCGCGCGCGGCATGCAGATCGTCGCCGCCCACCCGGTACGGCAGGCCGTCGACTTTCGAATCGTCGACTACACCCGGCCGACCGCCTTGCTGCTCGGCTCCGAGTTGGATGGCGTGGCCGACGATGCCGCTTCGCTCGCCGACCAGTTCATCAACATCCCGATGCTCGGCGCCGTGGCTTCGCTCAATGTCTCGGTGGCGGCGGCAATCATCCTCTACGAGGCTCAGCGGCAGCGCGTGGCGGCCGGCTGTTACGACCGCGCGTCGGTCGATCCGGACACGCGTGCGACCCTGCTCTTCGAATGGGCCTACCCACGCCTGGCCTCCTTCTGCAAGCGCAGAGGCATTGCCTACCCACGCCTCGACGAAGACGGCACGATCCTCGATCCGCTGCCCCGCGGGTGAGAGTGGTCAGACCGACGGGTCGACTGCTTCGAGACCGAGCCGGAAGAGAAGCTGCTGAATGATACGGGCGGTCAAGCCCCAGATCGTCCGGCTTCCGACGTGGTAGACACGCAAGTGGCGCTCGACGCCATCGATGGTCACCTCCCGCTCCTCGACCGCCGTCGGATTGGCCAGAGCCGAGATGGGTACGGAGAAGACCTCGTCGATCTCGTCACGATTCACCTCGGTCTCGAGCGGATAGGCGACCGCGCCGACGCAGGGCACAATGCGGTAGCCACTCGGCGTTTCGGCTTCATCGAGCTGGCCGAGCCGCAACACCCGGCTGGTGGCGATTCCGACCTCTTCCTCAG
This sequence comes from uncultured bacterium, assembly GCA_937948815.1. Taxonomy (GTDB): domain Bacteria; phylum Acidobacteriota; class Thermoanaerobaculia; order Multivoradales; family J023; genus J023. The sequence continues at coordinate 3,376 of CALFAM010000205.1, forward strand.
CCTCCCGCAGGGCGCCGTCCCAGGCATCCTCGCCGGCTTCGAGCCCACCGCCGGGAAAGGCGATCTGCCCCTTGTGATGTGGCAGCGCTTCACTGCGGCGGGTGAGCAAGGTCCAGAGATTTCCCGCGTCGACGTAGAGCGGCACCAACACGGCGGCCTGGCGTGCGTCGTCGGGCGGCAGGCGCTTGGGCTCCGGTGACGCCAGGTTGGCGCGTACCTGGGTAATCCAGCTATGAATGGGCTGTTCGCTCACGCTCGCTCCTTGTTGGTATCCGCTGAGGAAGAATCGATCCCAGTCGACGAGGTCACTGCAGCACCCTCGCGACGCTGGGACTCACGCTGGTAGTTCACGGGCCGCCTTCTCCGTCACTCGCCCGCCAGTGTTCACCGGTGAGCTGGAACGCTAGCGGCGCCTCGGGCGCCCCAGGCAGCTCAAAAGCGAGTCGATACAGCCACATCGACTCCGATGTCCACCACAGGGGATGCCGCACCTTCGACGCCACGGCGACCCGGAAGCCGATGCCGCCTCCCGGGGCGAGCAGTCGGTCGCCCAAGCTTCCACCTTCGACCTCGATCGTGCTCGGAGCGTCGGCACCAAAATCGAGGCGAATCGCTGCAAGCTCCTGGGCGCTGGCAATCAGCATCTCCACACGCGCATCACCATCGACGACCAGTTGCTGCTTGCGCTCCTCGCCCCACAACGCCGTGCTCACGGGTTGCACCCACAGACCCCGATGCTCGATGAAGCTCTCACGGGCCAGCCATTGCTGACTGGTCTCGTAGGGTAAGTGCTGCCGAGCGATTTCGCTGACGTGTCGTGCGACGCCAGCCGCGTCGGTCGGCTCCTGGCCTGGCGCCAGCCACGTGGGCAGCAAGAAGGGCGACGCCAAGAGCAACACGACGAGCGGCGCGCCGACACCCCAGATGGACGATCGTGGCCGCGCGAGCGCCAGCCACGAGGCTCCGTAGAGTGGCAGAAAGGCGCCGTTGGCCAGGCTACCGACACCACCTCCGCCGGCAAGATCGAACGGCCGCAGCACGAGTGAGCCGAGCAGGAACAGACCTGCGGCCGCCAGCACGGCTCGACGCACCCGGTCCCGGCCAGCAAAGATCAGCAACAGAAGGAGCGGCAAGAAATACGGCAACAAGCCGAGTGAACGGCCCGCCACCAGGTATCGAAGGTTGGCCCACCACAAGCTCGTGTCGAACCCCCAGGCAAGTGGTGGCGATGCCGGATGGAAAGCCCGCAGCTCGTAGATTGCGCGGGTCCAGCGATCGGCAGCGAAGTCGACCAATGGGAAACCGGTTGCCGGCGTAAACCGGAAGGCAATGGCATCGAAACCGGAAACCAGACCACCGCCGCTGAGCACGCGAATGACCGAGAGCAAGACGAACATGCCGGTGAATCCGCCCAAGAAGGACCATCGATCTTGCTGGGAGACCACGAAGAGACAGGCCGGCAGGACGGCATAGAGCGGGTCTGTCGCCACGGCGACGGCCAGGATCGCGCCGGCGCCAAGCCATGCCCGGGACGAGCCCGGCGGCCGGTCGACCACCCACGCCACTGCGGCCACGCACAGGGCCGTCAGAAAGAGCGCGCTGGTGGCGAAAAAGACATGGGCGAAGGCGACCGAACCGAACACCAGAACCGCCACCATCCACGGCGCTTGCGGGAGCGTCCTGCCGATGACCCGGACCACGAGGACGGCAAGGCCGATCAGCAGCAGAGCATGGAAGATCGCAAAGCCGTGGTGCGGTGCGAAGGCCAGGAACGGCGCGAGAAGAAGCGCATGGGGAAACGG
>CALFAM010000206.1 GCA_937948815.1 uncultured bacterium
AAGCGGGCCGTGGCTTCCGCGTAGTGATCACCTCGGGCCGCGAAGCTCTCGGCGAGTCGCTCGAAAGCGGCCTGGGCGCGCGCCAGGTCGCCCAGACGAAGCTGGGTCTGGGCGAGGAGATCATCGATGGTCAGCGCGAGCGAAGGATGATCGTCGAGACGCGTGCTTTTCTGGAGGATCGTGAGCTGTGCTTCGATCTTCGCCAGATCCTTGCCGCGGCTTTGGGCCAGCTTGAGATGCTCCACTTCGGTCGCGATGACGAGGCGTTGATCTCCGAGCTGCTGCGCGGCAGTGAGAGCCTTCGCGATCTCGCTCAGTGCTTCGTCGAATCGTGCGCGCCCTCGGTACCAGCGACCGAGGCTGCTGTGGGCGTAGTAGGCCCCCTGAAGCTCTCCGCGCGCCGTGTAGAGCGCGGCGGCACGGGCGAATGCATCGCTCGGATCCTCACCGTCCTCGAACTGCATGCTGGCGAGATAGAAGTGAGGGCACGGACGCTCGGGCGCTTCGTCCCGAAGCTCCCGTAGCCGGTCGCGCATGGCAGGCCGCGCGGCCGGCTGCCGCCCGAGATGGTAAAAGCACGCACAGCTGTTCCATCCCTGCGGCTCCTCGGCAACCTGCGCTTCGCAGCGCGTCCGTTCCCTGCCGTCGTTCTCCGAAGGCGTCGTCGCGAGCGCGATCGTGAGCAGCCAGAGCGCTAGCGGCATACGCGCTTCGCGCAAACCTGGCTTCTCGAGCCCAGGGTTCTCATGGGTCGATGGGAGGGATCATCGGTCCATCGTGCTCGACCGGAACGGACGACTTGAAGAGTGGTGCGTCGTCGTGCCAGAGAATCTCGACATCGACCGGCACCCAGCCCAAGCCCGGTGCGGACGGAGGTTCGGCAAGCAGGGCAGCGTGCCTCGCCTCGATCTCCTGCCAAGTCTTGCGAACCATCGTATGGGAGCGGCCCTGGGGCGAGCGCCACAAGCCTGAAGCCAGCCAGTCAGCGTCGTTTCCGACGCCGGGAATCTCGAAGAACACCAGGCTGTCGGCATGGCGCGACGCCTGAAGGCCGACGTTGGCGTCGAGGGTCGCTGCCCAGATGGAGGGACCGAGGACCACCGAGGGTTGGGCTTGAGGCTGCTCCCGCCAGACTGCTTGATAGCGGACTTCATCCGAGGACCCTCTTGCTTCGAGGTCGATCAGATGAAAATCCACCTGCTCGAAACTATGCTTGAACTCGAGGAGGGTCTCCAGGTCGACATCGACCGCGTACGCTTGCTCGGCCGTGCTGGGGTGGAACACTGCCGCAAACATCTCCGTGAGCTCCAGGGTGTACACGTCGAGATCGGCAAGCCGGTAACCCAGGGCCCACTCGGCCGCGACGACTCCCGCGAGATTCGCGATCGGTTGGTCGACCGCGAGATGGGCGGCTTCGGCGAAGCCCGTCGCCTCTGGTGATGCCTCGTGCCAGATGCCCACGAAGCGTCGCGTGGCCACGTCGATCTCCGTCTCGAACTCGATCAGCTGGAATCCATCCAACTCGTTCTGGCTGTTTTCGGCTGTGAACGCGGGTAGCGAGGTGGTGGACGCGATGCGCGATTGGCCTCCGAGATCGATCCAAACCACAGCATGGGCAGTCTGGATCGCGGGCGTCGGTGGTGGCGGTGTGATGACGACACCGCTCGCTCCGGCGGCTGTGGCGGCGGTCAGCAGCAAGGAGGCGGCTGACAGGCCGATTCGCCAGAGGCGGTGATGGGTCTGCTCTTCTTTCGTTGCTCGCGTCATGATCATCTCCAGTCGGTCGTACGCTTACCCCTCTTGTATAGCGAGTAACGAAGGAAGACCGGCTGATGTCTCATTGCATCGTGTCTCGGCCGATTCGGAAGGTCGGTGAGTCGATTTGGGTGCCGTCTTCGAGCGTGGCCTCGACACGCCAGAGGAGCACGAGATCGACGGGCAGCGACCGGAGAACGGCGGCCGGGATCGTGACCTCGGACACCGTGAGATCGCGGGCCGCGAAGACTTCGCTGAGATCATCCTCACGCACGACCGAGATCTCGAACCGGGCTCCCGCAGGCCCGCGCCAGCGCAGGACCGTACCGTTTCGGTCGACCGTCGCGCCGGGCGCGAGCTGCGACTCGATGCTGGTTTGCCCGGGGTCGCGGTAGACCGACGAATCAGGGGGTGGTTGGAGAACGTAGACAAGAGAGACGACCGCAAAGAGCAGGGATGCAGCCCACAGCAAAGGCGTGCGCCATCTTCCGCGCAGACGGGGGGCGTCGACTTGTTCTTCGTTCTGCGCGTCCGCACGCAGCTCCTCGCCGAGCGCGCGTGCCAGGCGCCACTCGAGGGCCAGACGCGGATCGGCGATCGTGCGGTCGAGGAGGTGTTGGGTCTCGTCGGCAGGGAGGTCGCCGTTCACGGCATCCCAGACGTCTTCGGCGGTCGGGTCGGGCTCCGTTGTGGCCGGGCGCGTTCGACGATCGGCGAATGCCTGGACGAGCGGATCGGTGTCGTGTGTCGGATGTTTCATGGACTTGGACGCTTCATGGGCGGAGGCCCTTGCGGCGCAAGCAGGACCGGAGATCCGTCAGGCCACGGTACACCAGGTTGCGGACCTGCTTGATGCGATGGCCGAGCAAGCGCGCCGATTCGCTCGCCGAGTGGCCGTGAAGGTGAAGCACGACCGCCCGCCGACGCGAGGCGATCATCTCGTTCAAGCACGCGGTAATGGCGTCGCCGAGTTGGCGACCCGCGAAACGCTGTTCCGGACTGACGGCCTCCTCTTCGATCGGCATCGGCTCCGCCTGGTCGTTATCGAGTGGTACTTCTCGTCGCCAGCGCGCGCGGCGCAACTCGTCGATCAAGGCGCTGTAGGCGACGCGGTAGAGATAAGACGCATTGAAGGTGCGATCTTGCTCACTCTTAGCGACCACATCGAGGACGCGGAGCAGTGAAACCTGCACCAGATCGTCTGCCTGAACAGCCATCCATGCGGGACAGACCTTGGCGACGGCCTTCTCGAGGCGCGCACGCAGTTGCGCAATCTCAGCCTCATCGAGGCCGGAAAGGCGTGTTTTCGCTGGTTGGTGATGGGTGCGGTCGGTCATCCTTCGATCCGGTGTCGTCCAGTAAGAGGGGGCGCCTGATCATGATCCCCCGCGCGACAACGGGCCGTGGCCACGAGCGCCTGGCCAGCCGAGTGGGGCGATGGTACCGCGAAGGCGCGCTGTCCGGTGCCGCCCGTGCCCGCCGAACGGCTTCCGCCATCCGGCGTCGAGGCGCGCTGGGTTCAAGGGAGGCCGGAACGCCGCTTCGGGCGCCGTGGGATCGAGCGGGCGAGTGGTGAGGTATTCGAGGAATGCAGGTCGAAGGCGTGATGGGGCAGGAGCGGAGGCCGGCACGCTGACCGGTGCCGGCCTGGGGCGAGGCTCGGGAACGGACGCCTAGCCCATCAGGTAGAGGAACTCTTCCTGCACGATCTTGTCGCCGTCGATCGTGTAGAGGGCGACCTCACGCATCTGCGTGCGCTCACCGCTGGGCTTGTTGGTGACGTCCATCGTGAACTCGGCGGCGAACTGGTCCTGGCGGTGTCCGCAGTACGGGCCAGTCACGTCCACACTGTGAATCTCGTGGTTCTCGCTCCACCAGGCATTCTTGCCACGAATGGCTTCGATGCCTTCCATGCGTGCGGGCATGCCCTCCATATCCTGACCTTCGATGCTGACGATGTTGTCGCCGTAGAGCTCCTGGAGGGCTTCCTCGAACTTCCCTTCCTTGCAAAGGCTGACCAGCTTCTGACCGATCTCGAGTGCAGACATGTGGATTCTCCATTCAGTGTTGTAAGTCGTGCGTGAAGTCGTACGCGGATGCTGAGCAATGCAGTGCTGAGCAGCGTGGGCGAACTGTGCCAGAGTCCTGCTGACAGCATTTTGTCAGCAGTGTCCCGCGGCATGAACCGCTGTCCCGAAGATACCTTTCCTGGTAAGCGGGGCATGCGCGGAGCGAGCTGTCGATGGGCTAAGATCGATATCTCTACGAAGTAACCAAGGAGTCGCCTATGCCCGCCACCGTCCAATCCCGCACTCGACTCGCTGCCCTCGGTGCGCCGTTGCCTGTCCCCGTATTCGTCTTGGGGCTCGCCATGCTCACGCTCGCGAGCGCGATGGCACCTGCCCACGCTGCAACCAGCTGCGTCGAAGTCTCGTGCGGAATCACCTGCACACCCGATCTGCCGGTCGAAATCGAGACGCTGGTGCCCGCGGGCGCGTTCCCCGGAGGAGCCGATACGCCGATCGCGTTCGTCGACCCGGGCGACGGTCGGGGACGCTGGCTGATTGCCACCCAAGAGGGCGCGATTCTGGTGTGGGACGGGCCCACGCAGACGATCCTTCCCGACTTCTTTCTCGACCTTCGCGACGACACCGGCGGGCCGGTCGTGGCCGGTGGGGAACGCGGCTTGCTGGCCCTGGCGGTCGATCCCGACTATGCCAATACGGGGCGCTTCTACGTGTTCTACACGGCCGCCTCGTCAGGCCCGGGAAACACCGGAGACATCGTGATCGAGCGCTACCAGCGGTCGGCAGCCAACCCGGACGTCGCCGATGCGGGCTCCGCGGACACCATCATGGTGATCGCCCACCCGGCCGGCAACCACAATGGTGGCTGGCTGGCGTTCGGGCCCAACGACGGATTTCTCTACATCTCGACCGGCGACGGTGGCGGTGGCTGCGACAGCAACCAGGGCATCAATGGCGATGGTCAGCGCAACGACACCCTGGCTGGCAAGATGCTGCGCATCGACGTGCACGGGGTCGACCCGATGGCGGGGGCGCCCGATACCTGTGGCGTGACCATGGGCAACTATGGTGTCCCGTCCTCGAATCCGTTCTTCGGCCAAACCGCGCCTTGCGAGGAGATCTGGGCCCTCGGCCTGCGCAACCCCTTCCGCTTCAGCTTCGACCGTGACACGGCCGATCTCTACATCGGCGACGTCGGCCAGCTCAAATGGGAAGAGATCAACATGCAGGCTGCCTCGACCCCGGCGCCGGTGAACTTCGGCTGGGTCTGCCGTGAGGGTTGCGAGACCGCGAACAACGACGAGTCCTTCTGTGCGGTCACCGGTTGCCCGGTCGATACCGGCACGACTTGCGAATTTCCGCGCGCGGGCAGCGGTTACTGGGACCCCGTTCTCTGTCACAAGAATGGCGGCTGGCGGTCGATCATCGGCGGCTACCGCTACCGTGGCACCGAGGTGCCGTCGCTCGCGGGCGACTACTTCTACAGCGACGCTTCGTGCGGCCAGATCTGGAAAACCACGACCCTCGATCCGGCTGCTCCCGCAGCAATCGCCTCGTCCTGTTGGGCGAGCGGATTCGGCGGCACCTTCGGATTCGCCGAGGACACCCGCGGGGAGCTCTATGTGGTGGTCGGCGGGGCAGGCCGCATCGACTGCATTACCAATGGTGACGGCTGCCCGTGGGCTGGCGCGGTCGATGGCGGCCTCTTTGCGGATGGCTTCGAGGCAGGTGACACCAGTGCTTGGAGCGCCACGGTTCCTTGACCGAGGGGGAGCCACGCGCAGGGCGTAGGGGTCGAGACTCGAAGGCCAGCAGGCTAGGCCCTGGCCGCTGGATGCGTGGTGGCCCCACGCTTGCGTGCATCGTGCTGGTTCTGGGCCTCGGTCTCGGCGAGCTCGTATTCCGTGCGATCGGATATGACTTCAGCCGGGCCCGAGAGACCCAGCGTCAGCTGCCGGTTTTCTTTCGTCAACCACGACAACCGGTGGGCGATGTCGTCTTTCGCCGTGCCGGTCCCGTGTCCTGGCGCGGCAACGTGCTCGGCACGCGCCTCGATCAGCTCGGCATCGAGCCCAATCCCTATCGTGGCCAGCCCGACGTCACGGTCGACTACGACGCGAATGGCTTTCGCAATCCACCCGACCTCGCGGACTGGTCGGTGGCGATCGCGGGCGACTCGATGGTCGAGGCGGGGTTCCTGCCTGCCGATCAGCTGCTGACCGCGGTGGTCGGGCGTGCGCTCGAGCGCCCGGTGGCGAATTTCGGTGTCAGCTTCACGGGACCCTGGAGTGCCCTGACCTACCTCGAATCCTTCGGCCTGTCTGATTCCACCCGCCAGGTCGTGCTCGTCTTCTTCGAAGGCAATGATCTACGCGACCTCGAGCGCGAGCACCGGGCTCGGCTGCGCTGGCAACGGTCCGGGCGGAGGCCGGACCGCACCTTTCGCCCCCAGACGTCGATGCTCCTGGCCTGGCGAAGGCTCGTCGAGCGACACTGGCGGTCCAGGAGCAACCGGCGCGCGGATGGCTTCTTGACCGCCCGCTACCAGGATGGGGGCGATGATGTGCCGGTCACGTTCTTTTACACGCCTCCGGGGCGTGCCGATCTGGAACCGCGGACTTTCCATCAGCTCCGGCTCGTACTACGCGCGTATGCCGACTTTGCCGAGCAGCACGGCGTCGCCCCCTGGCTCGCCTTCCTGCCGAGCAAGCTCCGCGTGCTCCATGATGAGGTCACGTTCTCGGATCTGGCTGAACCCCGATTCGCGGCCTGGCGGCCCACGGATCTGCCCGCCGTGATTGCTGAGCTATGTGCCGAAAGGGGGCTTGCCTTTGTCGATCTCACGCCGGCCCTGATCGCGGCTCGCCGGCAGACCGGAGCGATGCTCTACAACTCGGTCTACGACACCCACCTGAATGCTGACGGCTACGAGGTGGCCGGTCGTGCGCTCGCCCGCGCGCTCGAGACCCGAGGCAGCCCGCCGCCAGGTGCCGCGCGCGCCTCGCGCCCTGTGTCAAGATAGTTTGCAGCTGGCGCGATTCAGTGCGTCGAACCTCGCGCGCGGATCCAGCCACCCCTTCACCATGGTCGATTCCACCACTGCCAACCAAGGCCTTCTCGCCAGCGCCACGGAGCATCTCGACGAGTCGGTCTTGATCACCGACGCGGTTCTCGAACTGCCTGGCCCGCGGATCGTCTATGTCAATCGTGCCTTCACTCGGATGACCGGCTACGCGCCCGAGGAGGTTCTGGGCAAGACACCGCGCATCTTGCAGGGGCCCAAGACCGATCGTGCCGTACTCGACCGGCTGCGCGCCCAGCTCGCCCGTGGCGTGCGTTTCGAAGGGCAGACCATCAACTACCGAAAGGATGGGGCGCCATTCGTCATCCGCTGGTACATCGAGGCCCTGCGCGATACGGACGGTGTAATCCGTCACTTCATGGCGGTGCAGCGAGATGTCACCGAGCAGATTCGCGACAGCCGTCATCGCAGGCGCCTCGAAACGGCCCTCGCGCGCTCGTCCTCGCTGGTGGTGATGTTCGACGACGCCGGTGCGCTGCTCTACTGCAATGCTGCCTGCGACAAGCTGATCAACGGTGGTCGTGCCGGTTGGCCGAGGCAGAACACTGTCGCAAAGCAAAGCGCCCGATCGGAGCCAGGCAATGTGCCGAAGCAGAAGATCTGGCAAGGAGTGCTTCGGCCGCGATCCCGGGCGACGCTGAACGAGATTCGACTGCAGCTGCGAGAAGCCACATCATGGCGTGGAGAGGTCGAGCTTCGGGACGGGGCTGCATCGCCTCTCTTGCTCGATACGGTGGTCGTGCCGGTCTTCGACGAGCTCGTGCCCGGCAACGGGCGCCCAGACTGCTTCGTGGCGATCGCAGTCGACATCACCCGGAACCGCCGGCTGGAGGCGATTGCCGAGGCACACAACCTGGCGGACAGTGTCGGCTACGTCTTCGCGGGCATTCGCCACGAGCTCGGCAATCCGATCAACTCGATCAAGGCCGCCGTGACGTTGCTGCACGAGAATCTCTCGTCGCTCCCCGCGGAACGGGTCGACTCGTACCTCGAACGCGTTCTGGGCGAGATCGAGCGCGTGGAGTACCTGCTCGATGCCTTGCGCGGCTTCAGCCTCTTTCAAGCGCCTGAGCTCGAGCCGATCGATTTGGGCCCCTTTCTCGATCGCTTTATCAGCTTGATCCAGACCGATCTCGATCGCCAAGGCGTGTCGACGAGCTCGGAGCTCGCCGAACCCGTCCTGGTGGTGCATGCGGATCCGCGGGCGCTCCATCAGGTGCTTCTGAATCTCGTGACCAACGCGATCGACGCCTTGGCCGGCAGGCCGAATCCCGCGATCTCCTTTGCCGCACGAGGCTTTGGCGAGCATGTCTATCTCGCGATTGCAGACAATGGCCTCGGGATCTCCGACGAAGACGCGGTGAACATCTTTCGACCCTTCTTTTCCACCAAGCACCATGGCAGCGGCTTGGGCCTGGCCATCTCGCGCAAGCTGGTGTCGCAGATGAACGGCACCCTGGAGGTCGAGAGTCGGGTTCGCCGAGGGACGACCTTTACTCTCGGCCTGGATCGCGCGCCGAAAGCGCCCTAGGGACAAGGAGACGTCGGGCATGGATAGGAAGTCCACCCGAGTCGTGGTGGTTGATGACGACGCCTTGTTTCGCACCACGGTCTGTGACTTTCTGGCGCCGGACGGCTTGCGGTTGTCCCAAGCCGGCACCGTGGCACAGGCCCGCATGCTGCTGGATGAGGAAACCTCGGTGGTTTTGCTCGACCACAAGCTGCCGGACGGCGTGGGACTCGACCTGGCGCGCGACCTGTCCGAATCCCAGCATCGGCACCGCATTCTGATGGTCAGCGGCCAGCCCGGGATCGCGGATGCTGCGGATGCATTGCAGTGGCGCATCGACGACTTTCTCGAGAAGCCGGTCAGCCTGGAACGCCTTCGTTTGGCGGTATTCCGCGCCCTCGAGAGCGTCCGCCTGCAGCGCGCGGAGCGCAAGGTGCGGCGGCAGCAAGCACGCGCGCTGCGGAGTGCCCATCTGGTCGGTCGCTCGCTCGAAGACGTACGGTCGGTCATTCAGACCGCTGCGACGGCGCGTTGCGCTGTGTTGATCACGGGCGAGACCGGCTCAGGAAAGGGGTTGGTCGCGGCGTCGATCCACCATGCGTCGGATGCCAGCAGTGAGCTGGTGCAGGTCAACTGCGCTGCGCTGCCCTCGACCTTGGTCGAAGCCGAGCTCTTCGGCGTAGCCAAGGGTGCCTATACCAGCGCCGATCGCGACCGACCTGGGCTTTTCGAACGTGCGGCCGATGGCACTCTCTTTCTCGATGAGATCGGCGAGCTGGCGCCGGAAGTCCAGGCCAAGCTCTTGGGTGCGCTCGAGAATGGCACCATCCGTCGGGTCGGAGACATTGCCGAACGCCCGACCCATGTACGGGTCATCGCGGCGACCAACGCCGATCTGGAGGCTGCCGTCGCGCAGGGGCGATTTCGCAACGACCTCTACTTCCGTCTCGCCGTGCTGACCATCCGGCTGCCGCCGTTGCGGGCGCGGCTCGGTGATCTTCCGGAGCTCGTGGCGCACATCCTGGGTGAGGTCGCACCGCATGTGAAGGCGCGCCTGGCACCGGGGGAGCTCGAGCGCCTGCTTCAGTATCGATGGCCCGGAAACGTCCGCGAGCTGCGCAACGTTCTGGAGCGGGCGACGCTCTTGCATCCCGTAACCAAGCTCCGCCCCTCGACCTTCCTGCGCGCTGGAGCCGGGGCGGGTTCGGATCCTTCGCTGGCCCTCGGCGACGAGATCGCGGAGGGCGACGAAGATCATGCTCTCTCGCTGACCTTGGACGAAGTTTGCACCCGCCACATCGCGAAGGTGCTTCGGGCCTGCGACGACAATCGGACGCTCGCGGCCCAACGGCTCGGGATCGGGCTCTCGACCTTGCGCCGGAAAATCAACCAGCCGTAGCCAAGGGGTAGGGCATTTTGCCCACTCTGGTAGGATTGTGCTCGCTCGATTCGAGCGAGTGGGAAAATGTCTGGCGGGAAAAATACGGTAGGCGCAGGGGTTTTTCCCCTGGCACTGTCTTCGCAGGGATGAAGGTCGTGAACGAAGAGCGTGCTCCCCATGTTTTGATCGTCGACGATGAAGCACTTTTTCGCTCCAGCGTCGTCGATGCTGTGAGCCTCTCGCATCCGGCTTGGCACGTCGATGCAGCGGCTGACGGTGAGGAGGCCTTGGCCGCCTCACGAGACGTCGACTATGACGTGATCGTGACGGATCTCGGCATGCCCGTGATGGATGGTTTCGAGTTGCTCAGCTCGCTGAGCGTCGAGGGCTATCGGGGCACGACGATCGTCATCACGGCCTTTGGCACACCGGAAGTCGAGCACCGTGTGCGGCGGATGGGCGCCATCACCTATCTCGCGAAGCCAGTTGATGTTCCGCACCTTTTGCGCACGATCGAGGTCGCGGCGAACCGGCAGCAAACACCACTCGTCGGTTTGACCGTCCAGGGCTTCAGCCAACTCTTGGAGATCGAGAAAAAGTCGTGCCGCCTATCGATCTCGACCGCGGGGAACGAGGGCGAGCTCGTTTTTGATCAGGGCAAGTTGGTCGATGCGAGCACGGTCGGGGCCTTCGGCCAGGAAGCTGCGCTGGAGATCCTCTCATGGCAGGGCACGACCCTCCATGTGGATGATGGGCCGTGGGAAGGTACGCCGACGATTGACACGCCACTGCGGACCTTGCTGCTCGAGGCAGCGTGCGCCGAGGATCACCGCAGGCGTGACAAGGCCCATATCCACCCTGTGATCGGCGCAACGTCCGCGAGGCCGGCGTCTGCAGCAAGCGCGGCGCCCGACTCGTGCCAGAGCGTGAGCGACCCCGGAAACGGGCACAAGGTTCGGGACGACGGGTTGCAGGGCGGAAGCGGTCGTCAGCGCGTCGATCCGAGCGAGCGGAGCACGGCCCTTGGGAGCGAAGTCGGGGAGCCGGCAGGGGGTGACGTCACTGCGTCACTTCTGGAAGCGCTGGCGATCGAAGGGGCGATTGGATCGAGCCTGGTCGATCTCGAGACCGGCCTGAGTCTCGGCTCGGTCGGGGACGCGACGGGAATCGACTCCGAGATGCTCTCCTCCGGCAACTCCCGCGTAGTGCGGGCCAAGAAGGAAGTGATGAAGCGCCTCGGCCTCCAAGATCAGATCGAGGATATTCTGATCACCCTCGGGCACCAGTACCATTTGATTCGGCCTCTGACCAAGGACCCCAATCTGTTTCTCTATCTCGTGCTCGATCGGTGCAAGAGCAATCTGGCGTTTGCGCGGCATCAGCTCTCTTGTATCGAACGCGATCTTGCGATCTGATGCGTC
>CALFAM010000207.1 GCA_937948815.1 uncultured bacterium
AACGTTGATCAGGACCGGCACACCATGAAGCAACAACCGACTGGACCGACCGCGTTCCTCCTCGCCACGCTGCTGCTGGCCGCGTCCAACGAGACGTCCAGCGCGAGCGATGATCCGGCCCCCTCACCGGCCTGGCCCAACCCGTATTTGAGCTTCCTACCCGCCGAAGCCGAGCCCGACATGGCCTATTGGAACGCAGTCATGCGTGCCAGTGCGGCCGAGCGGCGCGCTTCGCGTGCGCCGATTCCAACGATCGTGTTCGCCGAGAGCGAGCCCAATGACACGCAAGCACAGGCGCTGTTCCTGACCGGGTTCGGAACCGGAGATGGCGAGGACGGCGCGGCGGACGTGGGCGGTGGCTTCGCGGCCCAGTCCGTGCCAACGCCTCTCGGCCCGTTTGCCGAAGATGAAGGTGCAATTCCGCTGGCCAGCGCAACCGGCCTGGTGACTGGTTCCGCCGCACGCCTGACCGGAACCATTGGCGACGGTCCGTTCGGCAGCGGTGGCACGGGCAGCGGCGACCACGACTTCTTCGTCATCCCGGCTGCCCGCCTCGGCGAGCTGATCCTGATCGACATCGACACGCCCTTGCCCCTCGCCGACCTGGACACGTTCATCGGGCTCTACGACAACACCGGTGCCAGCCTGGCGCTCAACGAAGACGAAGACGGCGCGACCAACCGCGACAGCTTTCTGGCCATTCCCGTGAGCACGCCCGGGGATCACTATCTGTCGATCGCGGGCTCGCTCTTCCCCTTCGCCTCGATCCTCGCCGACCCGTTCGACTCATCCACCGGCTTCGGCATTGGCAGCGAAGGCGACTACCAAGCCACGGTTGCCCTCGACCACGGTGATGCCGACTGGTACAGCTTCGACCTCGAGGCCTGCGACATCCTGGGCATCAACTTGATGGGAGCGGGGCGCCAGGTCTCGCTCTACAGCCCCGCGGGCGAGTTGCTGGTGTCTTCCGCCCAGGATCTCAGTGCCGCCTACCCGGATGCCTCTCCCATGCCTGGCGGCGGTTGCGCCGCGTTGGCCTACGTGGTCACCACGCCGGGACGCTACGCGGTGCGCGCCTTCGGCGAAGGCGAGCCGGACTACACCCTCGAATTGCGTGTGCAGCGCCAGCCAGGTGAAACCACGGCGGAGCCCAAGACCCTCTTCGTGGACTTCGATGGCGCGACGGTCGATCCGGGCATCTTCGGCGTTACACCGGGCAGCGCGACACTCTCCCCGCTCGCCAGCTTCCTCCCGCGATGGGGACTCGGCGCGGGAGACGAGAACGCGGTGATCGACGCGGTCTTGACCTCCCTCGCGGAGAGCTTGCAAGCCGATCCGAGTAGCCAGGGGCCCAACCCGGCCTTCGGTGTCACGATCCTCAACAGCCGCGACCATGCCGACCCCTTTGGCGCACCCAATGTCAGCCGCCTGATCGTCGGCGGCTCGATTGGTGAGCTCGGCATCCCGACCATCGGCATCGCGCAGTCGATCGACCCGGGCAACTTCGATCAGGCCGAAACCGCGGTCATCCTGCTCGATCTGCTCAGCGGCTCCGACATCGACCCCAACTCGCTCAACAGCTTCCCCTTGGCACCCGGTGCCACCATCCTCGACCTGGTTGGCATCGCCCTCGGCAACATCGCGGCCCACGAGGCCGGGCATTACATCGGCAGCTTCCACTCCGAGCAGTTCAACGGCGCTGCGACCCTCATGGATCGCGGCGGCAACCTGCCCAACACCCTCGGCCTCGGACCGGACGGCATCTTCGGTAGCGCCGACGATTTCGATGTCGACTTCGGGCCCGACATCTTCGAACCGGCCGAGCGGTTCGCGGGCACGCAAGACACGCTGACGGTCGTATCTTGCGGCTGCACGACCTCGGCCGAGGTGTTCTCGGACGGGTTCGAGGCCGGCGATCTCAGTCGCTGGTCCGAGACTCTTCCCTGACCCTGCGTGGGTGGCCTGGCCTGCGGTCGCTCCGTTCGCCCAGAGTGGTCGAAACCCACGACGTACGAGATTCTGCTTGACAACCTATCTCCCAGTAGGTAGATTCGATTCATGGCCGGAAACGTCCCAGGGTCAGCCGCGAGCACACCCACTGTCACCGCACTCCTCGACGCTGCCCAGCGCATGGTTCAGGAGCGCGGTTTCAACGCTTTCAGCTACAAGAATCTGGCGGAGGAAGTTGGCATCCGTACGGCCAGCATCCACTACCACTTCCCGACCAAGGCACACCTCGGCGAAGCCTTGATGAGCCGCTACAACGACGGGTTGGATGCCGTGCTCGAAGAGCTCGAGCACAAATCCACGACCGCGCTCGCCAGGCTGCGAGGGTTCATTGCCATCTATCGCAGCACGGCATGCCGGGGAGCCATCTGCCTGTGCGGCTCCATGGCGTCCGATCTCGGCACCCTGCCCGACGAGCTGCACGGCAACATCCAGCGCTACCTTGATCGAAGCACGCGCTGGGTTCGCACCCAGATCGAGGCGGGACTGAAGGCCGACGAGCTCGCCCCGATCAGCTCACCGGATGAGCTGGCCGTGTCGTTGATCGCCGGTCTCCAAGGTGGTCTCGTGCTCGCCCGTGCCCAAGACGATACGGGTCCCCTCGACCACGTCGAGAAGACCTTCATGATGGCGCTTCGCCCGATCGGCGTGAGCTGAGCCAGAGCTCCTTTTCAGACTTTCTTCTCGGCCTTCGCGCCCTCGATGGATTCACGACAACCCGACAGAGCCTCTCGCTCTACTCTCAAAAACTACCTACTCATAGATAGGACGGAGATCTTGCCATGAACACTGCATCCACCAACGCCACAGCCCTGATCATCGGCGGTTCCACCGGCATGGGTCGCGCGACCGCAGAACGGCTCCTGCGCCGCGGGGTCAGCGTCCACCTGGTGGCGCGCGACACCGAGCGTCTCACCAAAGCCCGCGAGGAGCTGTCCGCGCTGGGGAGCGTCCAGGCGTCCGGCGTCGATCTCGCCAACGCCGCGGACGTCGATCGCTTCGTCGCCGAGCTGCGCAGCTCCGACGCCCCCATTCGCTACCTGGTGAATGCCGCCGGCTACTTCAGCCCCAAGCCCTTCCTCGAACACACCGGAGAGGACTACGACATCTACCATGACCTCAATCGCGCCACGTTCTTCATCACCCAGGCAGCAGCCGAAGCGATGAAGAACAACGGCGGCGGATCGATCGTCAACATTGGCTCGATGTGGGCCAAGCAGGCCGTCAAAGCCACGCCCTCCTCTGCCTACTCGATGGCCAAGGCCGGGCTGCACGCCCTGACCCAGCATCTGGCGATGGAACTGGCCGATGACAACATCCGGGTCAACGCGGTCTCCCCCGCGGTCGTGCTGACCCCGATCTATGGTGCCTTCATTCCGCCGGCCGAGATCGAAGAGACCCTCCAGGGCTTCAACAGCTTCCACCCCATCGGCCGAATCGGTCAGGCCGACGACGTCGCAGCCGCCATCGACTTCCTGCTCTCCGACGACGCGGGCTGGGTCACTGGTGCGGTCTGGGATGTCGACGGTGGCGTCATGGCCGGTCGCAACTGACGCGCGACCCACGAGCTGATTCGGTCGGTCGACCATCCCGCATTCGTTCGTGCCCCTTCTGCGGCACCTCATTGAACGACGCCAGGGATGGCATCGCCCCTCTCAGCGCAGCCCCGCTAGTCTGAACGGAGCGCGTCGCGCAGCCTGTGCAGCGTTTCGTCGATGGTGGCCGAGGTCTCGGTGTTCGCCCAGACCTCGGCGCCATAGATCGCGCGCAGATCGGCCAGAGCTAGAAAGTCGGGGTGGTGGACTTCGGCGATGGTCGCGTAGTCGAAGCGAGCCGCTCCTTGGGACACTTCGAGTACGTAGACGTGCACCGCCAGCGTATTCGGCAGCAGCTCGTCCATGAGACGGGCCGCGCGGGCGAAGGCCAGATCCGCCTCGATTTCGCCAAAATAGACGTGACGCTTGCGGACCGTCCATCCCGCTGCCTGAAGTGTCGCGCCGATCGATCCACCGTTCAGAACCTTTTCGTGCGCAACCTCGAGCTCTGGCACGGGGCGTCCGTCCGCCGAGGCAACGTTGGCAAACGTCACCATGGCAAAGGTTCGGCAAACCCGTCGCCCGCCGTGGGAGCTGTAGAGATTCGACAGGCGCAGCTCGCCATCGGCCGCCAGAATCTCGACGCCGTAGCTGCCGAAGACTGCTTCGATCCGTTCGCTGTTGAGCAACGGACGCAGCGCATCGGCAGTCGGCCGTGCGAGCGGTCTCTCACCGCTACCCGTGCATCCTGCTAGCCCGAGCGTCAGGCCCAGCACCAGAACCCACTTCGAAACGGGCATTGCAAGATCAGCACGAGAAAGGCCAGGCCGAATACGCATGGCGACGATCTTACCGCTGCTCGCCGTGCGATTCGTGCGGATTCGTAGCAGACGATTCCGGCCAGCGGAGCGGCGTCACTTCGATCTTCTCGGCTGCCGGATCTCCCTGCCGAATCACCATCACGGCGTCGAGCGCGAGGTCCTCGAAGGTCTCGACCTCGCCACCCGGCCACGCGATCTCGGCAAATCGGATCGCAGTCGCGTCACCCAGGCCCATCTCTTGCTGCAGGCTCGACGAGCCAAAGCTGCCTCCCGTCCCCACTGTGGCGTAGATCGCGCGTTCACCTCCGGGCGTCTCGACCACCAGCCGAATGCGCGCACCGATCGCCGAGCGATTCGAGGTCGTCCCCACCAGCCGCAAGGTGATCCACCGATTGGCGACCTCCCCGGCCACCGGTCCCGGATTGGCGAACAGCACGTTCGGGTACCCATCACCCGAGAACGCGCCGCCGATCACCGCGAAGACGTCCTGATCGCCGTCGTGATCGAAATCGGCGAAAGCCACGCCATGCCCTTTCTGCAGATGGCCAAAGCCCCCCGCGGTCGTCACATCCTGGAAGGTCGTACCGCCAGCATTGCGAAACATGCGGTTCGGAATCAGCGCGCTGAGATCCGGCGCGCCCGTGCCGAAGTAGACATCGAGCCAGCCGTCGTTGTCGAGATCACCGAAGCTCGCCCCCATGGCCAGGAGCTGGTGATCCAGGCCCGCCGCGGAGGAAACATCCTCGAAGGTACCATCGCTGCGATTGCGGTAGAGCTTGGTTCGGGAACCGGCCGTCTCCCGCCCCAAGTAATCCGCCACGGGTCCTGTGGCCCGCGCCGAGGCAAAGTCGGTGGCGTAGTCCGCGACCAGGAGATCGAGCCAGCCATCATTGTCGTAGTCGAAGAACCAGGTGGCAAAGCTGTCGACCGGCTGATCGATGCCCGCGTCCGTCGCCCCTTCTTCGAATCGCACCACGCCGTCGTCTGACGGACCGAGGTTGCGGTAGTAGAGGTTCTGTCCGCGGATCCGCGACACGTAGAGATCGAGCCAACCATCGTTGTCGGCATCGCCCCAGGCCACACCCTTGATGAAGCCGCGAGCCTGGACACCCGCCGTGCGGGCGACCTCGGTGAATGTGACCGGATTCTCCTGGCCGCCGTTGTTGCGATAAAGCTGGGCCGGATTTGCGTCACGGCGGGATGTCGACTCGTTGCCGATGAAGAGATCGAGCCAACCATCGTTGTCGTAGTCACCCCAGGCTGCTGTCTGCGTGGGGTGAAAGCTGAGCAGCCCGGCGCTCTCCGTGACGTCTTCGAATCCGCCCTTGCCATCGTTGCGGAGCAGCGAGTTGGGCTGCCGGCCTTGCGCCTGCATCCAGGCACCCCGCAGCACCAAGACATCGAGATCACCATCGTTGTCATAGTCAGCGTGGACCACGTTGAGCCCGCCGGTCAGACCGTCCAGCCCCGCCTCGCGCGTTCGTTCGACATAGCGGAGCGTCGGATGCTCACCGTCCAGACGCTCGGCCATGAACAGGCGCAACGGATCGCCCCGGCCCCAGGAGGAAACCATGACGTCGAGGTCCCCGTCGCCGTCGAGATCTTCGACCACGCAACCGCCGGCCAGCGAAAAGGTGTCCAGACCGGTTCCTTGCGCGTGGTCGAAGAATCGCGGCAACGGATGATCCGATGCGTAGACCGAGGACGGGATGCGCCATTCCGACGGCACCTCATCAGGGTACGCGCCGACGGTCATGGCGGCGAGGTTGTACAGCCACTGGCTCATGAGGTCGTCGGGCTCGGCCTCCAGCAGCTCGGCGAGAATCGCCATGGCGCCGCGCGATCCGCGGTCGATCCGATGAACACCGGCCGGACCGATCGGCAGCAGGCACGAGTCGACCGTATGCCCTTCGACACAGTTATCCTGCTCACCGATTCGTAGGTGCGCGACCGCCAGGAGGCGCTTCGCCTTGCGAAGGACCCGCGGATCGAAGTCCGCCGCCATGCGCGCCATGTCATCGACGACCCCACCGAGCTCCTCGGCAGCCCCCTCGGACGCACCGGCGCGCAGCAGCTCGTGCCCCCGTGCCAGTCGTGCCCGAACCTGGGCCACCGGGTCGTCCGGTAGCTGCTGGCGTCCCATGAAGGCCGCGCGCCGCGCGCTGGCGAAGAAATCGGCAAGCGGTGGCGTGCGCTCGGCTGCAAGGGCCAAACGCTCGACCATGCGCTTCGTTTCCGGCGTCTGGGCCGGTGCCACCTGGACGACCGAAGCCTCGGTCTCGCGATGACCGGAGTTTGCGGGCTGGCAGGCCGTCAGCGTCCAGGCCGCCAGCAAGCTGAAACGCCCCACAGCGCGACCGGCGACGCGGCCCATGGCCGGAGAACAGCCCAAGATCGGCTTCATCGCCGTGTGGTCACGGCGCGCGGGGATAAGGGCCGGGCGTCGCCGGCGCGATAGGAAATCGTCCAATACCTGTCGAGTTGGTCGGTGGAAGCAACCTGCCGATGACCGTCTGGCCACCGGATTGTCGCGGTGACCTCACCGCTGTGGTCGCCGAGGCCGAACAACAAGCGCAGGTCCGACTGGGTCAACACACCACCACCGCTCCGCACCTCGCGCACCTGCTGCCGATCTCCCGCCACCAGCTCGACCCGAGCACCGATGGCAAGGGCATTGCCGGGTGCCCCTTCGAGCACGATTCCGAGCCAGGCATGACCGGTCCGGGTGCGATTGGCCAGCAGGTCGACAGCGCCGTTCTGCGTCGTGATCAGGAGATCCGGGCGGCCATCGTTGTCGTAGTCGCCGACTGCCAGGCCGCGGCTCGGCTTCGCCGTTCGCCAGGCCGCACCCGAGCGAGCGCTGACGTCGGTGAAATGCCCGCGGCCATCATTGGCCAGTAGCCGGTTGGGCTGTGCGTAGGCGATGCCGGGCACGAAGCTGGCGACGTTGTCCATGACGTGTCCATTGGCCGTCGCCAGGTCCAGATCGCCGTCGAGGTCGTAGTCGAGGAAAGCAATGCCCCAGCCCAGGTCGCGAAAGCTCAGCTCCGCGATGCCAGAAGCGCGTGCGCGCTCTTCGAAGAGTCCGTCGCCTTGGTTGAGGTAGAAGTTGTTGGGCTCGAGGGAGAAGTTGGTCACCGCCAGGTCGAACCGCCCGTCACCGTCCGCGTCGCCGGTCGCGATCCCCATTCCGGCCTGCTGCGCCCCGCTGGCACCGAGCGCGGTGCCGCTGAGCAGAGAAAGATCTTCGAACGTGCCGTCACCACGGTTCTGGTAGTAGCGGTTGGCGGAGCCGTCGTTGGTGACGTAGATGTCGAGGTCACCATCGGCGTCCAGATCACTCATCACCACGCCCAGGCCGCGTTCGGTAGCGCCCGTGGCGATGCCTCGCTTGCGACCTTCGGAGCGAAACGTCCCGTCGCCCCAGTTGATCCACAGGGAGTCGGTGACGCCTCGAAAATGGCTCGGATGACAGTGATAGCGGAGGCCTCGCGCACGGTCTTCGCAGCTCGGCCCCTCGCCGATCTCGAAGTCGACGTAGTGGGTGACGTAGAGGTCGAGGTCGCCATCGGCATCGAGATCACCGAAGGCACAGCTCGCGCTCCACCCCTGTTCGTCCACGCCGGCTTCCGCGGCGCGATCTTCGAATCGCACGCGGCCGTCGACGGGTCCCAGGTTGCGGTAGAGACGATTGGCGCCGAAATTGGTCACCATCAGGTCGGGACGACCGTCGCCGTCGTAGTCGCCGGCGCAAAAGCCCATCCCGTAGGACTCATCCGCCACCCCGATTTCCTGCGCCACGTCGACAAAGCGTCCGTCACGATTCTCGTAGAGCGCGTTGGTCGGCGGCGTCGCAAGCGCGCTGCCCGGCGTCCCCGCGCCATTGACCAGGTAGATGTCGAGATCGCCGTCGCCATCGTAGTCCAGCCAGCCGCCGCCACCACCCATGGTCTCGATGAAGTAATAGCGGCCGCTCCGTCCATCGCGATGCTCGAAACCCAATCCGACCACGGCCGCGAGCTCGATGAAGTCTTCCTGCTGCGCCTCCTGGGCATCGAGACCAAACGGAACAGCGAGGGAGGCGGCGCACGTCAGCACCAGCCAAACGGGAGGACTGGCCGAAGTCGCGGTCGACCCGGTCACGACGCCCCCTGGGTCGCCTGAGCCAGGCCGACTTTGCGCGCGAAGGCGCCGAGCAGGGGATCAGATTCGGGCGCAGCGGCCAGAAGGGCTTCCGCTTCGTCGCGTTCGCCTGCCTCCCAGAGCAGCTCGAGCGCCTGCGCGCGCCAGGCAGCCTTCCAAGGCGCCCGCGCAAGGGCCTCGGCCAGCGCATCCCGGGCCTCGGCGGATGCTCCTTCGGCGAGCGCGATCTGGGCCAAGAGGTGGTGATGTCGCCCGAGATGAGGCTCGGCCTCCTGGCTTGCGTGCGCCAGCCTGCGGGCACCGTCGCGATTGCCACGCTGGAGCAACAGGTCGGCAAGCTGGTAGCGCAGGGTTCGGTGATCGGGCTCCGCCTCCAACCCCTCCCGCAAGATGCCCTCTGCGGCGTCCACTTCCCCCTGACGCTGGAGAAGGCTGGCGTAGGCCAAACGGAGCGTCAGCGTCAGGCTGCCCGACGCCCGTAGCGCCTCGAGTGCCCGGCGCGCCTCGCTCGGATCACCCGCGTCGAGCAGTAGCTGCGCATGCAGAGACGCGACGTGGGTATTGGTCGGGTCGACCTGCGCGGCCAGCTCGGGCCATCTCCGCAAACGCTCGATGGCCGTCGGAGCGCCCGTATCTTGCGACGGCTGCACGGCGCCCAAGAGTTGGTAGCGGGCAACCATGCGGGTCGCCTCGGCCGTATCGCCTTGCCCCAGCAGGAGCCGACTCGCCCGGTAGACCGTTTGCGCCTGCAGCGGATTGCGACGTAGGGACTCGATGGCCAGATCGTAGGCGGCCTCGAGCTGGCCCAGACGCTCGTGGGCCTCGGACGCGATGGCAAGCGCGCGATCGTCGTCCGGCTTCTCGTCCATGACCCGTTGCGCGAGGCCAAGCGCCTCCTCCGGGCGAACATCGAGAAGCAGGTTGGCTTGCTGCAGCCTCACCGCGGCGCGGGTCGACGCGTTCGTTTCCAGTGCAGCGGTATCGACGGCGGCCAGCACGGCGAGCGCCTCCTCGGGCTGGCCGAGCTGATTCAGACAGCGCGCCAGATCTTGGCTCGCCTGAATGTGGCCTGGCTGCTGCTCCAGGAAGCGCTGGAGATAGTCGACAGCGGGCGCCAGGCTCTGGTTGACGCCTCGAAGCCAGGCGACTCCCGCCAGACGCAGCGCCTCGGCACGCTCTGGGTCGTCCTCGAGAGCTTCGGCAAAGTGCTTGCGTGCCCAATCGAACCGCTGTTCGGCCAACGCATTCTGACCATGCACGAAGGCCGACATCGCCGGAACCGCCCCAGCCGGGTCCTGCTGGCCACAGGCCCCGGCCAGCGTGCCAAGCAGCACGCCTAGCGAACAAGCACGCAAGACGACAGTGGCCCGTGACAGGGTGGACAGGCGGTACTTCATCGCACGGTTGGTCGGATGGTCGTTAACGAGTAGGGTTCAGCGTGGCGCACTGGTGCAGGCAGAGTATGGCAAACACCCCAGCCGCTGTCGAACCGCTCTGGCCCTCGGCCAGCCCTCACTTGACACACTCCGCACCCTTTCAGATGATCACCCTGGCTCCATGCAACAATGCGCCGTCCTGCTCCACACTGTGGCGGAAACCTGTGGCGCCACCGAATCGGCACGATCCACGAGCGTGCCCCAACCAACTCTCCCACCGACCATGAAAATGCCCTTCGACCCACGCCGCGAGGGTGACCTGCCGACATCACACGGCACGACATCGCGCGGCACGACATCGCGCAACAGCCCGCCGAGTCGCCTGCCAACGCGTCTGCGTGGCTGCCTCCGAGGTGGGTGGACATGCATCCTGCTCGCTTCACTCAGCGCTTGCGTCGAGCCACCCAAGCGCAATGTCGTGCTGGTGACCTTCGACACGACCCGCGCCGATCACTTCTCCAGCTATGGCAACGAGGCCATCGAAACACCGAGGGTCGACGCCCTGGCGGAAGACGGTGTGCTGTTTCGCCGTGCCTTCTCGGCCGTGCCGGTGACCGCGCCGTCCCATTCGACGATCATTACCGGGACGTATCCGCCGGCGCACGGCGTGCGGGACAACGGTCTCTTCGTGCTCACCCCGGGCCAGATCACCCTGGCGGAGATGCTGAAGGACCAGGGCTACGCCACGGCCGCGGCGGTCGGTGCCTTTCCCCTCGACGCCAAGTTCGGACTCGACCAAGGGTTTGACCTTTACGACGATCACTTTTCGGCCTCGTACGAGGACTTTCGCGGCAACCGTGTGCGTGCCAAGTCAGGTTTGTTCTTCGACGAGCGCAAGGCGGCGCTGGTCAACGAGCCGATCTTCCAGTGGCTGGAGGATCGGCAGGGCACTGCTGACGCCGAGAAGCCCTTCTTCATCTGGCTGCACTACTTCGACCCGCACCATCCCCATGAGCCGCCGAGCCCCTATGACGAGCTCTACGGCACCGACCTCTACAAGGGCGAGATCGCCTACGCCGACGAGTCGATGGGCGCGGTCATCGACAAGCTGCAGGCGCTGGGCGAGTGGGACGACACCATCCTGGTCATGACCTCCGACCACGGCGAAGGGCTCGGCGAACATAACGAGGAAACCCATTCCACGCTCGCCTACAACTCGACCCTCCATGTGCCGCTGGTGGTGCGGGTACCGGGTGGACCACGCGGACGAACGATCGACGCACGGGTCGGAACGGTTGACATCGTGCCCACCATCCTCGATCTGCTCGGTATCGAAGCCCCTGCCACCGTGCAGGGTCGGAGCCTGCGGGCGATGATGGAGGAGGAAACCGAAACCGGCGCCGCCGCGACCAGTGGAACGCTCTACGCCGAGACCTTGGCACCGCGCTTCTCCCACGGCCTCGGCGAGATCCGGGCCCTGTTCCACCGCCAGTACAAGTACATCTTCGGTCCTCGGCCCGAGCTCTACGATGTCGAGGTCGACCCGCACGAGCTCACCAACCTGCTCGACGACGAGCCGGCGGTGACCGAAGCCATGCACGCCCGGCTGGCCGAGTTCCTCGCTGAGCATGCGGCGCAGGATCCGGCATCGTTGCTCGAAGTCGACGCCGAGACGCGCGCCCGGCTCGAAGCGCTCGGCTACATCCAGTCGTCGGGAGGCGATGCCACGGTGGTCGAGAAGCTCGACGGCTCGGGCACAGCACCCCAAGACCGTGTCATCGACGTCAACGACATCAGCACCGCCAAGAACTTCCTGCACCGCAACAACCCGGTTGCGGCCAAGGAAGTCGCCCTCAAGCTCCTGCGCCGCGACCCGGACAATGTCTACTACTTGCAGCTCAAGGCCACCGCCGAGCTGCAATCGGACCATCTCGAGCAAGGCCTCGCGACCATGGCGCGCATCCGCGAGCTCGATCCGCGCGGCCTGCCAGCGGAAGGACTGCTGCTGCAAGTCGTCCACGCGCTCCACTACCAAGGGCGTGGTGATGAGGCCTTGGCGCTGCTCGAAGATGCGCAGCAAGGCAACCCGAGCGCCATGGGGCAGTGGCACCTGGCAAGCCTCCACAACCTGAATGGTCGTCGCGCCGACGAAATCGCGGCGCTCGAGAAAGCGCTCGAGCTCACCCCTGAATTCGCGCCTGCACGGGTCGATCTCGCCGCGTACCACGCGATGAGCGGCGACCTGCCGACCGCCCAGCGCGAGTTCGAGCGCGCTCTGAGCGACCTGCCCTACTATCCAAAGGGGCACTACAACTACGCGGCACTCAAGATGCAGATGGGCGATGCGGAGCGCGCCTTCTACCACTTCGAGCGCGCCGCCAAGCTGCAGCCCGACTACGTACGCGCCTACTACGCCCTGGTGGTGACCGCCCTCCAGCTCGGGCGGCGCGCGGCGGCGGAAAGCCACCTCGCCACGCTCGTCGAGCTCGCACCGAACAGCAAGGAAGCCGAGCAGGCCCGCGCGTTGCTCGCCGCTTCGACGGAGACCCCCTCTTGATCCGAAACAGCCCTGCCATGGCCGTCGGCCTCCTCTCGTGTGCGCTGGCGACGAGCTGCGCACCTTCCCCTCCATCGGACGAGGCCACGCCGGCCGGCGACAAGCTCGGCACGGCGGCGCCTGACCATGAAGCGCTGGTCGCCACCTGGGAGGGAGGATCCCTGAGCACCGAGGCACTCGACCAGGCCATCCTCGCCCTACCGCCCGCGGATCGGCAGGTGATGCGGTCCACAGCATCGGATGGTGACCAGGAGACGCTCGAACCACTTCGCGATCTCATCCGGGAGATGGCGGTCGACGACATTCTCATCCGCGAAGCCAAGCTGCTCGGCATCGACCAGCAGCCGGACTTCCAGCGCCAGCTCCGAGACATCGAGCGCAAGGCCGTGGCCGAGCGCTACCTTGCCGCCAACCTTCCGCCGGGCAAAACACCGTCGGATGCCGAGCTCCGCCGTGCCTACGACGAGCAGGCCGACAGTATGGCGCGCAACGAGCGTCGGTTCGTCTACAACATCTTCCGCCGCATCACACCGGACGCGCCGCGTGAGGTGCTCGTGGCCGAGCTCGAAGCGATTCGCGCGCGCATTCTCGCGGGTGAGATCGCCGGCGGCCAGGGCATCGGCGTCCTGGCCGAGAAGATCTCGGACTCCGAATCGCGCCACAACAAGGGACGCCTCGGATGGTTCGAGCGCGGCCAGCTCAGCCCCCAGCTCGACGATGTGATCTTCGGTCTCGAAGAAGGGGTGCCGAGCGCGCCGATCGTCACCCGAGACGGCGTCCACCTCTTCTATGTCGACGTGGTGGTCGATGCCAAGCGCTTCACCTTCGACGAGATGAAACGCAACCTCGCCACCTCGCTCGCCACCACCGAGCGGAGTGATGCGATCACGGCCCTGGCCGACGCCTTGGCGACCGACTTCGAGATCTTCATGGTGACCGCGGAGGAACTCGAGAGCCTGCATCGCCGCGGCGATCCGAGTGTCGAGGTGCTGCGGGTCGGCGACTATCAGCTTCAGCTCGGGCAGCTCGTCAACATGGTGGCCAACAACCGTGCCCAGCAGCCTGGCACAGTCGAAACGCGGCCCATGAAGCTGCTCGAATCCCTGAAGCAAGCCGAGGTCATCTACCAACACCAGCTCGCCACAGGGGAGCCCCTCGCCCCCGAGGCTTCCCAGGCAATGGCCCAGACGACCGATCGGCTGCTGGCGCTGCACCTCCGGCAGGAGCGGGTCCGCGCGGCAGTCGAATCGGCGCCCGAGGACGTCCGGGCCTTCTTCGAAGCCAACCGCCGCCGCTTCTCCTCACCGCTCGAGATCAAGCTCGAACGCCTGTCCGTGCCCCTTCGTGAGGAGCAGGCGGCACAGGACATGGCGCGCCTCGAGCAATTCCGCCAGCAGCTCGAAGCGGGCGACACCACGTTCGAAGCGGTGGCGGAGTCCGTGGGCGGCACCCTCGAGGCGATCGACTTCTCGACCCTGGCACAGCTCACCGAGCAAGAGCCCAAGCTGGCACGCTTTGCCCCCGACGTCGCGATCGGCCGGCATTCCGCGCCGTTCAGCACACCGCAGAGCCTCGAGCTGATCCGCGTGGTCGATCGCCGCGAGCCCGAGCCGCTCGCGTTCGAAGCCGTGCGCGAACAAGTCCGAGCCGCCTACCTCGAACGGCACGGGCAGCGGCTGTACGAGGCGCTGCGAACCCAGATTCTGGACGAGGCCACGTTTCGGCTGTTCGACACGGCCCTGGCGCGCCCCGACGACACCGGTTTCGAGCCGGAACGGGCCGAGTCGGCCAGCGCTGAAGCAACGGATGAAGCGAGCAGGGCGCACCCTTGATCGACGCGCGAGCGCAATGCCGAAACGACGATTCACGCGTTTGCCTTCGACGCCCTCTAGGTGGTATGTTCCGCGCTCAGAGCACAACATGCTGCGTGGTCCGGAGCGAAAGCGACTAGGCAGTGGCGCCTTGGGGGCGCAATAAAGTGACGCACAGCAACGGTCATGGAGGCCGTCGTGCAATCGAGGAGCCATCGATGAAGCAAGTTTTGGCGATCGCAGCATGCGGGGTATTGATCCTCGCCTCTTCCGTTGGGGCCAACCCGATCAAGGAGAAGGAAGCGGCGCAGCCAGCCGGCCCGGGATTCCAGGGTGAGCTGAACTTCCGTAACGTCGGCAACGCACCGGACGGTCCGGGCACCATTCAGTACGACACCGGTACCTTCACCAACGTCGGCGACATTCCCGCGATCACAGACAACTTCTCCTTCGGCAATGTCTTTGGCCCCCTGAATCTGCCCTTCACGGTCACCAACCTGAGCTGGTTCATGGCGATCGTCGACAGCGGCACCACCGGTACCGGTAACGCTTTCGTCACCGTCTTCAGCGCGCTCAACACAGCGGGTACCTCCGCTGGCGCGCGTACCTCGCCGAATGTGGCAGGGCAGAACGCCAATGCCTTCAACACGGTCGGCGTCAACGAGGCCTTCACCGGCACGGGTACCAGCACCTTCCTCGCTGGCGTCTGGAACCCGACGGCGGGTAACTCTGGCGCGCCCACCCCCTGCGCGGTCGACTGCGTCGGCTTCGACACCAACAACGGCGGCCAAGGCTTCAACGGCATGGCCATCGAGGATCTCGGCGGCGGCAACTTCCAGGCCATCACCAACGCCAACGCGATCCTCCGCGTGTCGGGCGTCAACGTGCCGGTCGAGCTGATGAGCTTCTCGATCGAGGACTGATCTCGATCTTCCCAGCGCGTCTCTTCACGCTGGCACACAGAAAAGCCGGGGGATTCGTCTCCCGGCTTTTTTGCGTTTGGCGTCATTTGTCCTGCTAGACTCCTCGCGTCCTTTGTCTTGCTTTCCGTTCTTCTTCGGCGAACGCGTCTCGTACGACGACCGGCCATGCGTGCCTGTCGGACGCTGGACAGCCGTTGCTGCAGGCCACCACCGGCCCAG
>CALFAM010000208.1 GCA_937948815.1 uncultured bacterium
CAGACATGAACACGTACCGCAGTGAGGAGTGACCATGCCAGCCACCGAAGACTTTCATCTCGATATCGAACAGGACTTGGTCGTCGCTGCGCCGGTCGAAACCGTCTTCGAGTCGATGATCCATCAGCTCAGTGAAGGCAACACCGGCCAACATGACACGCCACTTCCGATGCGGCTGGAGCGTCAGCCCGGCGGGCGGTGGTTTCGGGATCTGGGTGATGACCGCGGCCATCTCTGGGGATTCGTACAATCGATCCGCAAGCCGGATCTGCTCGAGATCAGTGGCCCGCTGTTCATGAGCTATCCCGTGACGAATCACATCATCATTCGATTCGAGGAAGTGGAGGGCGGCACGCGCCTGTCTTTTCGCCATCGGGCATTCGGTGCGATCGAGCAACACCATCGCGACGGCGTGAGGCCTGGCTGGAAGGGCATGCTCGACCGTGTCGCGGCACATGCGACCGGAGCCGTTTCATGACACGCTCACGCCTGTGTCCGAGCGCACTTCGCATGAGATGACCACGACCGACGGAATCTGGCGCGCCCTCGCGAACCAACAGCGACGGTCCCTCCTGGCAGCCCTACGGGACGGTCCCAAGACGACGACAGAGCTCGTCGAGCGGTTCCCCGAGCTGACGCGCTTTGCGGTCATGAAGCACATCGCCGTGTTGCGCGAGATCGACCTCGTACGCACGCGCGAAGACGGGCCGCGGCGCATCAACAGCCTGAACGCGGTGCCACTGCGGATGCTGTATGAAGAGCTCGTCGACGGCTACCAGGACTTGTGGGCGCGTCAGCTCATCGGCGTGAAGCGTCATGCCGAGCAGCGCGCCCGAGAACCCCACGAAGCCAAGCGCGCTTCCGCCGACTCAGACGAGTTGGCATCGAGCGACTGATTTCTCATCACGTATCGAGTGAGCGCTCTAGCCCGAGCGCAAGAAGAACCATGCCCATACGCCAAGCCGGAAGCTATACCTGTCGCATTCGAACCCATGCCTCTCTCCGCTCGTCCTATCGAGCCATCGTGGGGGCGATGCACCTGTGGTGGGGCGAGACCGAGGGAGCCTTGGACCAGGAAGGCGACATCCTGACCGTGCACTTCCGAGAGATGGGCACTTCGTGGTCTTTCGCGGCCCAGCAGCTCACCCCGCACACGCTTGTCGTGCTGCGCTGCGTTGCCGCGGACCATCACCATCCAGGAGCCCCGGATACCATTCGCAAGGAATGGCTGGGCACGTCCTTGCGCTTTGTGCTCGAGCCGGTCGACGAGGCGACGCAGATCTCGTTCACCCATGAAGGCCTGACGCCCGAGCTCACCTGCTTCGGGATGTGCGAGGCCGGTTGGAACCACTTCGTCGGCCAGGAGCTGGGGCGTTACCTAGACCGGGGTCACACGGCTGGTTGACCACGAGGTCACAGGTTATTGGTGCCGAACGTGTCGCAGGAATTCGGATCACCCGACTCGAGACCGCGTCGGAACCACCGCACACGCTGCTCCGAAGAGCCGTGGGTGAAGCCATCGGGATTGACGTAGCCGCGTCCCGACATGCGCTGGATCCGGTCATCGCCGATCGCGGCGGCGGCCCGCATACCCTCTTCGACATCGCCTCGTTCGAGCAAGCCACGCTGGGCTGCCGAGTGGCCCCACACTCCTGCCAGGCAGTCGGCCTGGAGCTCCATGCGGACCTGAGTCTGGTTGGCCTGGCGGGGATTTTGGGCCTGGCTCTGGCGGACCTGCCGATCGATGCCGAGCAAGGTCTGCACGTGGTGCCCGACCTCGTGGGCGAGCACATAGGCCTGGGCAAAGTCTCCGGGCGCGCCAAACCGACGGTCCAATTCATCGAAGAAAGACAGGTCGATGTACGCCTCGCGGTCGCCCGGGCAGTAGAACGGGCCTGTGGCGGACTGACCGAAGCCGCACGCAGAACGGACGGAATCCCGGAACAAGTTGAGCGTCGTGTTGCTGTAGCGGGCGCCCAATGCCGGGAATTCTTGCTGCCAAACGCCCTGAATGTCGTCGATCAGGAAGTTGACGAAATCGACCCGCTCGCCTTCGGGATCTTCGCCTGGCGGTGGCTGCGTCTGGGGGGAGCCGGTCGGTGCCTGGGTCTGCATCGACGGCCCGAGCAGAGAGAAGAAGTCGGTCTGGAAAACGACGCTCAATACGAGTAAGAGCAGCATGCCGCCGCAGCCCATCTGCATGCCGCCTCGGCCGACGCGGCCGCCCATGTAGCGCCGATCCCTGACGTTCTGGCTTCGATGTCCACGCTTCCACCGCATGTCCCTACTCCCGCTTCCGCTCTGTCGTTCGCTGCCCTGAATTGCATGCCGACGACATGCGAGCAGCCGATGGTTTCTGCCGCGAAGGCTTGGAGGATATCAGGTGATCGACGGCACGGCGCTCGACACCACCAGCAGCAACGCGGCGTGTCGAGCGTTCTGGAAGGCGCTGGAACCGGAACGGAATACGAGCGACGCCACGGGGCGTCAGACATCGGGGTCTCTTCCGCCTCGTGCCCGAAGAGACGACCAGCAGGCTTGATGGTGGCGTCGCGGTTGTCGTGGGGACACTCCGGGTGGTGTGTCCGTCCGCGTTGATGTTGGGCCGGCTGTCACGGGGACAACCGGGGCTCACGTCGCTGCGCGCCGCCAGCCCCGGGCTGCACGCAGCGGCCCTTTCAGGGCCCGGAAGCCGGCCATCTCTCACGGTCCAAGGCCCGATCAACCCAACGGTCACGAGGCCCCGGAGGGGCCCAACCGTATAGCCCGGGGCTGGTCGTCGCGTCGCCGCGGTCCGGTTGCCCCGATGGTCCACCCCGCCTGCCTGTGTGTGTCCGTTCGCGTTGATGTTGGGCCGGTTGTCACGGGGACACCCCGGGTGGTGTGTCCACCATTCAGTCTGGTGGCGCGAGCATGGCGCGGACGACGCGGGCGACGGTTTCGATGCCGCGGACGAAGGGGGCTTCGGGGATGGATTCGTCTTTGCCGTGGACGCCGCTCAGTCCGCTGAAGACGAAGGGGTTCCAGCCGTAGGCGGGAATCCCGCGCTGGCGGAAGTAGCGGCTGTCGGTGATGCCGGGAATCATCACGGGGACGACGGGGCCACGCACCTTCAGCTCGCGGACGAGGGCCTGGAAGAGCTCGGTCTCGATGCTGGAGGCCGGGGCTTCGGGGGCGTCGAGCAGGATCTCGATCTCGATGCCGGCGCCGACGGTTGCCTGAAGGTCTTCGAGGTAGGCGTTTTGGTCGGTGTCGGGGAGCAGGCGGATGTCGATCCAGGCGTGGGCTTCGGGGGCGATGACGTTGATGGTGTCGGACGCCTGGAAGCGGGTGACCTGGAGCGAGTCGTAGAGCACGCCGAGCCAGGCCGGTGAGACAGAGGGTGGTGCGTCGAGGCGCTGGGGGCCGGATGCGAGGAGGCTCTCGAGGCGCCCGACCGCGCGCCTTGTGCTGTTGCCTTCGACTTCGGCGACGGCGCGGAAGAACTGCCAGGCGCTCGGTGGTGCGCGGTAGGTGGGGGCTCTTGGCGTGAGGCGCGCGAGGCCCTCGAGCAGGGTGTGAGTGGCTGTGTCGAGCAGCGGCATGGAGCCGTGGCCGCCGCGACCACGGGCGGTGAGGCGCAGCCAGAGGGGGCGTTTCTGATCGACTTCGATGCCCCACCACATGACCTGTTGGCCGGCTACGCGATTCGTGCCGCCCTCGCCGAGCACGCCGCCGACGCCTTCGAAGAGCTCGGGATGGGCATCGAGCAGCCAGCCCGCACCTTCTTGTCCGCCCGCTTCCTCATCCGCCAGGGCGAGGAAGACGAGGTCTCGGTGTCGCGGGCCTTCTTCGGCTGCCAGGCGCAGCATGACCACCAAGTGGGCAATGCCCAGGCTCTTGACGTCGACCGCGCCGCGGCCCCAGATCCTGCCGTTGTGCGGGCGGCCCGAGAAGGGCGGCACGGACCAGCTATCGTCGGCGGGCACGACGTCGATGTGGTGCGTGAGGATGAGAGCCTCACCCGGATCGTCGACGGTCGCGGGCAGGCGAGCGTAGAAGCTGGTGCGCCCTGTGGGGCTGGTCAGCATGCGCTGCTCGATCCCGAATGCGCCGCCTGGCGGCTGGCCGGGCGAAGCACGGTCGATGATGTCGGCCAAGAAGCGGGCGCCGGCCGCCTCGTTGCCTGGGGGGTTGGTGGTGTCGATCTCGATGTACTGGCGCAGGAGACGGACGGAGGCTGCGGCGTCGGGTAGGTGCGCGGCTGGTGGCTCGGGCGTCTCGGAGCGCGCCGAGGCGTTGCCCGCGTGCAGGCTGATGGCGATCAGCACGGGAGCGATCCGTGCCGCCCAGGATCGGATACGGAGCCCTGGGCCCGGAGTCGATGGTCTCTGCCCAAACACGGCGCCAGTGTAGTACGGCTGCGGGCGGCTTCCCAGGCCCACGCTCTGGGCCGGTAGACGCTCAGCTCTGTGGGCGGCTGGGGAGCGTCGACACGGTAGGCGCTCTATGGTAGAAAGCCCTGAATTGCCGGGCCGCGGGGACGAAGTACGGCCCGAGGCTCAGACCGAGCACCGAGACCAATGAACATTCTGGGTATTTCCTGCTTCTACCACGACGCTGCCGCCTGCCTGCTGGTGGACGGTGAAGTGGTCGCCGCGGCGTCGGAAGAGCGCTTCACGCGCATCAAGCAGGACTCGAGCTTCCCGATCGAGGCGATCCGATATTGCCTCGAGCATGCCGGCATCCGCGAAGCGGATCTCGACATCGTCGCCTTCTACGACAAGCCGATGCTCAAGTTCGAGCGCATTCTCGAGACCTACATCGCGAGTGTGCCGCGCGGTTTGCCGTCATTCATCAAGGCGATTCCGATCTGGATCAAAGAGAAGCTCTTCATCCCCAAGCAGATTCGCACCGAGTTGCCAGAGTTCACTGGCACGATGCTCTTCCCCGAGCACCACGAGTCGCATGCGGCGTCGGCCTTCTATCCGTCGCCCTACGAGCGCGCGGCGTTTCTGACCATCGACGGCGTGGGCGAGTGGGCAACGACGAGTTGGGGGGTCGGCAACGGCAAGGATCTGGAGATCCGCGGCGAGATCCATTTCCCGCACTCGATCGGTTTGCTGTACTCGGCCTTTACGTACTACACCGGCTTCAGGGTCAATTCAGGCGAGTACAAGGTCATGGGCCTGGCGCCCTATGGCGAGCCCAAGTACGTCGACACCATTCTCGAGAACATCATCGATCTCAAAGAAGATGGCTCGTTTCGGATGGACATGTCGTACTTCGACTATGTCTCCGGGCTGCGCATGACCAACGATCGCTTCGACAAGCTCTTTGGCGGCCCGCCGCGCGAGCCGGAGACCGATCTCCGTCAGCGCGACATGGATCTTGCCCGCTCGGTGCAGGTGGTGTGCGAGGAAGCGATGCTGCGCATGGCGCGTCACGTGCACAAGGAGTCGGGCGAGAAGAACCTGGTGCTCGCCGGTGGTGTCGCCCTCAACTGTGTGGGCAACGGCCGGGTGCTGCGCGAGGGGCCCTTCGACGACATCTGGATTCAGCCGGCGGCGGGAGACGCGGGTGGTGCGCTCGGCGCCGCGTTCATGGCCTGGCACCAGTACGAGGACAAGCCGCGAACGGTGAGGCCACGCGGTTCCCAGAGCGGGAGCTACCTCGGACCGTCGTTCGACGATCAGCAGATCACCGAGATCCTCGATCGCCACGGCGCGGTCTACGAGCGGGTCGAGGATGCGGACATTCCCGCGCGGCTGGCGGCGCTGATTGCCGATGAAAAGGTAATTGGCATGTTCCAGGGCCGCATGGAATTCGGTCCACGTGCCCTCGGCAACCGGTCGATCATCGGCGATGCGCGTTCGCCGAAGATGCAGACCACGATGAATCTCAAGATCAAGTTTCGGGAGTCGTTCCGACCATTTGCGCCGTCGGTGCTCGCCGACGATGTCAGTGAGTGGTTCGCGATCGATCGCGAAAGCCCCTACATGCTCCTGGTCGCTCCGGTGGCGGATCAACATCTCACGGACGCGGCGGGAGACGATGCCGACCTCTTCGGTATCGACAAGCTGAACGTTCCGCGTTCGACGGTGCCGGCGATCACGCATGTCGATTGCTCGGCGCGGGTTCAGAGCGTGCACAAGGACGATAATCCGCTCTACTACGAGACGATCAAGGCGTTCAAGGAGCTCACGGGTTGCTCGGTGATCATCAATACCTCGTTCAATGTGCGCGGGGAGCCGATCGTGTGCAACCCCGAGCATGCGTACGTGTGCTTCATGCGTACGCACATGGACGTGTTGATGGCCGGGAACTACCTGCTCGAGAAGACCAAGCAGCCGACCTGGAAAGAGCAGGGTGACGACTGGCGCAGCGAGTTCGTGCTCGACTAGTGGGCAAAATGTCCCGAGGGTGCCAAGATTCGAGGGTAATGGGGAACGATGTCGATTCGTGAAGAGATCAAGGCGCTGCCGCGCACGGCCCAGGATTACCGCAAGTTCGGTTGGGTGGTCGGCGGGGTCTTCGCGGCGATCGGCGCATTCGCCTGGTATCGCGATGCTTCGTGGGGTACGTGGGTCTTCGGCGCTGGCGCAGCGTTGGTCGCCCTCGGCACGGTGGCGCCCAAGCTCCTGCAACCGTTTTATGTCGCGTGGATGAGCATGGCCGTGGTGATGGGCTTCGTGATGACGCGGGTCATCCTGACGCTCTTCTTTTTCATCGCGCTCTTCCCAGTCGGCCTGGTCATGCGCTTGATCGGTCGTGACGCGCTCCACCGCAAGATCGATCGCAACGCGACGACCTACTGGATTCCCAAGAAGTACCTCATCGCGGATCGAAGCCGCCTCGAGAAGTATTTCTAGCCTGTTGGAGATAGCCTCATGATCGAATTCCTCAAACAGTTTTGGGAGTTCCTCAAGGTTCGCAAGAAGTGGTGGCTCGGCCCCATCTTCTTGGTGCTCTTGTTGCTTGGTGCCCTTCTGGTACTGACCCAAGGCTCCGCTGTCGCGCCGTTCATCTACACGCTGTTCTAGGTCCGGTCGGTCGGCTGACGAGCGAGCCTGGTGTCCCTACGCGGGCCGCCCTACGCGGGCCGCCCGAATTCCCGTTGGCCACCCTTCGGACTTGGCTCGCGCCTCTTCACGCGACAACCGGTCTCGCTTTTTCGAATCGGGGCGAGGGGGCAAGGATCTCAGGTTGTCGACTGCGCTTGGGCGGTCTCGCTCGTGGAGCCCGGGTCTTTCGAAGCCCCGTCTTTCGAAGCCTGAGGTGTCGCTAGAGCGCGCCTTTCTGCTCGAGCTCGCGGGCTTCTTCGACGGTGTCGACGTCTCGTGCCAGGGAACGGCAGGAAAAGAGAGCGAAGCGGCCGCGGCGCTCAGGGTAGCGCTTGCGGTGGCGGCCAGTGGCCCACATCTTGCGCAGGATGTCTTCGATCTCGTTGATGACGACGTCGCCCTTGCGTAGGGAGGCGGCGAGACGGAGGCCCTGCCAGACCAGCGTGACGGTGATCTTGGGAAGCTGAAAGCGTGTCAGGCGGCGAAGATCTTCGGCCAGCAAGGTGGTGATGGCGCCGCGCGTGATGAACATGCGCCGGAAGGCCACGGACCGACCGCGAGACTCGTAGGCGAGATTGAAGACCTTGTAGATCAGCTTGCGGCGCCCAGCGAGCGGATTGGCGATCAGCAGGTGCCCGGGCAAGGTCACGACAGGCTCGATCTCGCCCTTGGGGACGAAGCGGTAGCGCGGCTTGTAGGCCGACGACTGCAGCTGCTCTGGATCCTCGACCCGATGAACGGCCATCCACCAATCCGTGGGCGAGTGGGCCAGGTAGTCCTCCATGGCCCGCTGCAGGTCGCCGGACTCGGGGACGATATCGGCGGTGGTGATCGCGACCTGGTCAGAACCGAGCTTGTCGACCAACATCTCGGTCGCCGCGGCGAGGTTCTGGCCGAAGTTGCCGTCCGTATCGACCAGCCACGCGCCCAGATCGAGGGACTCGTAGATCGCCTTGGGGCCGGCGATGACGATCGGGTCGAACAGGCCAGCGGCCCGGAAGCGTTCGATCGTCACCTGGATCAACGGTTTGCCGTCCAGCCGGGTGTCTACGGCTTTGAAGCCGACCAGATCTTCATTGCCAGCACGATCCGGCCGTTCCGAAGAACGGTCGCTGCCAGCCAAAATCACGAGCGGAATACGGGAAGCCACCTCCATCGCGGCGTGAGCTTAGCCGATTGTGTCGCCGAGCGTAGGAGTTGCTTTCAGTCGGCTTTGGCTCGATGTTCGAGGAATCAAGAGAATCGTCCTGTAGGAGGTCCCGTTTCGGAGTCGAAGCAGCCGTCACGGCGGCATACTTCGCGGGTCGATTCAGGATCCTGCACCCACCGCACCGAGAACATCGGAGAGCAGCCACCAGATGCCGACGGCCGTCATGGCGGCCGGGATCACGAAGCGCAGCCAGATGATCAGCAGCCGGATGCGCAGCGCCACGTGTCCGGCCGCGCGGGCTCGGGTAGGTTGGGTGTGGCCGAGCTGCTCGAGCAGGGTGGCGCGGCGTACCAGCCAGCCCACGGTGATGACCGCGACCAAGGCCCCGAGTGTCTGCATGCCGGAGCCGAAGGTCAGGTCCCAGATGCCGAAGATGCGCATGTTGGTCATCGTCGGCAAGGCAAAGCACAAGGTGGCCACCGAGAGCCCGAAGACAGCCTGGCGGCGAGTGAGGCGGGTGTTGTCGAGCAGACCTGCCACCATGACCTCGAAGGCGCCAACGGCTGACAAGTAGGCTGCGCCGAGCAGGCCCACGTAGAAGACCAGGCCGAACAGACCGCCAGCAGGCAGGCGCGCGAAGACTTCGGGCAGCGTGAAGAAGAGGAGGCCGGGCCCACTCGTGGGGTCGAGGCCGAGAGCGATCACGGCCGGCAGGATCGCCAGACCTGCCAGGAGGCCGGCGCCTGTGTCGCCGATCGCGGTCCAGATCGCGGCCGAACCGAGGGGCTCGTCGGCTTTCAGGTAGGAGCCGTACACCACCATGAAGGTGCCGCCGAGGGAGAGGGTGAAGCAGGCCTGGCCGAGCGCCGCGACCATGACCGTCGGCGTCAGGGCGCTGGGCTCGACCTTGGCGATGTACCAGCGTACGCCCTCCCATGCACCGTCCAGGGTCAGTACGCGGGCGATCAGCACCAGGAGGCAGATGAAGAGCATGGGGATGAGCACCTTGCTGGCCCGCTCGATTCCCTGCCGCAGTCCCTTGATCAGCACGCCTGCGCAGGCGGCGATCACCAGCGACGTGCAGATGAGCTGTCGGGTGAAGCGTGCTCCGTCGAAGCCGGTGTCGGGCGGCAGGATGCTTGCCGACTGCCAGTCGATGCCGAGCAGGCTGGCCGCCTGGCCCACCGAGTAGAACAGCACCCAACCCAGTGCGTTGCAGTAGTAGGCGGTGGCCGCGAGGATCACGAGGAAGAAGAACCATCCGACGGCGCGGCCTCCGGGCAAACCGGCCCGCGCGAAGGCACCCACGGGGCCGCGACGGGTGGCGCGTCCGAGTGCCCACTCGGCCATGAGGGCCGGGACGCCGAGCAGGACGACGACCGCGACGTAGAAGAGCACGAAAGCGGCGCCACCAAAGGCGCCGACCATGTAGGGGAAGCGCCACACATTGCCCAGGCCCACGGCGCAGCCAACCATGGTCAACACCATGCCGAAGCGCGTTGCGTAGGTCTCTCTCGTCGTGACGCTCATGGGTGCTGCGTTATTCTAGGCGGATGAGCGAGAGCGACGAAGAGAAAGAAGGTCTGACGTCGGTGGTCGAAGGCGGCAAGGGCATCCAGGTGATTCGGGCCAGCGGCACGCATCGCGGCTGGAATGGCATTCGCTACAAGACTGGCATGTCGGCGAAGAATGTGAATGCCAGCAAGTTGTCGATGAACGTCGCGACCATTCCGCCCGGCGGCACGGCCTACGCACACATCCATGTCGACTTCGAGCTGATGCTCTACATCCTCGAAGGCAAAGTCCGCCACGCCTACGGCCCGGGTCTGCGTGAAACCATCGACAACGAGGCCGGTGACTTTATTTTCATCGAGCCGGGTGTCCCGCACGAGGTCTACAACCGATCGGAGACCGAGCCGGTGCGCGCGGTCGTTGCCCGTTCCGATGCCTCGGAGTGGGAGAACATCGTGCCCTACGACCCGGGCAGCGATCCTGCTGACTGATCGCCGGTCCGTGCATGATGGTCGTGTCAGGCCAGGGAATCGATCCGAGCGAACTCTGCGCGCGTCGTCTAGACCAGCCGGGAGACGCCGCCGCGTCGTGGGTCGCCGGCGCCCCGGCAGCGGCCAGTTCGTGCATGGCGTTCGGCAACGTGGACGCCGCCGAAGAACATGTTGGCTTGTGGCCAGCGGTGCAGGCTTCCGACCTCTTGGCCAAGTTTCCGAGCGAGCTCTTCGTCGATGCCAGGCTCGGCGTCGAGCCGGCCGTTCTCCACGTGGACGCGGGGTCGGTCCACGGCCTGTCGCGGTGACTGGCCATCGGCGAGCAATGCCAGCAGCACCTGGGTGACCGCCGAGCGAATGCGGTTCGAACCGCCGGTGCCGAGA
The DNA here is from genome assembly GCA_937948815.1 of uncultured bacterium. Taxonomy (GTDB): domain Bacteria; phylum Acidobacteriota; class Thermoanaerobaculia; order Multivoradales; family J023; genus J023. Next base: position 10,581 of record CALFAM010000208.1, read on the forward strand.
GCGAGTGAGCGCCCATCGTCGTGCTCGACCACGGTCGGGCTCATCATCGACGCCAGGCGTCGGTTGGTGGGCCACCGATGGAAGCCTTCTGGAGCCAGGTCGGCTTCGCCGAGCATGTTGTTGAGCATGATGCCGGTATCGGGCAGTACCCACCCACAGCCTTCACCGTTCGAGACGCTGAGGCTGGCCACGTTGTTGTCGCGGTCGATCACCGAGATGTGCGTGGTACCGCGGACGGCGACCAAGGCATCGCGAATGGCCCGGCGGTAGCGCTCGCGCGCCCGGTCGCCGAACAGCTTCGTGGCGCCCGCTCCGGCCCGGGTATCGACACGCTCGAGGCGCCGAGCTTCGTCGGTCAGGGCCATCGCCCGCACCAGTGACGCGAGCTGTGTGGCCGACCGCTCCGGTGCGATCGAGCGGTCACCCTCTGCCGCTGGGGCCTGGGCAGCTTGCTGGAGGTCGAGTGCAAAGTCGATCAGCGAGCCGCCCAGAGACGGGGCGGGGTTGAGCAGCAAGCGCGCGCCATTCAGGCGAGCGGTCAGTGGCTTGCGTACCGCGACACGGTAGCCCGCGAGGTCGTCGCGGGTGAGATGCCCGCCCCCCTCGCGACACGCTTTGGCCAGCATGGTTGCCCAATCGCCTCGGTAGAGAAGCGCGTCGCCGTCGTTCGCGAGCGCTTCGAGCGCGTTGGCGAGCTCGGGAAGCGTGAAGCGCGCACCTTCCTCGAGGGCACGGCCGTCGGCTGCCGCGCCGGCGAACAATCGCCGCGAGCCCTCGGTCGCCACCACGATCGGGTCCAGTACCTGGCGCGCATAGGCGCCGATGCGATTGACCGTCACCCCTTGCCGCGCGAGGGCGACGGCAGGCTGGGTGAGCACGGGCATGGGCAGTCGGGCCAGGTCGCGTTGGATCCGGAAGAGGCCCTTGACCAGCCCCGGCGTGGCGATCGAGCCTCGACCGATGTGGAACTCCTGCTGGGTACCGCCGAAGTCGCCCTGGATCGCGTAGAAATCGAGATCGCCACGGTTGGCGACCCGCGGTGTCTGGGCGAAAAAGTCGTACAGGCGTGGTGGGGCGTCTGCGGGGCGTGCCATCAGAAAACCACCGCCGCCGAGGGAGACCAGCATCGGCTCGGCGATGCAGGCTGCGAGCACACCGGCGATCACGGCATCGAATGCGTTGCCACCCTCAGCCAGTACGGCAGCGGCCGCGTCGGCAGTTGCAGGGTGGCCGGCGGCGACGACCCCCTGGCGTCCGAGCTCAACGTTCATCGTGATGATGCGGGCGACGCCGGAAATAGGGAGCGATCAATGCCTGGAATGATGCGCAAGGCGTTTTCGTAGTAAACCTTTCGCAGAACATCGTCGGGGAGGTCGAGACCGTAGATGCGCCAAAAGGCATGCCGACGGCGGAAGTAGGGGAAATACTCGTCGTTGGTCTCGAATAGGCGGAAGTAGGTATGGTATTCCGCGGGGCGCCAGGTGTCTTTTCCGAAGAGGATTCGGTCTTGGTACTGGATGAACCAATCGTGCGCGAATCGTGGTTGGCGACCGAGCTCCGCGACGATGGCGCCGAATTCGACGTAGACGTTCGGCATCTCGTCGAGCAGTTTCCCGAGGCGGCCGAGGTCGTTGGCCATCCAGCCGAAGTGTGCGTTGATGAATGTGGTGTTTCGATGGGCCCGGAAGGTCGCATGCTGCTCGGCGATCAAGGTCTCGAACGGGATGCTATCGGCGGGGTCGCGGAAGCGCTCGGGACGCTCGATGAGCTCGAAGAACCGCTCGTTGCTGGCGTCGCGGGGTTGCCAGAAGGCGGCTGGGTCGGCGGTATGAATGAGTACCGGAATGCCGAGCTCGCCACATGCGTGCCAGATCGGGTCGAGCCGCGGATCGTTGACCGCGACGCGCTCGCCGGATGTGTCGAACACGTCCATGCCGAGGCTCTTGTAAATCTTGAGTCCGACCGCGCCTGCTTCGACATCGGCTCGGAGCTGTCGGACGGTTCGCGCCGTCCAGTCCGCCTCGCCGACGTTGTCGAAATCGAGGTTGGTGAAGACCGCGAACCGCCGGGGTGCGTGGGCCTCCACGTTGGCGAGCACGCGCTCGAGGTGATCCGGCGAGCCGATGCCGAATCGGAATGAGCCGTCCGGATTCTCGATGCGTCGGCCACCCCGTCCCGAAAGGTTGATCATGACCGCCATATTGAGCTGGTCCATCTCTGTGGTCAGCTCGGCGAGATCCTGTTCCGGCATGGACCATTGATGGTTGTGGACGTCGATGAACGGATACCGTGCACGGGTCACTTGGGACTCGGGAACGACGAGTGTGGAGGGAGGGTCATAGGCCCAGAAGTAGGGCAAATCGAGGCCTCGCGCGCCTTCGGGAAGGGCATCTTGGGCCAGGCTGACGCGGGGTAGAGCGAGGATCATGACGCAAACAGTAAGTGCTTTCATGATGTGCATCTCAAAATCCTAACCTGCCTGTTGATGGCGGAACCGGAGCGTCTCGCACCAAAACGGTATCGCCTTGTGACGGTTGATGGAAATCCCGTGCTATGGTTTCTGCACATGGAATCCTGTGATGATTTTGGGGGTACGAATATGACCGCATGGAAGGATGTCACACTCGAAAGCTCGGTCCTCGAGACGACCACTGGAGAGGCTTCGGTCTCGATCGCTTCGGATCGCCGCGCGGCTGATCGAAGCGCTGTGTCTGATCGTGTGGAAGCCGTCAGCTTTCGAAAGCTCAAGGGTACTCTGGCCGGACCCTTCGGGCGAGTCCTCGATCGCAGCGCCATGGGTGGCGAGCGGTCGTGGCTCCTGCCCGCATCGATCGTGGCGATCTGCCTCGGTGGTGCGGTCTACGGTGCCGCGCTCGGTGCTTGGCAAGGTTCTACCGGAATTGGCGCTGCAGCGATCAAGCTGCCGGTGGCCCTGCTGGCTACGGTAGCCGTCGCCATGATTCTCAATTGTGGCGTGGCGCGGGGTCTCGGCTTGCGAGTTGGCTGTGCGCAGGCAGCACGCGTCACGGTCCTGGCGATGGCCGTGGCCTCCGCGTTGCTCGGTACGCTGGCGGCCGGATCGTGGCTTGTCGGTGCCCTGTTCTCGAGCCTGTCGATCGCCAGTATCTCGACGCAGCTCACCGAGATGGGCGCACGCCTCGGCGTCGGCGCGCTCGGCATCGTACAGATTCCCCTGATCGGCCTTGCTGGCCTGGGTGGAGCCTCGGTCCTCTGGCATGCCCTAGGCCGTTTTGGCCGCTGTCCGCGCCAGCGTCGCCGTGTGTTCATTGCCTGGTTGTTGGTGCTGGCCTCGATCGGTGGACCGATCCTCTGGATGCTGCAGCCCCTTGCGGGGGAAGGCGCGACCGGGGCTGCTTTCGAACGTACGGCCCGCGTGACGATGCCTGCGCTGCGCTGAAGCGCGCGCCAAACGCCCGCGGCTCCGTCGTGAACGCTGCTACGGTGTGACGCCGCCACATCATGGCCATGATCTGCCGCCTTCTGTTCACATCTGGAACGCGCGGCAGGCGCCTTGCTCCGATGCAATGGCGCCATCATGCTTCGCGCCACTGACTGGCTTTCAGATCGTCATACAGGTGCGCCAGGGCTCGATGCCCTGGCGACCGAACGCCTTGCTTCTTGGCCGCTCGCTCGCCTTCTCGCGATGACGGTCGCCGGCGGGGCGCTCTACGGTGCCGCCATCGGTGCATGGCGCGGAAGCACGATGGTGCTCTACGCCGCGATCAAGCTACCTTGTGCGCTCGTGATCACGGTCGCGCTCACCTTGAGCATCAACGGCGTTGTCGCACGCCTGATGGGGCTGCGGATCGGTTTCCGGCAGACGCTGGCGATCACGGTCTTGGCGATGGCGTCGTCGGCCTGGCTGCTCGCGGCACTGGCGCCGGTCGCCTGGATGTTCAGCATCGTGTCGCCGCTGCCTGGCAGCGATGCGCGAACCACCCACAATGTCCTCTATCTCTTACACGTTGCCTTGGTCGCATGGGCCGGGTTGGTCGGGGCCCGTGTACTCGACCGGGCGCTGGGGCGGTTCGGACGCTGTGTACGCCGTCGTCGGCGTGTCTTCCTCTCCTGGTTATTGGTCTATGCCTTGGTGGGGGGGCAGGTGACCTGGGCGCTGCGTCCTTTCGTGGGCAGTGTGTATCAACCGGTCGAGTTTCTACGTGCCAACGCCCTGCATGGGAATGTCTATGAGTTCATCGTGACCGATGTCGCGCCACATTTGTGGGCGACGGTCACGAAACAGAAAGAGGAGCGCCACGTTGAGCCACTCCGAGAACCGCGTCCCTGATGATTCGAATCCCCACGCTCCCACGCCTGCTGTCGACGAGTCGGTGGCAGCGTTTCTCGAGCCGGGGGCTTCTGGCTCATCGGCTCCGGACGTTCTTCCACCCTCGTCGGTTGCCGGAGCCCTCGATGAGGTGCTGCGGCAACCGGACGTGATCGCAAGACGTCCGGATCGCCAGCTCGGGTGGGCGTCTACCGGGCGCCTTCTCGTGGGCGCTTTGCTGTGTTTTGCCGGCTACGGTTTCGCGGCGGGGGCATTCTCGGGTGGCCACCAGCTATGGGTGGCCGCCGGCAAAGCGCCTCTGATTCTCTTGGCCAGCTTGCTGCTGTGTTTGCCCAGTCTCTATGTGGTGAGCGCGCTGGTCGGAGCGTCGGTATCGTGGCGGTGGTTGGTACACGTGATGTCGGCCTTCGCCGCGCTGCTCGGTCTGCTGTTGCTCGGGCTGGTCCCGGTGGCCTGGTTGTTCTCGATCAGCAGCCGCTACCTTGGCTTCGTGGTGATCTTGCACGGCCTGGCGTGGCTGGTTTGCCTGGGATTCGGCGGGCGCTTTCTGATGGTTGCGGTGCGTGCGCGAGGCGGCAGCGATGGCCTCGCGGCCTG
>CALFAM010000209.1 GCA_937948815.1 uncultured bacterium
GCTGGCTGCCTTCGTCGACTCCGAGCCCGCTTCCCGCGGGCGCTACGGTCAAGCCGTGGCCATGCGGGGAGATCGGATCGTCGTCGGCGCACCCGAGGATGATGTAGGGGGCACGAACGCCGGTGCGGCCTACGTCCTGCGAAGGCAGGGTGCAATCAACGCCTGGTTCGAGGAAGCCGTACTGCGGCCGAGTGACCTCGCTACTGGCGACGGCTTCGGCAGCGCTGTCGACATCGACGGGCCGCTGGTCGTGGTCAGCTCGCCGTTCGACGACGACCAGGCCGGCTCGTCGGGATCCGTCTACGTCTACGAAGGCATCGGCGCGCAGCCGCCCGAGCAGAAGATCGTCGCGCCGGATCCGGCGAGCGGTGACAACTTTGGCAATGCCGTGGCAATCGACGAGCGCCGGATCGTCGTGGGTGCGGTCAATGACGACGACCAAGGCCAATCGACCGGTGCCGTCTACACCACGCGCCGCGCGTCAGACCTGAGCTGGCCCACACCGACCAAGCTGCTGGCAAGCGATGCAACGGCCAGCGCGCGGTTTGGGCACGCCGTGTCGCAACGGGATGGCGTCACAGCGGTGGGGGCCAACCAGGCCGACCGTCCCGGCGTGAACAATGCCGGCGCGGTCTACATGTTCGCGCGCTCGGTCTTCGCGGATGGATTCGAGTTTGGTGACCTGAGTGCCTGGTCGGCGGTGACGCCATGAGCACGCTGGCACGCGTCGAGAAGGGACGGGCACACCGCATGGATGGCCGGCTCGCGCGATGCATCCTCGCGCTGATGGTGGCCCTGCCGGGGGCGGCATCGGCTGCGGAGCGCGTACGGTTCGAAGGTGAGCTGCGCGATTCTGGCCGCCTGGCGTCCGGGCACTACTCCGTCCAGTTCGTGCTCTTCGACACTCCGCATCCAGATCTGGGCCATCCGGACCTGGGCCAGGCGCTCGCGATCGATCTGCCGGAGCAGACGATCGACGTCGAGGGAGGGCAACTCGGTGTTGATGTCGACCTTCGAGGGATCGACCTGACGGTGCCGGCGTGGCTGGAAGCGCGGGTTCGTCACGCGGATGAGCTCGACGCGCCGTTCGTGCCGCTGTTGCCGCGCCGCGCGCTGCGCCGGGAGGCGGGCGGCTTCTCGTTGGTCGATGGTGGTAACTGCGACGTCAATGGTGATGTGACCGTGCTCGGCAATCTTGGCGTCGGCGCCAGCCCGACTGCGCGCTTGAGCGTCGCGGGCACACTCGGCACCGTACGGATCGACGGATCAGGGCGCTTGCTGGAGTTCACGGCGCCCGGGGATATCCGAATCAATGCCTCCAACGGCAACTCCAACCTTCGCCTGCGCGTCGCGGGAGACGACCGCGTGTTGATCAATGCTGCTGGCAACGTCGGGATTGGTACGACCACGCCGAAATCTCGTCTCGACGTGCAAGGTGGCATGCTCTTCAACGCGACCGCCGGCTTCTTTCAAGTCAACGTTCCCGCCGGCTCGGTCGATACCCGCTGTGCGACAGCCTGTGCGAATCAAGACGCAACCCAGGGATTCGATGGTGAGAGTGGCGCGTGCATCCAGGCGTGGAACGTGAATGGCGCGCCGATCGGCTGTGGCGGCTCCCAGGCGACGCGCTGCTTGTGCGTCGGCGTCCGGTAGGAGGTCTCGATGTACCAAATGCCAGGAAACGATGCATCAGGAAACGATCCGGCACGGAACGGCGTGCCCGTCGTCGCGTTCTTCGCGCTGCTCGGGCTGAGCCTGGTTGGCGGTGTCTACCCATCACCCAGCTCCGCGGACGCCACCGACAGCGACCTCCGTGTTGCCGATGAACGTACCGAGGTCGAAAACCGCGAGCCGCCCAGCTTCTCGCTTCATGTCCGCGCCGAGGAAGGCGTACGCTCAGGGGTGCGCGATCGAGGCGGGCGGTTCGTTTTCAGCCATCCGTGCGCGGCCACCGCGCGGCTGGGAAGCGGGACGTGTGGGTGCCTTTGCGTCAGCGCGCCACCAATCTTCGTGGATGGATTCGAATCGGGTGACACCAGTGCCTGGTCGGAGGTCGTACCGTAGCCTTCAGTGATCGATCGACGTTCCTTCATCACGCGTGGGACGAAAGGAAGAGGGCTGCCAGCGATCACCGATAGACGGCAGCTTGACAACGGTCTCAAGCAATCTTTTCGTACCGCAACGGTGGAGGAATGCCATCGGGCTGGGTGATGGTGCGCGTCTGGCGCGCGGCTCGGCCCGAGCCCGGTTGGTGGGATTGATGCAGTATTGGGTGTCGAAGCATTTCGTTCGTTTTCTTTCCAGTGATCATGCGCCTGGACGGAGATGACTTTTTGGAGGAGCATGCGACGAACCCACGAGGAGCGCGCCACGGAATGGTGACGACGCCAATGGGTGATCAGCGAGGCGGTGGAAAGGATGGCGAAGGAAAGCAGTAACGGCCTGGAAGAGCGGATCGCAAGGCGCCCGGATGAGGTTGCTGCCTGTCGCGAGATTCGCCGTCGCGTGTTCGTCGACGAGCAGGGCATCCCGGAGGCGCTCGATGACGACGGCCTCGATGCCGCGGCCGCTCACGCAATCGTCTACGACCGCGGTCGCGCCATTGCCACGGGGCGGCTGGTGGTCACGGCGCCTGGAATCGGAGTGCTGGCGCGGATTGCCGTGCTCGCCGACTGCCGCGGACGGGCGATTGGTCAGCGTGTGATCAAGACACTCGAAGCCGAGGCCCGCGCGCGCGGCGTACGCTCATTGAGCCTCCAACCGCACGCATACCTGGAAGGGTTCTATCGTCGCCTGGGCTACGAACGACAAGAAGGCACCACCACGGCAGGGGGGCACACCCTGATCACCATGGGCCGCAGCCTCGATCCTTGACCGACGCCCAAACTCGGACTCCGACCGACGCGGCTCTCGAGCCCAAATCTCGAGTGCTCGCATGCTGGGCGCGCATGGTAGGCGTCGGTCGGCCTCGATCGAGGACGGCCGTAGTGTGTTCGAACGTCTGCGAGCCCGCGGAGGTCCGCCCGCAGACGATGCCCTCTGACGCGGCTTCGAAGACGGCTCGCGTCAGCGGAAAGCGCTGCGCAGCTCGAGCATCAAGTCTGCATAGACCTCGGCCGCGTGCCGAGAATTCGAGGACATTGTTGTACCCACTTCATAGCCGTTGAGCAAGAACTTGTTCTTGCGCGCGATTGCCGACTGAATGTCACGGAACTCGAGGTAGAGCGGGTCCGAGCCACTGATGAAGCGCCAGTACACCCGGCTGTCGGTGATCGCAAAGCCGGTCTTGCCGCCGCCGCCCAGGCCGTCGTCGTAAAGGACCAGAATGCTGCGTGGGTCCATGCCGTGCACCGAGGCCGCGTTATCGGCCTTGCGACGCGGAATGTTCGGATGGATGTAGAGCCTGGGGTCGCGGTACTTCCGCAGGCTGCGGTTGACCACGTCGAGCACGCGATCCTGGGGACTCCGGCGTCTGGAGCTGGGTGCAGACGAAGACTTGGAGCCGCCGGACGAGCGAGGCGCGGGAGAGGTCTTGGGCGGTGGCGCTTCGTCTTTGGGAGATCGGGTCTGTGGCGGCGCCTGCGTCCGCGGCGAGGCTTGGCTCTTCGGCGGATCGACATTCGAGGCACCCGGGCCGGCGACATTGGGATCGCTCTGTGGCCCGCCCGCCGACAGATTCTTCAGACGGGATTCGGCGAGCTCGGTGAACTGTCCCTGCGGATACTTTTTGATGTAGGCGAGAAGTTGGTCCGCGTCATTGGAGTCCTTGACCGATTGCCAGAACTCCAGCTCGATCGGCGAGACCTCGTTTGTTGCTTGGTCGGCGGGCGCGCCTTCGGTCAGCGCCTCAGGCTTGCCCGGCGAATCGGCCCCTCCACAGGCGATCGACAACACCAAGATTGTGGCCAGGACTGTCAGCGAGGAACCTGGACGGGCGAGCCGAGACAGTCGGTTCGGGATAAACCTCGACATGGAAAACCTCCAACAGTAATGCTGATTCGTCGCAGTCGTGAAAGCGGGACGATATCAGGCCACGGGCGCCGGAGCGGTCGTGCTCCGGCGACTCCTCGCGGGTCAGGAGGCTCTCGTTGGTCGCGTTCTCTTGCTGGCCGGAAGGGACTCAGTTGCAGGAGAAGGCTCGGGTGTCGAGGATCGGTGCGAAGCGCTGCCCCACCGGATTGTCATAGGTCAGGACGTCCCCGGTCAGGAGATCGGTCACGGTCAGCACGACGCCGAGGTTGGTGAGACCGCCGGCAAAGAGCCAGCGATGGCCGTTGTTGCTGCAACCATCGAGCAACTTGACCAAGATCTCGGGATTGCTGGGGTTGGCAAACGACAGCTCGGCGGCGATCTCCGAGCCCCGAATCAACCGGCCGCGCGCGGTGTCACCACTGCCGTCGGGACGGGTCCAGGTCGCCTCGACCTGGTAGCGACCATCGAGCACGACCCTGGGGCGTCCGAGATCGGCGACCTCGAAGCGACTGAGCCCTTGGAAGACTTCCTCGCGCTCGCCCTGACCCCGAACGATCACCGTATAGGCCCCGGCGGGCAGCCTGCCGAGCGGCAACGCCGTAAAGCTCGGGACGGAGCAGGTCGGGTCGGGAAGGTCGATCGGGCCGGACCGCAGCCAGACGATTCGATCGACCACACTCTCCAGCTCGACGTTGGTGACGCAGTCGCGAGCGACCAGCAACGAGATCTCGTCCTCTTCGTTCGGATCGCGTGGCTCGACCGTGATCGTGTTGATCAGCGTTGAGGTCATCACCGTGACGTTGGTAGAGCCCTCGAAGGTGCGGGCGTCGCAGGACTCACCATCCGCGAACCCCTGGCGTTCGAGCTGCACCCGGTAGCGGCCGATGGCCAGCGGGCCGACTTCGATACTGAACATCCCGGGTGCGGGTCCGCCCTGGCAGCCGCAGATCTCACGGGCCAGGATGTCGATGCGATCACCCTCGACGGAGACATCAGCCCGCTCGAAGCAACCTTGGCGATCGTAGGTGATGTCGAGGGCGAGCGGGCGAGCCGCGTCGGCATCCCGCACCGCGAAGACGGCCGAAGGTGGATTGGATGCCGCGGGAAGAATGGCCGGCCCGAGAATTCCGGCAAAGGGCAGAGCCGTGCGGTTCTGCAGCACCCCCTCACCGATGACGTCTCCCGACTGCGGGTCGAGTTGGAGCAGGCTCCAGGGCTCGATGGGTGCGATCGAGCAGAAGTTGTGGTTGCCGATCCAGAGTGTGCCGTCTGATGCGCCTGCGGCCCCGCGGCTACCCACGCACATCGCGGGGGTCGGGCGAACGTCCGTGACCTGGCCAGTGACCGGGTCGAGCACGCCCAGATTGGTGCTCGGCCCACCGACGTAGAACGTCCCGCCGATGATCGCCAGGGTGGTCGGTGGTGGCGACGCGAGGATTCCCGTACGGGTCTCGACGGCCCCACTGTTCGGATCGATCTTCAGAAGGAGTGTCGGGCAATCGGGCCCAGTCTGGCAACCGATGGCCCAGAGGCTTCCAGCCGGGTCAAAGGCCAGATCGAGGATGTCGAAGTCACCGCCAAAGGCGCCGAGAACGGTGCCAGCGCCGGTGAGACGGTCGACCAGCACGAGCCGGTCGCCGACCGAGTCGGCTGCGAAGAGGAACCCTCCTTCGTAGCCCGCGATGGCGGAGATCTCGTAGCCGATCGGACCGAGCAAACGATGGTCGGGGCCGTCGATGTCGACCTGGTAGAGCGCGTCATTGCCGACGACGAAGAAGTCATCTTGCGCAACGAGGGGCAGCGCCGTGAGCGAGAGAATGATCAGCAGGATCAGTACGCGGACCGGATGGGTCGACATGAATCGGCTCCTTGGTGACAGGTCAGCAGACGTGTGGAGACCTGTTTATGCCACAGAAGCATTGATTTGGCAAGCAATGCGGCGCATGAGCGGGGCAGAGCAGCAGCGCGAGGCTTCCTTGGCCCGGATCGGCACGCCACAGCGAAGGTCTTGAGGAGCCCACGTACCTTTATGGAGGAACCACCATGCATCGATCTTTCTGTTCTTGGAGCCTGGCCACTGGCATCCACCAGGCCTGCGCAGCCACACCCATCGTCGTGCTGCAATGGCGCGTCTTGGAGGCGATGCGATGAACCGGCCACGTGTTTTCGCGCTGGCTTCCGCAGTCCTATTCGCGGCCGCGTCGGCTGCGTACGCTGGTGGTACGTACACCGTGGATCGCACGGACGATGTGCTCGGTGCGGATGCCTGCCTCGACGCTGTGCCAGAAGACTGCTCGTTGCGCGGCGCGGTACGGCGCGCCAATCAAGACACCATCGACTCGGAGATCATCCTGCCCGAGGGTCTGTACGAGCTCACCATCGAGGGCGCGGACGAGGACGATGCGGCCACGGGCGATCTCGACGTTCGCACGGACGCTCTGGTGCTGCGTGCCGCGCCGGGTACGCATCCGGTCATCCATCAGCGATCGGATGATCGGATCTTCGACCTCGATCTCACGGCCGATGCCGTGACGTTCGAGGGGCCACTGACCTTGCGCGGCGGATTCGTTGCCAACACGAACGGCTTCTTCGCAGGCGGGTCGATCTACGCCCTGAGGTTGCCGCTTCTCACCCTCGTGGATGTCACCATGGAGGAAGGGATCAGTCTTGACGCAGGCGGCTGTCTCTATTGGGCAGGCTCGCCCTCGCAGACCAGTGAGCTCGACCTCGATCGGGTGACGTTCCGTGGCTGCGAGACCGGAGGCCTCGGGGGTGGCTTCTTCGTCGGGGTCGAAGACGCTGTGGTGAATCTCGTTCGGGTCGTGGCCCGGGACAACGTTGCTGCGCAACGGGGTGGCGGGGCCTACCTGGCAGGTGGCACACGGAACGTGTCCCTGCGCGACTCCGCGCTCGTCGGCAACCGCGCCGGCTCTTTCCTGTCGACCCTCGGCGAAGGCGGCGGACTCTATGCTGCCGGCGGTGCCCTGACGATCTTGCGCTCGAGTGTGTCCAGCAACCAGGCCGGGGTCGAGACCTCGACGACGGCGAGCGGAGGCGGCCTCATGGCCAGCGGGACCGGGCTGCTCGTGCGTAACACCACGCTGAGTCAGAACCGCGTGTTGGGTGCCAACCGCCAGGGGGGTGACCTGATGACGCAAGCCGGCCTGGTCGACCTCGACTTCGTCACGATCCGCCAGCACAGCATCAACAATCCCACCGCGATGGCCTTCGGGCCGGGCTCCACGGTCGATCTCTTCGCGTCGGTCATCGAAGGCGGGTGTACGGCTGTCGGCGGCACGCTGGTGTCGTCGGGCCTCAACGTCGAACACTCGCCGGTCGGCGCGTCGGCGAGTCAGTGTCTGCTCAACCACCCAGGCGACCAATTCGTGTCCGAGCCCTTGCTACGGCCACTGGCCGGCTATGGTGGGCCGACCCCGAGCCACAAGCTGCTCGACGACGTCACCAGCACGTTCATCGTCGGCTCGGCATCGTGTCCGCCGACCGACCAGCGAGGCGCGCCGCGCCTCGGTCTCTTCTGCCACGCCGGTAGCGTCGAGGACGGTGTCACACCGCCCGGACCCTCGATCTACTCGGATGGCTTCGAGTCGGGTGGTGTCGGGTCGTGGTCTGCCGTCATTCGCTCACGCTCGGGCGTGGCCAGCAACGTCGACTGAGGTTTGGTGCCTCTGAGAACATTCGTCGAGGAGGCGTCGTTGACGCCTCGGGTGGCACCGCTTGGCGGCCGATGTCGCAGGAAGAGCTGAGCCATTCGATCAGTCTGGCGACGGAGCAGCTCCGCGGTGCGAAGCCCGTGGCTGTTTGAAGACGCGTTTGGCATCGCGAGATCCCACCGCCTGATCGGCTGCGACGCCATGGGCCGCTTGGCAACATTCGAGGAGAGCACGCTTTGGAAACGACTCAGCGAAAGATCGAAAACGCCGAAACGTCGGCCACGAAGGGAGCCGACAGTGGACGAGGCGGGTGTCTCCCGTTCGTGGCCCTCGTTGCGGCGTTGCTGTTCCTGCTCCACGATTTTGTCCGTATGCCGGTTGCGATTCCGTTGGCGGTCGTTGGTGCCGCGCTGCTCTACGGTGGTGTCTACCTGAGCGTGGCAGGCGCGCGCTACGTGTTCGAGAGCGCGTGGTACGCGGGTGCTTGGCTACTTGGCTTGTTGATGCTCGTGGCTGCTGCGGCGACCCTCGCCCCCGCCGCTCCGGGGGAGTTGCTGACGGGCACCTCGCTGGGCTGGAAGGTGCTCGAGGCCCGGGCGGAGCGTGTCGAGCAAGCGATCGAGGACGGCGACATCGAGCTGGCCGGCAAGATCGCACGGCGTGGAATCGGGGACCCGGCGGCCCGTGACGTCTTTGGGAATCCGCTGCTGCATCTCGCCACCGCACCCGAGATGGTCGAGACGCTACTCGAGGCGGGGCTCGACCCCGACGCGGAAGACGCCGAAGGTCGCACCTTTCTCATGAAGACCGCCGACAGCGAGATCCGGCAGCACCTTCTCGATGCGGGGGCCGATGCGGCGACCGGTCCTCGTCGCGACTTCAGCGGCTCGATACTCGACGCTCGTGACGACTGGCTGCTGGCCGTCGGAACGGCTTCGACTGATGGGGGCGCGTCAGGGGTGTCGCTCGCGCCGTCTCCGCTCTATCCCGGCGATGTCGGCACAGTCACGATCGTCATCGACAACGACGGTGGCCGTGACCGGCTTCTCGACCTCCAGGCCGAGCTCGGCAACGGGGTCTACTTCGTCGACGCGTCCCACGGCGGCGCCGCTGGGGACCTCCGCTATCCCAAACTGACCAGCACCGTCCGCTGGCCCGCGCTGGCACTCCCAGCTGGGCGGCGGGGTGAGCTCGAAATGCGGATTCTGGCGCAGCCCGACGGTGTCGTTGCCGACCTGTATGCGGGCGACCTGGCGATCGATGTTCGGGTCGTCGACCTTCCGCAGCGCACAGAGGAGGTTCTGCAGGTGTACCAGGAGCGCGCCGATCCGCCCGATGGGGGCGGTCTCCGCCATAGCTGGCCGTCGGTACTCTCGGTCGTGCCGTTGATCCTGCTGCTGGCCCTGTGGATTGCCGGGCGTCGGGCTGGCAAATCGCACTCGGACGAGCGGCACTTCCGGCTGGGGCGAATCGTCGCGGGTGCCTCGGCGCTGGTTACCCTTGCGATCGCGACCGTCCTGGCGTGGTCGATGATCGAACCGTACGTGCGCTTCGACCCGGCGTCTTGCCGTGTCCTTGATCGACGAGTGGTCTTGGCGGAGCTCGAGAGCGGCAGATCGAGCTCGTCGCGGACGATCTGGGGCTCGCAAAGCCTGTTGCAGGCGCACCCTGTCGCGGCGGTTGCGATCGATGCCGGTGACGATGTCTTGGTGGCCGCTGGGTTCTCGACCGGGATCGGAGCCCGATCCGTGGAGGCGTTCCGGCTGCTACCGATCGATGGCGATGTGACCTGCTGGCTCGATCCGCGCATTCCGACGAGGTTGAGCCTCGTTCGCCAACCCTCGTTGGGTGGCATCGCCAGCCTGGTGGTGCTGCTGCTGCTCACCCTCGTCCTCAGCCTCATTGCCATTCGGCTGGGACGCGGCGCGCGAATCGAAGCATCCTGATGCCACAGTGTGGCCGCGTCCGGGCGCTGCCCTGAACGAGCGCCCAGGAGACGGTTCCTCGACCCAGGGCCGTGCCCGGAGCACCGAGGCCCGCGACGGGGAGGCACCGATGGCCCCGTTCGGCGAAGAATGACGCATGAGCATTCGATTCCAAACCTCAGAGGAGACCGACCATGGATCGAATGCGATTTCTGCAAAACCTCGCCCCCCGAATCGGGCACGGCACGGCGGCCCGGCGCCAGACCTGTCCGGTCAGATTGTCTGTCGTGGGTTGCGTGCTGCCGCTGCGGCGACTCGCCACGCAGCTCTGCGCCTGGACGCTTCTC
>CALFAM010000210.1 GCA_937948815.1 uncultured bacterium
CGGTCCCGATCCTCCTCGATGCCGTCTTCGTCGACGGCTTCGAGTCCGGCGACTTCGCGGCCTGGTCGGACACCGTGCCCTGACGATCGTCGCCGTTGATGGCCCTGGCAGTCGTCGACTGCATCAACTGCCCAACCAGCCGATGGATCCTTGACCGACGAGGTCACGAAGCGTACCCTTTGGGTGGCGCTCGGCTCGCGCCCAACCCCGACGATCCGCTGCCGCCGGATCCTCGACGGGGCAAAGGGGTCTCCAACACCTCGGGTCGGCTTCAACCATGTGCTTGAGACGGGCGTGTTCCCGACGGGCATCGAGCTTCGAGCGGCAGTCGATTCTTGGTGCGCAAACGGAGACACGACATGAAGCCAGATTTCTTCGCCTTCCCACCCGAATCCCGTTCCTGCTCCCAGATCGCCACCAGGCCCGCTTCGAGCCTGCTCTCGTTCGTAGGCGGAGGTGCGCGATGACCGACGCCAAGAAGCTGAAGCGCAAGATCCGCGATCGTGCATCGCGCACCGGTGAAAGCTATGCCGCGGCCCGTCGACACGTGTTGGCCCAGGTCGACGACCAACGCCAGAAGCGCAGCCAGCAAGCCGCGTCCGAGGCTCGCACGGCGCCCGCGACCGGCGCGGTGTCGGAGGCGCGCTGTATCGAGAAGACGGGCCATGGTTTCGACTACTGGTTCGCCGTACTCGACCGCTTCGGCGCGCCCAAGAAGGGCCATACAGCTGCCGCGACCCACCTGCGAGAAGACCACGACGTTTCAGCCTGGTATAGCCAGTCCATCACGGTGCTTTACGAGCGCGCTCGCGGGATACGGGTCCTCAATCAGGCCTCGAGTGGAAGCCATCAAGTGTCCGTGTCGCGTGTCCTGCCCGCCCCCTTCGAAGCGGCGCAGCGCTGCCTCACGGAGGCCGACGTGCGGAAGCGCTGGCTCGGCGCCGTCGACGACGTGCTGGCCGCCCCGATCGACGAAGCCGCCGAAGCAGGCGTGAAGACCAAGACGGACGCGGCCTGGATCCGGATCCGCCTCGACCGGGAGGACAGCGACCGCGGCCGCATCGAGCTGCGCATCAGCGCGACCAAGAATGGCCGTTCTCAGGCGGTCGCCCGCATCGAGCAGTTGCCCGATGCCGAGGCTGTGCCACCTGAGCGCGCACGCTGGCGACAGGCGATCGATGAACTCAAGCAGGTCGCAGTCAGCCTGGAAGGTCACGCGCTGGAAGACGACGCTCCCTGAGCCCAACCGCGAACCGACTGGACGTGGCGCCCCCGACAAAGGGGCGCGCCGCGTCCGCGAGGCGCCACGCCCTACGTGTCACGCCCACGGTCCGAACCGCCGTTCTCGCTGTCCGGCTCGGAAGGCGTCAACCGATGCTCGAGCTCCTCGATCGTCAGGCCGAGCTCGCGGCCGGCTTCAGCCAAGAGATGGGGGTGCCGGAAGCCGCTGACGTAGGCATTGAGCCGGGCGGCGGCGCCCGAGACCAGAAATGCGTCGATCGCGGCGTCGTCTGAGCTGCCGGCAAGGTCGCGGATCAAGTCCGGGTATACGCGCTGGAGATCGAACTTCTGGTGCATCCGCTCGGCGGGCCAGAAGGCACCTTCCGGAAGGACACGCGTGTAGACACGATCCCCCGTACGCAAGGCCATGCGCTGCTTGGAAACCTCTGCGGCGGTTGTCTGGGCAGCGCCTCGGGTGATGACCGCCGTGCGCACACGGCTCGGCCCCGGGGGAATGTGAAACGGAAAACTGTGCCAGAAGACGTCCAGCAGCTCGGCAAAAGACACCTGGGCCGGGTCGAAAGTCACTTCGACCGCCTCGGTGTGGTTGCCCAGGTCGTGGTAGGTCGGGTTGGCAAGCTCGCCTCCCGCGTAGCCGACCCGCGTGCTCAAGACGCCTTCGAGACTCCCGAACTGGGAGTCAGAGAACCAGAATCAACCAAAGGCGAAAACAGCCGTCTGCGTACCCGCCGCCGCGACTTCCGCATCAGCAGCCGCAAGCTGAAGCTCCAGCGACGCCAGCCGACGCTGATCGAGGCTGCCCCGTACATGGCCGAACGCCTGCCACCCCAGGAGCCCAAGGACGAAGGCAACGACGAGAATGCGGATTCGCTTGCTGACCATGTCTTCTTTCTCCATCTGACTTCACGATGCAGGTGCCCCGAAACAGGTGCCACCCTCTTGTCAAAGCCCGTCCAGAACCAGGTGCCACCCTCCTGTACGCGAGGTTGTTCGCGAACCAGGTGCAAAGAACCAGGTGCCACCCCCTTGTACGCGGGCTCGTCCGCCGGACTAGGTGCGAAGATCCAGGTGCCACCCTCTTGTACGAACTTGTACGGACACAGCTTAGGTCCGGCCGCATCGGACGCGATAAGCTCGCCACATTGTGATTCTGGCACTGAATACGATTCGTTCCGCCGAAGAGGCGAAGCACTTCGATGACGTCGTGCTGCCTGGCCTGCGACCGCTGGCGAACGACGATTTCACCATCGCCCATCTGAATCGCGCCGAGGCGTTGCCGGACCGGGCCGAGCCCTACGATCGGCTGCTCATCTCCGGCTCGGAGCTCTGCGCAGCCGAGCACAATCCACGCGACGCCGAGCTCGAAGCCTTGATGCGTGCTTTCGTTGCAGCCGGCAAGCCCGTCTTGGGCATTTGCTACGGCTGGCAGATGCTCGCCCGCGCCTTGACCGGCCGCATGGTATGTCGCCGGGCGGCCGAGCCCGAATTCGGCTGGAAAGCCCTGAAGATCCACGCGACCAATCCCCTCTTCGCTGGCCTCGATCACATCGTCACCATGCACTCGCACTACGACGAAGTGTTCGATCTCGGGCCGGAGTTCACGGTCTTCGCATCGACCGACGCCTGCGCGGTACAGGCCGCGCAGTATCGCGATCTGCCGGTGTGGGGCGTGCAGTTCCATCCCGAGCTCGGCTATCACCAGGGTGAGCGCATGCTGGCCTCGAATCTCGAGAGCGAGCCCCGGGCCCGTGAGCTTGCGGGCCAAGACCTCGATTCACCCGAGCAGGCCGACGCCAACCTCCGCATCCTCGCGAACTTCTTGGCCGCACGCGCCGTCGAGGCCGCGGCCTGAGCACCGCAGAAACGGCGAGGCCGCTCGTCGAAGTCTGTCTCGACTCTGCTGCGTCGGCCGCTGCCGCCGAAGCGGGCGGTGCCGACCGCGTGGAGCTCTGTGCCGGCCTGGTCGAAGGCGGCATCACCCCGAGTGCCGGCCTGATCCGCACCACGCGCCAGGCCATCGACATTGACCTGCACGTGATGATTCGGCCGCGGGGCGGCGACTTCTGCTACACCCCTCCCGAGATCGAGGCCATGCTGGAAGACATCGCGGTCGCAGCCGACGCCGGGGCCGAAGGTGTGGTCTTCGGCATGCTGCAGCCCGACGGCAAGGTCGACACGACGCTGACCGAGAAGCTGATCGCCGCGTCCCGGCCGATGAGCGTGACCTTTCACCGCGCCTTCGACATGGCAGACGATCCGTTCGAAGCGCTCGAAACGCTGATCGAACTCGGTGTCGACCGGATCCTGACATCAGGCCAGGAAGCTGGGGTGATGGAAGGTCTGGAGCTGCTCGCCGAGCTAATCGAGCGGGCTGGCGAGCGCATCGTGGTGATGCCCGGGTGCGGGATCACGCCGCGCAACCTCGACCGCGTGCTGCGCGAAACCGGCGCCCGCGAAGTTCATGTCGTCGGCACGGAAACCGTCGAGAGCCCGATGCAGTACCGCAATCCGCGGTGTTTCATGGGCACGGCACTGTTCACCCCTGAATACAGCCAGGCCGTGACGACCACCGAGCGCATTCGCGCCTTCTTCCCCAAGACGGACGGCTGAATCTGTGATCGATGGGCTTGCATCGCCAAGCCGCCATCGCTGAGAAAGACCTTCGCAGAGGCACACGATGCAGATCGCGCTCATTGATTGGTTGATCATCGCCGCCTACGTCCTCTTTGCCCTCGCGGTCGGCCTCCGGCTGTCGCGCCGGGCGGGTTCGAGCACGGACGAGTTCTTCGTCTCCGGCCGGACGCTTCCCTGGTGGCTGGCCGGCACCTCGATGGTGGCGACCTCGTTCGCCGTCGACACACCG
>CALFAM010000211.1 GCA_937948815.1 uncultured bacterium
ACGCTGATGTTTCTGGTGAGACCGGTCCGCCGGTCATATCTTTCCAGAATGCCGTCGTAACAGCCGCTGTAGACGATGTTGTTGTCGATGGGGCTGGGGATTGCGAAGCCGACCTCGCAGCCGCCCACCGAGCGCCAGGCACCGACCGGAATCGGCCCGAAGCCGAGCGAGTTCGACGGTCCATGGGTCGATGGGCCGTCTTGTCGGTTGCCGTAGAGGTTGTAGGGAATCTCGCTGTCGGTCGCGACGTGGTACATCTGCGCGATCGGCAGCTGCGGCTGGTACCAGGATTCACCACGATTGGTGGAGATCGAAACCCCACCATCATGCCCGACGATCATGCGGTCCGGCTGCAGCGGATCGATCCACATGTCATGGTGGTCGTAGCCGGCATTGACCACCCGCGTGCTCTTGCCGCCGTCGATCGAGAGAGTGTGGCGCACCGCCATGAAGTGGATTTCGTCGGCATCGTCCGGCGCCGCCGTGGCGCGCGTGTAGTACAGCGGTCGCTGGGTGAGGTTGTTGTCGGCCGAGATCATCGACCAGCTCTTGCCGCGGTCATCTGAGCGCCACAGCACGCCCTGGAACGGATCTGACGGCGAGAAATCGGCGTTCGAGCTCGTCTCGATCAGCGCGTAGATGCGCTCGGGCTTGTCGGCAGAAATGGCCAGACCGATCTTGCCCCAGGGCGGCTCGGGCAGACCGGAACCCTCGAGACGGGTCCAGTTGGTGCCGCCGTCGACCGACTTCCACAAGCCGCTGCCGGGACCGCCGCTCAGACGCCCCGCCGTCCACACCTTGATCTGCCAGGTGGCGGCGTAGAGGATGCGCGGATTCGACGGGTCGATCGCGACATCAATCGCACCCGTGTCCTCGTCGACGAAGATCACCTGCTCCCAGGTCTCGCCGCCATCACGCGTGCGGTAGAGCCCGCGCTCCGCGTGCGGCCCGTAGGTGTGCCCCAAGGCGGCCGCAAACACGACGTCAGGATCGCTCGGGTGCACGACAATGCGCCCGATGCGGCCCGTCCGGTCGAGCCCTCTGTGCTCCCAGGTTTCGCCCTTGTCGGTCGATCGGTAGATGCCATTGCCGATCGAGATGTTGGCCCGGATGAAGCTCTCTCCGGTTCCTGCCCACACGACGTTGGGGTCCGACGGCGCGATCGCCAACGATCCGATCGACGACACCGGCTGGTCGTCGAAAATCGGCTGCCACTGATGACCACCATCGGTCGACTTCCAAATGCCCCCCGACGCGGCGCCGGCATAGTAGACATTGGAATTGCCCGGCTCACCGACCACTGCGGGCACACGATTGCCGAGAGGCCCCACGTGGCGAAAGGCGAGGTCGTCGAACAGCCCCTCGGGAATCTCCGCCAGTGGCGCCCCGGCCTGGGAGGCACGCGCCATCTGCGCCGCCATCGCAGGGGCCAAGATCGACACCAACAGAAACAAGAACGCGGCACGCATTCGGTGCATACGGGCTCCTCCGGTTCGGGTGGAGCCCGATTGTAAGGCCTCGAGCGTCAGCGCGGGTCGTCTTCGCCCGTCTTCAGCCTTGGTGGCGCCTAGCGCTCACTCCCTTGGACCCGACCACCCGACCGCTGCCTGCGTCCACTACCGGTGGCTCGGGTTGATCGCGAAGGTAGAGCAGGAAGTCGCGGTTCTTGACGGCGATGCGCCAATCGCTCGGATGGGCGTCCAGTCGACGTTCGACGTTCTTCTGGCGTGTGCCTCGGAGCGTGATCACGGCATCGACACCGTTGCGCAAGGAGAAGGCCAGGGCACGGCCGCGCAGGTCGGTAACGGGCTCGCCATTGACCACCTCCTGTGCCCGCACGCGGCGCTTGCCATCGATCTCGCGGTCGAGATTGCGGAATGCGTGCAAAGTCTGGAAGTCGCGCCCGACCTCGAGCTTGATGGTCGGGTCCAGCATCGAAAGGATGGAAAGCGACGGCGGTGCCAGCAGGTGGCGACCGGCCAGGTGCGGCAAAGCCATGCGCGCGAACTTCAGCGGGCGCGGCGCGAATTTGTAGTCCCAGGCTCCATGCCACCGGGTCGGGCTGTCGAAGACCGTCCCCGGGAAGGAGATCGCGACCATCGCCAGGGTACAGATCGCCACCGCGGCCCGGACCCGGTGCCCACTGGCCGATGCGCCTGGGCGCCCAGCATTGGCGAAAAGCGCGGTCGCCAACAGTCCCGCGCACCAGGTCACAGGAAAGAGGTAGGCCAGGCGCCAGAATCCACCAGGCTGCACCAGATCGATCAACACGGAACCGGCGATCGGGTTGGCTACGAGCGCGATCAGTGCCAGCGAGATCGACGGCACGATCCAGCGATAGGGTCGCGGCAGCAGCACGAGCGGCACCACGACCAACAGCACGAAGTCACGCACCATGGTCAGTGGCTTGCCCAAGACCATGGCCAGATTCTCGAGCCAGTGGCCAGGAAAGGCGTCTACCCAGATGGTCGTGTCGACGGGGCGCGGCAGCCAGCCCAGGACCAAGGCGCCCCCGAGCGCCCAGCAATAGAACACCGAGAGGTTGAGCCCCACCGCGTCGCGCAGCTTCTCGCCCATGGCCTTCTTCTGCGCGAAATGTGCCAGGGAGACGGCCACGGTCAGGATCGGCACCATGAAGATCGCCGAGCTGCTCAGGCCGACCGCCGAGACAGCCAACATGGCCATCAGCAGAAATCGCCGAGCCGACGGCGCCGCGAGGTAGCGCAGGGTAAGGAGCACCTGTGCGGGCAAGAGAACCGTGGCCAGAATCGCCTTGCCATGCCAGAGCCGCACCAGGCCGAAGTGTCCGAAGGAACGGTGTGGCCCGCCATCGAGGAGGTGGAAGGCCAGCGCGGTGGCCGTGGCGAGAAGGGATGCGGGCCAGCCGAGGCCGACTTGGCGAAAGAGCAGCAGAAAGACCACCACCATGAACACACCTGCGAAAAAGGCAGCCGTGTTCTGGTAGAGCAACACCGGGTCGATCTGTATGGCGCTGGCCGTCAAGGCGACCAGCGGCTCGTAGGCAGTCAGCAAGTGATGCGTCGAAAGCGGCGGGACCGGGATGTCGTGGCTCTGGTCGTCGAGGAAGAACGGTTCGGAGAGATGATCGAGCTGCGCGACGGCCCGATGGAAGAACGAGAAGTCATCGAGATCGGGACGAGCCAGAAACAACGCGAGCAAGCCGGCAATGGTGCACAGGAGAACGGTCGACGCGACAACCGCCTTCCCCGGCCACTGCGCGAGCCCCTCGACCGCGGGCTCCTCGGCGGCAGCCGACGTCGCTCGCCGACGCCCGAGCCCGCGCCAGGCCGCGACGAGCAAGGCGAGCACCATCAGGAAGGGCAGCACGGTAATCCGCGCTGGCCAGCGGGTGACCAGCACGAGTTGGTAGGCCAGCGTCCACGCGCCGAAGCCGAGGAAGCCTGCCGCGACCGCACGCAGCAGGAGACGATCCAGCTTGTTCGTCGTCGACCCGGGCGCGTGAAGACGCAACCGTGCCGAATCGTGCCCGGCGCCGCGGATCCCGTGGCCACCTCCGGGTTGGTCGGACGCATGAGTGAATGGCTTGCTCGGGTTCATGTCGCAGGTTTCTCGGATCTGAGTGCCTCGGATCGGGACTTCTGGGAAGCTGAGCGGATCGGGGTTGGATCAGCGAGCGTAGTGCAACGTCGATCCCAGAATCAAACCGGTGCGCGTTAGCATAAGCCCATGCAATATCAACGGCTCGGCTCCACCGGTCTTCAGGTCTCCCGCATCTGCCTCGGCTGCATGAGCTATGGCGATCCCGCGTGGCGCGCGTGGGTACTCGACGAGACAGCCGCGCGGCCCTTTTTCGCGCGCGCGCTCGAGCTGGGAATCAACTTTTTCGACACGGCGGACATGTACTCCCTCGGGCGCAGTGAGGAGATCACAGGGCGTGCCCTCGGCGAGCTCGCCCGCCGGGACGAAGTGGTCATCGCGACCAAAGTCTTCTTCCCGATGAGCGACGACCCCAACGATCGTGGCCTTTCCAAGAAGCACATCCTGGCTTCGATCGATCGGTCGCTCCAGCGCTTGGGGACAGACTACGTCGATCTCTATCAGATCCATCGTTTCGATCCTCATACGCCGATCGAGGAAACGCTCGAGGCGCTCGATACGGTGGTGCGAGCCGGCAAGGCACGGTACATCGGTGCCTCGAGCATGTATGCCTGGCAATTCGCGACGATGCTACACACTGCCGAACAAAATGGTTGGGCACGCTTCGTTTCCATGCAGAATCACTACAACCTTGCCTACCGAGAAGAAGAGCGAGAGATGATCCCATTCTGTGTCAACGAAGGGATCGGGCTGGTCCCTTGGAGCCCACTGGCGCGGGGCCTGCTCGCCGGCAATCGCTCACGTGACACGCCGACGCCAACGGTGCGCGCACGCACAGACGACTACAGCCACCGGATGTACGACCAAGCTTGCGACTGGGATGTGGTCGAGCGTGCCGCCGAAGTCGCCGCAGCCCGGGAGACTCCCATGGCCCAGGTTGCACTCGCATGGCTCTTGGCGCAACCTGGTGTCAGTGCCCCCATCGTCGGCGCAACCAAGATGGAACACCTCGAATCCGCCGTTCGAGCCGTCGACGTGAGGCTCGATGACTCGGAGCTCGCGCGCCTCGCCGAGCCGTATCAACCCCATACCGTTCGTGGACACTGACATGACGCCACGGAGAGCTCGCGCGCAGGCGTCCACGTTCTGGGCTGCGCTGATCCTGATCACGATAGCGGCATGCGGGCAACCACCGCCGACCGCCAGTACGCCGAATTCCGCCGTCGCCAGCGCCAGCCCACCGGCCGAGACACCCGCACCAGCCGACAGCCCACGACCTGGTGAGATCGCCACCGAGCAAACGCCCCCCTCCGTCGTGGCACTGACCGAAGGCATCGATGTTTCCCGCCACAGCGGCGCTGTCGACTGGCAACAGGTGCGTGACGCGGGCACGACCTTCGCCTTCGTCAAGGCCACCGAAGGCATTGATCTCGCCGACCCAGCCTTTGCCCAGCACTGGCCAGCGATGAAGACGGCCAGCGTCATCCGCGGCGCCTACCACTTCTACGTCACCGAGGATGATCCGCGGGCCCAGGCTGACTTCTTCATCAGCAAGGTCATCCTGGAACCAGGCGATTTGGCGCCGGTGGTCGATCTCGAGCTCATCGGGCGCAACACGAAGCCGGGTCTCGCCGATCGGTTCAGGATCTACCTGGACGCGATCGAAGCGCACTACGGCGTCCGTCCGATCATCTACACCAGCCCGACGTTCTGGGACAAACACATGGACGATCAGTTTGGCGACTATCCGCTTTGGGTCGCCGAATATGGCGTCGACAGTCCCCGCACTCCAAGCGGCTGGTCCACCTGGGACCTCTGGCAATGGAAGGGCGACGCGACCGTTCCCGGCGTCACCAAGACCGCCGACCTCAACCGGATCCATCCCGAGCTCGCCGACCCTTCCGTGCTCCTCATTCCGCAGTAGGCGTCCCGCGCCGCCGCCTGCACGGGCTTTAGAACTCGAAGCGCAGGCCGAGTTGAAACTCCCGTGGATTCAAGGCGTTCCCTGGCGTCAAGAAGGTACCGGTCCCCTGACGGGTACCTCCGAGGCTGGCAAAGTTGGTCTCGTCAAAGAGATTGAAGATGTCAGCTTGTAGCTTTACGACGTAGCGCCCTGAGAACGGTAGGTCATAGCGCAACGACAGGTCGACGCGAGAGAAGTCTGGGTTCTCAGCCCCCCGCAGCGCACCGCTGAATTGTGTGCCGTCCTGCGCGATGTCGGAAGGTATGGAAGCGTCGTAGCTACCGGGCGCGAGCGGTGCACGGCCGCCATTGTCGAGCCGCGCGGTGTTGGCGAGCAAGGTCACCTGATCTCCGGTGAGGAAGCGATAGAGCCCCGAGATCGTCAGGCCTCCATTGTCCCGCCACGATGTCTTGGGCACGCGGTACGTACCGGAAATGACCAAGTTTTGATCACGGTGGAAACGCAACGGCACGTTCTGCGTCCGGGGATCATCGAGGCCAAGGTCGAGTGGCGCACCGATGATCTGCCCGGTGTCGAAGTTGTAGCCCGTTTCGGTACGAGACTGGAAAACGGCAGCAGCCGTGCCACCACCACCACCCTCGTGATTCCCCTCCGAATCCCCCAGCGTGTAGGAAATCCGACCGCCCCAGCGCCCGTTGAACCGTTTGGACAGCGAGAGCTGGATTGCGTTGTAGTCGTTCTCGGCTGCGTTCACCCAGGTGATGATGGAACCCAGCGCAACTTGCTGCCCGTCCAGAATGCTGATGTTCGGGCGCCCACCCTGCGCCGTGGAGCTCGGGTTCAGGTCGGCGGTGAGCAGAACGTCGCGATTCTCGGTCCGGATCAGATCGACCGAGCCCGCTAGGCCCGGAAGGAATTCGTGCTCGGCGCCAATGCTGAAGCTGTCGAGATAGGGCTGCCGGCGGTTTGGATTGTCGACCGTCGGAAAGGCATTGATCGGCGCCATGGCGCCACCTTCCAGCTGACTCGCGATCAGATCGCGAAGCTGTGCGAGCGTCGTCACGCCATTCTGCTGCGCGAGGTCGAAGAAGAGCTGCTGATTCTGGCCGACATCTGGCAGACGGAGCACGAATCCCTGGGGAATGCTGATGGAGTCGAGGAAGAAGTTCGCGAAGAATCCGAGCTGAAAGCGATCGTAGAAGCGGCCATACCCGCCTCGGACGACGGTCTTGCCGTTGCCCCGAGGATCCCAAGCAAATCCCAAGCGCGGCGCGACGTTGTCATCCTCGGTGATGTTCTCGGTGTCGAAGCGGACACCAAGGTTGAGCGTGAGGCGGTCGGTCACACGCCAGTCATCTTGGGCGAATACCCCGAGTGTCTCGTTTTCGGGGATTTCCGCCGTGAGTCCGCCCAGGACCCGGAGAGAGAACGCTCCCGGGTAGGTGCCCACGTCGTTGGGGTCGAACGGCCGGTCGGTTTCGAAGTTGAAGAACTGGCCGTTGAGTGTCCCGAAGTTGGTGAACTCCTCCTCCCGCTCGGAGTACTGGAAGCCTATGCGTAGCTCGTGCTCCCCGTGCCAGTCCGGGAGGAAGAGGGAAAAGGTGTCGCCGATCTGCAGAGCGCGATTGATTCGCGACTGCGCGACCGTACTCGCGCCATCTGTGAATCCGGGGCGAGCCTCACTCGGTGCAAGATCGCGCTGCGCATCGAAGTCCTGACCGTTGTTATTGAAGCCCGGGTTGGCGAAAGAGACATCCTCTTTGGTAAAGGCCACGCGCGCTGTATTGAATGCCTTTTCACCCAGCACGGATTCGAGCGATAGCGTCCAGTTCGAATCCGTATCGTCTTCTTCCCGCGCCGCGGCAAGCGTCACATTTCCAATGATTTGATTGAATTGCGGTGAAGTCTCACGAAGCGTACGGAATGCCAGACGGTGATGCTCCGCCGGTTGATAGTCGAGCTTGACGAGGACGTTCTCGATATCGTTGTCTTCCGTCGTCGTAAAACTCAGCTCCGGTCGAGATGCAAAGTTGTTCGAAACCCCTGCTTCGTCGAGGTTGTCTTCATAGCTGACGAAGAAGAACGCCTTGTTGCGCACCAGCGGGCCGCCCACGACAAAGCCGCTCGATCGGTACTCGCTATCTGGTTGCTGGAGCCCGTTGCGGGCCGTGAAGAAATTCTCGTCGTTCAGTCCCGAATCTTGAAAGTAGGTGAAGACGGCACCTTTGAGCTGGTTGCCCCCACTCTTGGTCACGGCGTTCAACACACCACCCAGCGCGTTTCCGAACTCGGCATCGAATTGGGTGGTCAAGACCTGGAACTCTTGAATCGCTTCCATCGGCGTACGAGCCTGCGCCCCTGCACGCGCGCCGATCACATCGTCGTCGTTGTTGGCACCGTCGATGTTGAACGAATTGTTGTTGTCATCCTGCCCGTTGATGAAGAGCGCGTCGGAGGCCGTTGATTCGGTGCTTGGCGAGGGGATCACACCCGGAAGGATGCTGGCGAACAAGAGGGCCGATCGATTCTGGGTCGGCAGTGTCTCGAATTCGACCGTCGTTAGGGTTCCTCCGATCTCCTTCGAGGTGGTTTCGATGATCGGTGCCTCACCCGTCACCGTGATCGTCTCTTCGACTTCTGACAACTGGAGCGTGGCGTCGATTCGAGCCTGCTGCCCGACACGCAACGAGGCGGCGGTTTGCTCGACCGTCTGGAAACCATCGAGCGCGAAGGTCACGTCATAGGTGCCGGGTCGCAGTCCATTGATGGCATAGGCCCCGTTGGTTGCCGAAACTGTCGTGCGAGAAAGCCCGGTGCTCTGGTCGGTTGCGGTCACCAGGACGCCGGGAAGACCTCCCCCTTGGCCATCGACGACCGCGCCGGCCAGATCAGCATTGGCGAATTGAGCTTGGGCGGGAAGAGCAGCAAGCAGTCCTGCTGCGAACAAGGCGAGCAGAGATCGTGGCATGGGGATCCTCCGAAGATCGGGCACTTCGGCCGCCTTCTCCCCACGCATTCACCACGCCGCAGCGTCCGGAAGCGCAATCAGTTTCATAAAGACCACGCAAAGATTAACACACATGAAAGCATATTTACATTAAATTAATGGAGGCTTGCTCGACGCGGCAAGATTTTGCGCGATCGCTCTAACAAAGCGGCGGCGCCCCCCCGCGCAGGGCCGTTTTAGGAGCCAGATCCGGACGGAGGGATCGGCAACGGGAAGGGCCGCACGACGCGCTCGCCGCTCGGTTCGTCCTTTTTCTCGGTCCGCACCCGGGAGGTCCCCTCATGCTCGACCTCGTCGATCCGGATTACTGCGTGCATGGGGACGTAAAGCCGTTTGACGCCCTCGAACTCCCGGCGGAGCGATTCTTCGTTGGGATCGACCACGATCTCCGAGTGGGTGCCAAAAACAAGCTCTTCGACCTCGATAAAGCCGAAGAGCGAGCTTTGTCCGACGTTGCGAGCGTAGAGCTCGAGGACGTCGCCCTGGTGCCGGAAGATAACCTTGAACATCGCTGGGCCTACCTACGCAAGAGGGAGAGCATGGCGCGATGACCGAATCTCGGTACCGGCCTCACGATGCCTCGATCTCCCTGGATTAGGGCTCGTTCGTATGCGACCACGCGCCGACATCGCCCGACTCGAAACCGTCGCCGAAGACTGCCGAAGGCGGCTCGAGCTGCGGCCGCACCAGGAACAAGCCCCGGTTGATATCCGAGATGGCGACAACTCCGCTGGGGAAGAAAGGATACACGCTCCAGGCGCCACTGAAGCTCGCTTCGTCGCCAGCCGGGTAGGTATCGAAGAAGGCGACTTCGGCAACAGGCTCGGGAGGTGCGACGCGGAGGATGCGCATGCCGCGACGATAGTTTGCCTGGAAGGCGTAACCATCGTGAACGTATTGGTTGTGGTCGATGGCAGCACCAGCGGCTTCGAAGGTGTCCAGAATGGTCGGCGCGTCGAGGTCGGCGAGGTCCCAGAGATAGGTCCTGGTGTTATGCCCTTGTTGTATCTCGTCGAGCTCGTCGTCGAGCACGAAGTAGGCGTGATCCTCTGTCAGCCAGCCCTGGTGGGTGTAGCCGTTGCCGGCATAGCCGCTGCGTGAGAGCTGGATCGGGTTCCCTTTGTCGGTCACATCGACCACCGTGACGGTATCTTCATTCGCCGCAAAGCAGAGCTGCTTGCCCCGGTGTTCGGTATCCGGGCCAGCGTAGGTCACGCACTGCGCATCGTGGGTGTAGCCATCCGCCGAGAAACAGCCAACAAAGGTCGGGCTGGTGAGATCGCGGACGTCGATCATGTGCAGACCGCCGTTGCACGTCTCGCTGCCGACGGCATAGGCAAAGCCGGAAGTCTCGTCGACGACGATGTTGTGTGCGCGATCGAAGCCGTTGTAGACGAAATCCGCGTCGAACGTCTCGGGCGTCGAGGCCACCGAGCGTAGCCGCGTGAGGTCGAAGATCTGCATTCCGTGGGCGCCGGCTCGGTCGGCAACGACCAATGCATGATTCTTGTAGACCTTGATATCGCGCCAGGTGGAGGAATCCGCTTCCGTCGGCAGATTGCCGATCCAGGTCGGATTCTCCGGATCGGAGATATTGACGAATGACGTGCCGGTCGTCCGCCCGAACAAGGCCCACTCGGTGCCGGTCAGCGGATCGACCCACCCCCACATGTCGTTGCCCGAACCGCCACCAAGTTGGCTCAGTGACCGCACCGAGAGGAGATCGACCTTGTCGCAAGGGAAGATGTCGGCCATGCCGCCGGTGCACGCGGTGGCCCGCTCGAGCGTGTACGGAATCTGCTCATGGGACATCGCGCCATGGATGAGCAGGCTCTGCTGCCGTGCGGTGAGATCCTCGTAGTGGCGCAAGCTGGCCGCCACATGGCAGGCATGGGAAGTCTGGCTCAAGGCGGCAACCAAAACGAGCAAGCAGAACGGGCGGTGGAAGCGTGATGTCATCGGGCATGCCCTCGGAGACAGACGGGTCGACAAGTGGCGAATGCGCGCTGCGGCAACGACCTCAGCGCTGATTCGGGCTTGCTTCTTGGAGGGTTTCCCACATTCAATTCCTTCGATACGTCTCGAAGCGGACCACCCAACACCTCAGCCGAGGTGACGCCGCAGCCACGACTGCGTGCTGTTGAGCGCGGTCGTCAGATGGGGAGTCGGCCCCGCAAAGGGGTGCTGCGCCCCCAGCGTATGGCTTGCGCCCTCGAGCTCTCGAAGGGCGTGCTCACCACCTGCAGCGCGCTCCAGCCGGCGCGCATCATCGATCGAGACGACGGCATCTGCTAAGCCGTGAACGATCAGCCAGGGAGCCGTACGGCGCGCGGCAGCAGCCTCGAGATCGAGGGAGCCGCCGTGCGCATGGGCCTCGATGTCTTCGAGCAGGCCGAGCCCCAGGGGCAGCTCCTGACCGGTCCGTCCGTTGAGCACGAGAAACTCTCCCTGCGCCCGCCATTGCTGTTTGGCTTCGTCGCTGTAGCGGTCGAACGTCGCGACCGAGGCCCAGGTGACCAATGCCTGCACGCGCCCCGCCGCGCGCGGATGCGCAGCGGCCAGCAGCGCGGCACCACCGCCACGGCTGTGCCCGAACAGGCCAACCCTCGAGGCGTCGACACAATCTCCACCGACACCATCGCGTAGGCCATCCAGTACGGCCAGGGTCTCCTGCAGCTCGCGGCTGTGCGTATTGCCCCGGAAGGCGTGGAGATCCGTGGTGCGATCTTCGCCCGGCCGCTGACCGGCGCCCGAGTAGTTGAAGCGCACGACTGCGAAGCCGCGGTCTGCCAGCAAACGACAGAGCGACGGGAAAAAGCCCCACTCCATGAAGCCTTTGAAGCCATGGCAGACGACCACGACCGGTCGGGCGCCCGAGCGATTCGGCCGATGCAGCACGCCCTCGAGGACCGGGCCGTCTGGTTGCTCGAAGGTAAGGGACTGCTCGCGTGCGAGGTTCGGTGCCATGGGGCTGATTGTATGCCTGCCGCGCCAGGATATGCTGACCGACCTATGGCAATCACACGTCCCCTTGCATCCCTCCATCAGCGCTTCGGCGCCCAGTTCGAAGCCGCTTCCGAAGCCGATCCCGACCCGGATTCCGGCGCAAACTCGCAAAAGGCAGCGAGCCGCCAATCTCCGATCAGCTACGGCGATCCGGCCGCCGAGTACCGGGCGCTGCGTGAAACGAGCGGCCTGGTGGACCGCTCGGAGATGGACCGTCTGGCCCTCACCGGCGCGGATCGCCAGCGCTTCCTCGGTGGCCTGGTGACCTGCGACGTCAACAGTCTCGCGGCGGGTGAGGGGATCTATGGGTTCTTCACCGACATCAAAGGCCGACTGCTCGGTGACCTCGTGGCCCTGGCCGATGACGAGAAATTAGTGCTCGAGCTGGCACCCGGAACGGGTGATGCCCTTGCCGAGCACATCCTCAAGTATCGGATTGCGGATCGTGTGGACCTCTCGCTCGTTCCCCAGCCAACGACCGTGACGCTCGTCGGTCCGGCCGTGCCAGAGCTTCTGGCCACGCTGGGGGCTTCTCTGCCCAACGAAGCGGCTTGGTCTCACATCGTCCGAGATCTCGCCGGTCAGCCTACGACGATCGTCCGCGATGCACGGTTCGGCGTGCCTGCGTGGTCCCTGTGGATGAGCGGTGACCCGACACCGCGGATCGATTCGCTGCTCGAGGCCGGACACGCTCATGGGCTGGCGACAGTGGGAAGCCAGGCCCTCGATCGCCTGCGCATCGAGGAAGGACGCCCGCGCTACGGCCAGGACATGGGGCCAGCGAACTTCCCGCAAGAATCGGGTCTGGGCGACGAGAGCGTGAGCTACACCAAAGGCTGCTATCTCGGTCAAGAGATCGTCGCGCGGATTCACTACCGAGGCGGCGTGAACCGCCGCCTGTGCGGCCTCCGATTCACCGACCGAACCGCCAGTCCTGCCGGGGCCGATCTACTGCTCGAAGGCCGGTCAGCCGGGACCGTTACCAGCTTCGTCCACTCGGATCGCCACGGCCTCATCGGCCTTGCGATCGTGCACAAGCGGGCCGAAGATGGCACCACGCTCGAGGTGGCTGAGGGCGGTTGCGCCGAGGTGGTACCCCTTCCTTTCCCCGTATCGTAACTAGGCCGCTGGCGTGACCTGGAGGCCTAACATGGCGAGCTGCGCCTCGAGCTGGCGCGTCTCTTCGAGGGTCTGGTGGCCGAGACGACGACGCAAATCGCTGAGCTGGCCGCCACTCTTGATGTAGCGCGCTGCGAAGCTCCAAGCGAGCACGTCGGTGATCAGCATCTTTTCGCCTTCCAGGCGAACGAATTCTTGAGAGTCGATGCCGGCTCGGGCGAGGCCTCGGAGCACGGAGAGGCCCGCTTGTAGCGCATTCATCGGTTGCTGCTCGTCGTTGAGGAAGAGTGCACCGGTGCCGTCGACCCGGCGTCCGGTTTCGGTGATGTAGCGCTCGACAGACTCGAGCAGCCTGCCAGACAAGGGCAAGAGGCGCCCGCGGTGAAGCTCGCCCGGCTGCACGTAGAGCAACGCCGTGCCGTTTTGCCGGCGGACGAAGCCGTCGAGCTCGAGGCGCGGAATCTCGACCAGGCGCAGGCCGACACCGACCATCAAGCTGAAGAGCGCCTGATCACGGGAATCAGAGGTCGTGCTGAACAACGCCCGAAGCTCGCGGCCGGTCAAGACGCGGGCGACAGGTGGGCGCATGCTCGGGTTGAAGTAGGTTTCTTGCGAGACAGTTGGTGCGAGGAGTGGTTGCATGTCGTGGGCCTCCCATGAGAGTAAGAAATGATGCGTGACGTGCCACTTCAGAGAGCAAGCAAGCTGCCAAGAAGGACCGCGACTTCGCGAGCTATTTTGAATGTCTCAGAACGAAAGACCTAGGTTGCACACCGAGATCAACACCAGCATCCACGGAGATTCGCGCTGGGAGGTCTGACCTCCCCGTGCCAGATTTCCTTACACAAGAGGACGCGAACGTTACAGCGGAGGCAACGGTTGGCGTGGACGTTCGACGGGGAAGCTGGAAGCGTGGTGCGGCTCGGCGCCTCAGGCGGCGCCGTACATCTCGGCCGTGATCTTGAGCCGCTTCATCATCTCGTGGAGCGTGGTCGCCTTGACCTTGAGGCGAACGGCTGCTCGCTTTTGCACGCCATTCTCCTGACGCAGCGCCTGGACGATCAGCTGCCGCTCGTATTGCGCCATGGCTTCCTTGAGGGACAGACCATGGTGAGGCGGCGCCGCGGGCAAGCCGGCCTGGGCACGCGGCTCACGCACCGAAGGCGGCAGAAGAGACGGTGCAATGACCTCGTCCGTCGACAGGACGACCGCGCGCTCGATCACGTTCTCGAGCTCACGAACATTGCCTGGCCAGTGAAAGTCGAGCAGGCATTCCATGGCCTCGGAAGAGATGTTGACCACCGACTTCTCGTTTTCCGTCGCGTATTCGGCGAGGAAATGACGCGCCAGCAAGGGAATGTCCTCGGGGCGCTCGGCCAGAGGCGGCAGATCGACCGTGATGACGTTCAGCCGGTAGTAGAGATCATCACGGAAGGTACCCTCCGCAACCATGGACTCCAGGTTGGCATTGGTCGCTGCGATGATCCGCGCATCCGCTTGGATCGTCTCCACACCGCCGAGGCGCATGAACTCTTTCTCTTGGATCACCCGCAGCAGCTTGGCCTGGGTTTCCAGCGGAATATTGCCGATCTCGTCGAAGAAGATCGATCCGCCGGCGGCCATCTCGAAGAGCCCCTTCTTGTTGGCCACCGCGCCGGTGAAGGCGCCCTTCACGTGGCCAAAGAGATTGCTCTCGAGGAGGTCACTGGGCATTGAACCGGAGTTGACCGTCACGAACGGCCCGTCCGCCCGGCGCGAGTGATGGTGAATCGCCTTGGCGACCAATTCCTTGCCGGTACCGGAGTCGCCGAGAATCAGAATGTTCGACTTCGAGGGTGCAGCCAGTCGAATGAGCTCGAAGACCCGCTGCATCGGCTTGCTCTTGCCGATGATGTTGTCGAATCCGTAGCGCTTGTGGAGCTCGGCGCGCAGGCTTCGGTTCTCGGACGTCAGCCGCCGGCGTTCCAGCCCCTTCTTGATGGTGATGAGGACTTCGTCGTTTTTGAACGGCTTGGGGATGTAGTGGAAAGCCCCCTCGCGCATCGCCTCGATTGCCCCCTCGATGGACGAGAAGGCCGTGATGATCACGACGACCTGATCCGGATCGCGTTGGCGGATCTGGCGGAGAACCTCCATCCCCGACATCGAAGGCAGCATCAGATCGAGCAATACGAGATCGACATCCTCACGCTCGAGGACCTGAAGCCCCGCCTCGCCGGTGGTTGCCGACAGGGGGCGCCAGCCCTCTCGCGCGATCAGCATCGTGAGGATGTCCTGCAGGACATCCTCATCGTCGATCACCAAAATGTTGGCTGCGTCCGTCACTCGAATGATCCTACGCCCTTCGATCCAAAGCGGGCGACGCTCCACCCCTGGTTGCTAGCTAGGTAGCCCTGGGGAGAACACGCCAGTCGGACTGCAGCGCGCCAACCGGGCTGCAGCGCGCTGGTGCTGCACTCGCTCACGTAGCCGGATGCGGCAAGCGGATCGTGAAGGCGCAACCTCGCTCAGGTAGGTTCGCTGCCCGCATCTCGCCGCCGTGCCGGCGGATGATGTTGTGGCTGATCGCCAAACCGAGCCCGGTACCACCACTGTGTAGCTTACTGGAGAAGAAGGGTTCGAAGACCCGGTTGAGTCGCTCGGCAGGAATACCGGGCCCCGTGTCCGCGACACGAACCAGCACGGCTTCTGCATCGCGGCTGATCTCGACGCACAGCGAACGGGGGAGCTTCGATTGCTGCGCGGTCATCGCGTCGATCGCATTGACCAGCAGGTTGGTCAGCACCTGCGTCAGCTCTCCCTCGTGACCCAAGACTTCGATGGGCTCATCTGCAGGGTCGAACTGCAAGTCGACACCGCCATCCGCAAGCCGCGGCGCCAAGGCATCGAGACACTCGGAGACCACCGTGTCGAGCTTCAAAGGGCGCATCGGCTCGCCGCGATGGCGTGCGAAGTCGAGAAGATTGTTGACGATCTGCGACGCACGGAAGGTCTGGCGCTCCATCTTCTCCAGCAACCGGCGATGCGGATGCTCGGGCGGTAGGTCCGAGATGAGCATCTGGGCGTAGCTCGAGATTCCGGTCAGCGGCGTGTTGACCTCATGCGCCACGCCGGCGGCGAGCAGGCCGAGGGAGGCGAGACGTTCTTGCTCTTGTAGGGACGACTCGAGCTGTCGCTGCTCGCTGATGTCTTGAATGACGACGACCGTTTGGGTGCGATCGCCGGCTGCCGCCGCCTCGTGCGGTGCCATGGCGATCTGGAGGTAATGCTCGGAGCCGCCCGCGTCGCACCAGGCGACCTCGGTCATCGGATCGTCAACCTCGAGTAGCGACACCATCGGGACGAAGTCGGCCAACGGCTGGCCACGGATCGCGCTCCGTGGGCTGCCGACGATGGCGGCAAACGCGTGGTTGACCACGTTGACCACACCCGCAGAATCGATCAAGGCGATCCCTGCGGGCGATGACTCGAGAATCCCCTTGCTCGATGCCTCGAGGCGCGTCACCTCTTGTAGCTGGCGTTGGACCTCGTCGAGCAGACTCGCGTTCTCGATCGCCAGCGCCGCCTGGTTCAGTAGCCCGCGTGCCAGGGTCTGATCTTCACTCGACAGCGGCGCATCATCGGCACGATTGCCGAGCACCGCGAGCCCCACTGGCTGCTCGCGCACGGTCAGTGGGAAGACGTAGCGATAGCCGGCGAAGTACAGACGCTGCTCGCTATCGGGAACGGGCTGGAGCGGAGCGCCGGCCAGGCGCAGGACCTCGCGTCCCCAAAGATCCTCCTCGAACGCATTCGCGTCGAAGACAGCCGGCAGGCCACCTTCCGGTTGAAGCGGCACGAGGCCACCCGGGGTGGTGAGCAAGATGTTCGCGTGCTCGACGCCGAGTCCCTTCCGCAGGTGAGCGACGAGGCGGCCTCCGAGACGGTCGAGATCACGCTCGTGCATCAGGTCGTCGCCCAAACGCTCGAGCGCGCGGCGTTCCGCCATCCGGCCCCCGTAGCGCAGGCGGTCGAGGCGGCTCGCGATGGCTCCGCGTGCCGGTACCAACACGCCAGCGATACCGAGCCCCGCGCCAAAAGCCAGAAGGTTGCGAATAGCACCGAGGTCGGGCCCGACGCTACGGCTCAACGCCTGGTTGATCAGCACAAATGCAAAAACGCCCACCAGGAGCGCGGATGCATTCGCGACTGCGTCACGAAGGATCGGCCCAACATCCCAAAGGCGGTACCGGAGGATCGCGTACACGAACCCCAGTGGGACCAGCGCCAATGCCAGAACGGCGAGTGTGGTCATCCACTCGGGGCGCGTCTGGCCGAACAGTCTGGCGGTGCCGTAGAGACCGGCAAACGGTACGTAGCCTGCGACAACACCGGCCAGGACCCATTGCACCTGCCGCCGCGCCTCCCAGTCTTCCAGCCGGATCAGCCGTACTGCGAAAACCGCCGCACCCGCCATCGAGAAGAGAATCAAGGCTCCCAGATCGAGCTTGGCCAGCGCATCGAGCTTGCCAGG
The DNA here is from genome assembly GCA_937948815.1 of uncultured bacterium. Taxonomy (GTDB): domain Bacteria; phylum Acidobacteriota; class Thermoanaerobaculia; order Multivoradales; family J023; genus J023. Next base: position 17,149 of record CALFAM010000211.1, read on the forward strand.
AGTCGGCGGCCCGACGAGCCAGCCTCCCTGGTTGAAGAAGAGATCGGCGTGCAGTGCGAGGGCCGCCATTCCGGGCAGGTAGAGGAAGGGGATGGCCGGCCGAAAACGATCGAGAACCGGGAGACCAGATGGGAAGACGAGCAAGAGGTGGAGGGTCAGGGCCGGCAGCAGCGATGCCGCCACCTGGTCCGTCCACAGCATCATTTGGTCCAGAGCGTCCTGAGGTGCACCGATCGGCGGACTGATGATGTAGAGCGCCGTGCTCGTCAGGCACCAGGAGAAGAAGAGTAGCGCCGGCGTCTGGGCGCGCCGGAGAACCGTGAACAGGCCAATGAACAGGTAGACCAAGCCGACTGCGCAGAGCACGAGATAGGCCAGGTCGAGGTCGAGCCCGGGGCGCTCGTAGCGGATCGGCATGAGCTCGCCGGCACGCGTGACCATCAGGTCGGTCGTCGGCTCCTCGTGAAGAAGCTCCCGCAATCGCTCAGGGGTTCGCGGCTGCTCACCCGCTGCCTGCATGATCAGGTCGCCGGCGGCCAGCCCCACCGCTGGGTGGTCGACCTCGGCCACGTGCCACAAGCCATCTGCATAAGCGGCCTCGAAGCCCATCGGCTCGAAGGTTGCCACTTTGCGCTCGAAGCTGATGGTCCCAAGCCCAGCGACGCCAGCAGTCAGCAGCAGGGCGATAAGGACGTTTCGATGACGTTGAATCGTGGACACGGAGCAGACCTCTCTCGAAGAGGTAGCAGAATTCGTGCCACGGTTTGCCACCCCTCGAGTCGAGAAACCTGCTGAGACAGCAGCAGTTACGCGCGGCGATCCAATCGTTTGGATCTTATTCGACCCAATGGATTCAATTTCATGGGCAGTCCGAGGCCGTCGCAGCCTGGAAAGCCACTCTCTCACCCACCCCTGGCCTGATTCGGCCAGCGAATCCGGCTGGCCGCTCCGCCAGCGATCTGCCGCACCCGTGTCGCGACTCGCGTGTCACGACGAACGTTCTCGAACACCGCACCGAATGCAGGTTCGTCAACTTATCGGGAAGGGGAACGTGGATCGGTGACTGCCGAGCGCTGGCGCGCCGAGGCTCAGAAGCTGACAGCGATTCCGCCGGTCAGCGTCTTCTTGAGCTCGTCGTCGGCCTCGAGGGTGAAAGGCGTGGCGCCCCGCGACAGCTCCATGTTCAGCCGCACCGCCCAATTACTCGGAAGGCTGCGGAGAACATCGAGATCCTGCGTCAGCATGAGCTGGAGCCGTTCACGCTCGAGTTGCACGGCCGGCTCGCCCTCGGCCTGCCGAAGCGACTGCTGGAGGTGATGGAAGGCCACGAAGACGCCGGTCGAGGTGCGCTCGAACTGGGTATCGATCGAGGTGACGAGGTACCGAACGTCGTTCTCGAACGAGCGGTCATCGGTCGCGTAGACCAGGCCGCCACCGCCCTCGGCGTAGTTCGACTGCAGGCGTGCCAGGATCTTCGGCGCGAGCCTGCGCGCCCAACTCACCTGCACTTCGGGTACGACGTCACCGCGCACGAGATAGAGGCTCTCGAGGCGATTGAAGAAGTCGTCGCTGAAGTAGACGCGGAGGGTTTCCGCATATTCGCGGTGGATCGCACCGACCGAAAGCTGGCCGCTTTCGGCATCACCTCGGCTGAAGAACACCTCGTAGCAGGCCTCGCCGGCTTGCTGGCATCCCGAGTTGTCCCCGAACCGGGTGCTGTGGAATCCCTGCGGCAGCGGAACGCCCTCGGCACGACGCTCGAAGCGGTGCGCGATCGACGTGCTGGCAGACCAGTCGTTTCCCAAATCGACCACGAAGCTGCCACTCGGCATGAGCGAGAGGCTGCCGTCGCGGACCTGAGAGTAGAGCCCGACCTCGACCATCACCCGAGGTTGGATCTGGCGCCCCGCCGAGCCGAAGAGGTCCAAGCGCTGGTCCGAGAAACCCAGACCGCTCTCGGCCCCGGCCGCAGTGCGTTCGTGATAGCGCACGCCGGCCTCGAGGGAGGTCTCTTCGCCCAGGTTGCCGCTGTAGCTTCCCGCGACATTCAGGGTCCGGGACGAAGCGGGCAAGCCTTCGAACGCGATCCAGCCAGGCTGGAAGAAGTTGCTCTCTTGGGTGATGCTGGCTGTGACGCCAGCTCGTCCTGCATTGCCCGTGGGACCGGTCCACTGGAGGTGGTGATGCTCGAGGTCGACCGGGCGCAGCTGGCCGTCTGCGATGCCGTCCATCGCTCCGGTCGTGCTCGAAAGCCGCACTTGGTGATCGCTTGCCGACTCGACTTGCACTGCTAGACCGCGCTGCTCGGCATTGGCAACCGGCTGGCCGGCGCCCACGCCAGCGTTCGGGGTGAGCTGCTGGAAGTTGCCGCGGACACCGACATCGAGGGAACCGACCGCGCCACGAACGCCGAGGTTGGCGCCCGTAAGCTGACCGTCGTAACCATCGGGAACGGCGGCGACACCACCCTGTCCGCTCAGCTGCGCCTCGAATCGGCCGAGATCGGCGGTCGTCGCGTCGAACGGCTCGCGCGCGGCGACGAGCTCGCCCGACCAGGCATTCGCTGCATCCCGGAGCACGCCCGCAGGAACCCGTTTGCGTGCATCCCAGTACATCTCACCCGCCAGGGCTTCTCGCTCCTGGTTGGGAGCCATGGACAAATCGAGGCGCTGGGAGCTTTCCTCCTGCCAGCGCCGCAGAACCTGAACCGCGGGCAGAAAGCCTTCCTTGATGGCGATGACCTTGTAGAGACCAGCCGGCAGGGCACGGAAGAGGAAGCGACCAGCCTTGTCGGTCAAGACCTTCTGAAATTGAAGACTGGCGACATCGTAGGCATAGACCTTGACCGCGGGAACAGGAGATTCCGCCGTCGTGACCTGGCCGTGGACGGCCGATTCGACGGCAGCTTCGGCAGAAGGTGCCGTCGGCTGAGCGACTTGCGGCGTCTCGACAGCCTGGCGCGATGCCGCGGCCGGCTGTTCTGAATGTCTCGATTCCTGTGCGCCCACCCCGGTCGCAATGACTCCCGTCATGACGAGCAGGCCTAGGATCGGCCAACTCTTGTTCCATCGGATGGTTCGGACGGTTCGCATCAGGCTTTTCGTCATCGGTCCGGCGATACCTTTCGTGCCGTTCGGGTCCTCGTGCGTTCGAGACTGTCAGTCGCTTGGCTGGTAACCGTTCGGTTTCGACAGTCGCTGAAGCCGGCCAGCTCGGCCAACCTCTACGCATGCTAGACCTTCTCAGATACGAGTCTAGTCAACCAATTGGTTTTGTCCAGCCATTCAGCGAGCAAGTCGTCCCGCTGCCGAGCCCGTTCGGCCCACAACGACCCGAAATGTCCCCACCCATCACCCCTGGCGTCGGGTCTCGATTTCGCAAACGGTTCGCTTCAGCACGATCCTAGCACGCCGCCGCACACCCCCCACCAAAGGCTGAAGCGGACCGCCCGCCGAGACATCGACCGATCGATCAGGGGCTGGCAGGCGTAACCGCCCACGAGGAGAGATCGCCAGACTCGAAACCATCGACGAAGATCATCCCTTCGAGGCCCACGTTGGCTGCCAGGTAGCGACACAGAGGCTGCGTCGCCTGGTCGAAGATCCCCTGGTGGCTGCGTAGAAGGTCGATGTCAAAAGCGGCTTCGCGTGCCGCCTGGCGCGCTTCGTTGCGCAACGTCCAACCTTGGTATTCCTTGTAGCGCAGGGCATCCTCGAGATGATCGAAGCAGCCAGACGAGAAGCCATTGTCCAGATCGGGTCGAGACGCCAAGATCGACCGAATCTCATCGTTCTCGTGCATCAACTCAGCCAATACCAAGAGGTCGAAGAGACCGTACAGATCGTCGACCGAGACATTCCAGTTTGGGTCGGGCGCTTCATCCGCCAGGGTGTGAAGTGAAAAGTCGTTCTTGGGGTCGAGACCAAGCAGGTTGTACATGTCGTCGAGACTGCTTCCCGAGGCTCCCAGAGAGAGCAAGAGCGCTTCGAGTTGTTGAAATGCTGGCGAGCCGAAGAATCCTGGAATCTCACTGGCGCAGTAGCTCCGCAGGAGGATTTCCTCGCGCAGCGGCCGAAACAGCGGCGAGCGTCGGGCCCGACGGTAGGCTCCATCCGCGACAGCGGCGCCGAGCTCCATATTGAGGACCGTGTTGACATAGGGGTAGGCCCGGCCGGGCATCGAGAAGAGGTCACCTGGATCATACGGCTGATCCAACAGGTCCAGGCTGCGGAAGCGATCCGAAGAGGCTGCCCCTCCGTTGCGCAACGCCTCGAGGCGCGCCGCTTGTGGGACGGTCAGACGGTCGTTGATGGGCCCGAAGATGCCGGGCCAGTCCGGATACGAGCCCCAGATCGGACGCGGCGGCGAGCCATGGCAGCCGATGCACGCAGCATCGTTCGCAGACATGACTGGCGGACTTGCGGCCATGTCGAGTGACCGGAACGTCCAGAGTCCTGTTGCATCATCCAGGGACGCGATATCCACAGTCTCGCGCGTGGCGTCGTCCGGATGTGTCCCCAGGGCCATCAAGAACCGGCTGTCAGAGCCAAAGAGGATCATGCGCGGGAAAGTGACACTCGAGAGCAACGGTGTTCGCGTCTCCTCCACCAGGGCATAGTTGCGACGCATGGCAGGCGGCAACGCGTCTAGGAGATCACCGAGGGTGCTGATTCCTTGATCGGTAACGAACTGAAGCAGACCTCCGACCGAGAGATCCGGTGTGCCCGGAGGCGGAGGCGGATCAGGATCCTCAATCAAGACACCCGCGTCGTCCCAACGGGTCGGGCACTGGGCGAGGATCGGTTCAGACCACGCTCCCAGCGCGAGAGAACCGACAAGGGCACCTGCCAGACAACCACCGGCCCATCTGCGTCCGTCAGGAGCGAGCCCGAGAAACGACATGAATTGCATGAGACCTCCTCCTCGTTCGGTCAGTCAGATACAGAAGTGTCTTGCGCAGTATGATCAATTTATCTAAATTTTTCTATAACATTATCTCTGTCGAAATCGACGCACTCACACGATCTCTCTACGCCGTCCGCGCGATTGCCAGCGCCACGACAGTCTTGGCACCAGCTTCCTTCAGGCACGTGGCGCAGGCATTCACCGTCGCACCCGTGGTCACGACATCGTCGACCAGGAGCACCGATTGCCCACGGAGCCGGGCGCGACAGCCCCGGCGCACGACAAACGCGCCGCGCGGATTGCCGAGCCGCTGCGCACGCGCGAGCCGGCTTTGCGGCACCGTGCGACGGGTCCGGCGAAGGGCGCGAAGAGGTGTCGCCCCCAGTACATCGGAGACACCTTGGGAAATGAGGACAGCCTGGTCATAGCCACGGCCGAGCCGGCGCCACCAGTGGAGCGGCACAGGAACCACCAACCAGCTCGCGGGATGATGACTCGGTGTGGCGCGCACCAGCGCGTCTGCCGCCAAGGCCCCGAGCGCCGGCCCCAGGTGGTCGAGACGGCCGAATTTCAGCCCTGTGATGACGGCATCGACCGGCGGCCGGTAGGTCCAGGCGGCGACCAGCGCATCATAGGCCGGCCGCGTCGCGCGGCACGCCCGGCACCGGTAGCAGCCATTTTGCGGTACCTCACCGAGTCGCTTGCCGCACACCGCACACGCTGCTCGAGGCCAACGGACGACCTGGCCGTAGCAACGCAGGCACAGACAGATCGAACGTCCGGCTCCCTGGGCGGGTTTGCCGCACGCCAGGCAGAACACGGGGAACAGAGGATCGAGCCACGACCCGCCCATCCTGTGGGCGACGCTTCGGTGTTGCCGTCCGTATACTCTGTCGAGATTCATTCGCGATGCGCTCCCGAGGTTCCGGTCGGTGCGAGATGGCACCGTCCACCCTCTAGAACGTCCAGACAGCGAGGGATCTGAAACAATAGGCGCCGATGTGCGGCGTCCCGCTGCCTCGCCGGCACCAACAGGCCGGCCGATCTGCCCGAGGAGATGACCGTCTTGCGCGTGAAGAACCTGGCGTTCAGCGGCGTTTTGGCCGCCCTTTGCCTCCTGACCACCCCACTGGTGGCTCAGGAAAGTAACTCTGGCTATACCTTCGGGTTATCGCTGATCCTCGGCGGCACTTCAGATGCCGAGCCGGATCCCGGATTCGACAACCTAGGCTTCCAGGCGACGTTCTCCTTCGAGACATCACCGCGCCTGTTGATCGCCGGCCGCGCCGGCCTGCTGCCGCTCGACACCGACGAAGGCAGTGGCTTTGACGCCGATCTCGGCTACCTCACGGTGGGCGGCGAGTATCGCCTCTCGGAGAGCTACTACGAGTCCGGCCTCTTCATCGGCCTCGGCGTCTACGACCTCTCCGGCGACACCTTCGTCGACAACGAGACCTCGCTCGGCCTCAGCCTCGGTATTACCGGCGACTTCCGCATCAACAATCGCTTCAGCTTCGTCGCCGAGCTCATGGGCCACGCGGTCGACATGGACTACACCAACTTCTTTGTCACCGCCAACGCCGGCGTCGCCTACCACTTCTGATCTGGTTTCGACCCAAAAACAGCACTCGAGACCGCGGCGCCCAAGCGGCGCCGCATTGCAGCCTCGCCCCAGCCCATCGCTCCCACCCTGGGCATCGCCAATCCCACGAGCACCGCACCCATCCAGGCGCGGCCACAGGCACCAAACCCCGCACGACGCACCGAGTCCACCATCCCCCCCTACGAGACGGTCCCGCGTCTAGCGTTGACAGCCACGAACGCCAGCAGTACACTCCGCCGTCCGTGGGGCCGTAGCTCAGTTGGGAGAGCGCTTGAATGGCATTCAAGAGGTCGAGGGTTCGATTCCCTTCGGCTCCACCACCTCACACCTCCCTACAATCAGCGGTTAGCAGGGCAGCCGATAGAAGGACTGCGTGCACTTTCCCGTGGCGAGCCGTCAGGGAGCCCAAGAAGACCGTGTGAACGCACGTTTACCTGGGAGCATTGAATCTCTCGGGCCAGATCCCACCAAGGGTCTCCTGCTGACGTTTGTCTTGCGGACGTCGCCATCGAGCCCATGGAGCCAGCGGGACTGGTGTTGCGGAAGCAGACGACCAGGCTCTCGTCGGGCTCGGTCTTCGTGCATCGTGTAGCCGCCGGGCGGGACGTTTAGGACGCGGCCGAGATGGCCCAGGGTGTCCTGCACAGAAGCTGAGGTGCCGCGGACTACGTGTTGATCGGGCACCAACTCGTCGACGGGCTGGCAGCGGGAGGCGACGGCATTGAGCGTTTCGGCCCGACCGTCTGAGACCGCGGATGTCTTGCCCCGCTTCGCGAGCCGCCGGCGCCAGTTTTCACGGCTGGTTCGGAACTCGATGAAGGGAAACGGCATGCCGCCTGTGTGTTGCGGCTGGTGAAAGACGTATCGATGATCACGGGGCGTCGTGACGCCAAGACGGCATCGGCGCGGCGGCAGGACCAACCGACGGCTCTGCCGGCACGAGCGCTTCGGGCACGCTGTTGCGCGCGCCCTTCATGTCCTCACCTCGGGCCGCGGCACGGCTTCGACCTCCGCGGCGCCGAACGCGAATGCACAGACGGACGCGGCTTCACTGACGAAGCACGTGATCTGCATGACCGCTCTCCTCACGACGGCGAACCCCGGGCTGCCCAGGCACCCGGGGCAGACGACGCACGTTGCCACGTCCGCTGGGCCGGTTCCCGCGTAGCGACGTGTGTGGACGCCGCATCTTTCGTGAGAAGCATGCGCGAAAAGCGCTGCTGATGCACCAGCCCAAAGGGTGGTTCGGATCGACCGCGGCGTTCTCCCGGCCCGAACCAGGCAGGAGCCGCGCGTGACCCGGTCTCGAGATCTCTGAAGGCGTGATGGGCACCGACGAATCGGGAAGGTTTCGTGAGACGATTCTCGCAATGCGACATCACACCAACCGAACGCACGCGAACCGATACGGGACCGGCTTGGCCATCGTGCTCGCTAGCCTGTTTCTCGGAGTCGCTTGTCGCGGCGGATCAGCAGCTCCCGAATCGGCAGAAGACAAGTCACCTGGCGACCCTGGCGCGGCGCCCCCAACCGCCGCAGCTCCAGCATCCGAGGATCCAGCCATGGACGATTGGACGACGTTTCGCGGCGATCTTCAGCGCACCGGACAACGCGGTGCATCTCCGCGCGCAACGGCGTGGCGACAAGCATGGCGGTTCGATACCGGTGACAAGGTGGAGTCCTCGCCAACGGTGGTGAATGGGCGCGTCTTCGTCGGCTCGTTCAGCGGCGGCCTCTACGCCATCGACGCCACGACGGGCGAGGAGATCTGGCAGTTCGATACCGGTGCCTTGGTTCGTGCCTCGCCGTCTGTGGTGAACGGCAAGGTGTTCTTCGGCTCGGACGACAACCGTTTCTACGCGCTCGACACCGAGACCGGAGAAGAACACTGGCGGTTCGAGCTGGGGCCGGGCGGCGAGCAGTCGTCGCCCGCGGTCGTAGGCGGTGTGGTGATCTTCGGCGCCTTTGACCAGAACGTCTATGCCCTCGACGCGGAGACCGGAGAAGAGCGCTGGCGCTACACCACCGGCGGCGGCATCTTGTCGTCACCCGCGGTGGTGGACGGCTTGGTGGTCATCGGCGTCATGGACGGCAGCGTGCACGGGATCGATCTTGCCACCGGCGAGGGTCGGTGGATCTTCGCACCCAGCGAGGAGCCGATCTTCGCCTCACCCGCAATCCGCCAGGGCCAAGCAGGAGGAACCGCCGGCAGCGCTGCCTTCGTCGGCTCCTACGACGACCACGTCTACGCGATCTCCCTCCGAGACGGCAGCGAGCGTTGGCGCTACCAGACGGGCGGAGATATCTTCGGCTCTCCAGCCATCGCCGGCGACCGGGTGTTCATCGGCTCCTCGGACGGCTTCTACGCCCTGTCCGCGGACACCGGCGCGTTGGCCTGGTCCCAGCACGAAGGCGGCCGCATTTTCGGCTCCCCCGCCATTGCCGAGCAAGCAGGACTGATCTTCATCGGCACCAGCGATGCCGGCGTTCTCGTCTACTCGCTCGGAGGCGAAAAGGTCGCGCAGCTCCCGATCGAGAAGGAGGTCTGGAGCTCGGTCTTCGTCGACAGCGACGGCAGTCTGTACTTCGGTGGCCACAACGGCGGCGTGTACGCCTTCCGGCCCGAGTAGCGTTCCGCTTACAGCTTCCGGATCTGAAAGGAACCATTCTGGGCGGTGGCCCGCAATGGGCATGGAGAGCTGCTCAGATTCCGTGCATCCGGCCGCCGTCCACCGGAATGCTGGTGCCGCGAACGTAGGATGCCGCGGGGGAAGCCAAGAACGCGATGACTTCGCCGAGCTCCCGTGGCTCGGCGATGCGACCTTCGGGGATGGCGGCAATCCAACCCTCGATGACCGCCTGCCGATCACGGTCGCTCTCTTGGCCGACACGGGCCGCAAGCGCCTGCAAACGCTCGGTATCCGTATAGCCAGGCAGCACGTTGTTGATGGTCACGCCCGGGGGTAGCTCGCGGGAGACCGACTTGGCCCATGACGCCATGGCGCCTCGTATGGTGTTGGAGACGCCCAACCCCGGAATCGGCTCGCGCACCGATGTCGAGACAATGTTGACGATGCGGCCGTAACCCGCTTCCTTCATGCCGTGCAGAAGGCGGCGGACGAGCAGATGGCTGGCCAACACATGGCGGCCGAATGCCTGGAGAAAGGCTTCTTCGTCGGCTTCGAGGACGGCGCCCGGTGACGGACCGCCCGCGTTGTTGACCAGAATGTGCACGGGCCCTCGCCAAGCGATCAACTCGTCGAGCTTGCTGGCGAGCGCACTCCGATCATCGAGGTCGGCGACCAGCAGCGCGGGGCTTCTCGCCCCCGCACCTTCGAGTTGGGCGATGACAGCCTCGAGCGCGCTCTGTGTGCGCGCCAGCACGGTCACCCGTGCGCCACGGGACGCCAGCGCCAGGGCGGCTGCCCGCCCGATTCCAGCGCTGGCACCACAGACGAGGGCATGACGACGATCGAGATCCTTGTCTTGGCTCATACACCCAGCCTACCGCGGGTCGCCATGGGTAGACCTCGATCGCCCGACGAAGGACCGACCATACCGGCCCTGCCGCGACGACGTTCTTCCACGCCTTCGCTCGGTACAGACCGATGACGCGCACTCCCGAGCCAGCCCAAGAGCAGCGCCGCGGCCAGGCCACCGTTGGCAGAGCGAATGAGGATCTCGAACCAGCCTTCCGGGCCGAGCAGGAACCATCGGCTCATTGCCGTGACACCGCCCCAGAGCGCTGCCCATGCGAGCACGGCGAGACTCACGCTCCGGACGCGACTCCCGAGTATCGCCGCTGCGAGCAATACGTCGGTACCACCGATGATGGCCAACAGCGTCCAACTCGTGGCCAGCGGCGGTGATGCATCGAGCATCTGCTCACTGGCTGCGGCAAGAAGGGCGACGAACCCTGGATCGTGCAGCAGCGCTTTGATGCCGTGGCCACAGAACGTCCCGGCAATCGCCAGCCTGGCCAGGCGATTGCCGATCGACTCGCGCGAACGTGGCGGCGGCGACTCACGGAGCCAGGCCAACAGCACAATGGGTCCCAGGTAGCGTACCGCCCGCGAGATCGGGCTGAGCACGCTGGTGACGTCCGTGCCGCTGGTCGTCAACGCCAAGACCGTAACCCCCTCGATCAGGGCGACCAGCAGCAGGGCCGGCCGAATGGCGGCACGGGTGGCGATCGCAATCGCCGCGATCACCAGGCTCGCGGCAAGCGCCGAGGTCCAGGTTCCCACCCAAGGTCCACGGCCGGCGAGCCACCAGCCCGCACCGCCGAGGCACTGGCCGACCAGCACCACCCGAAGCAGCACGACGGCATGACGCTGAGCGACGAAAGGGGTGGTCCCCTGGCGGCCAGGGACCACGTTCGCATCTTGTCGAGTCACGGCGAGCCTACTGGGTCAACGACACGGTTGCGGTGACGGGCACAGTCGACGTGCCTCCCGCGGTCCCGTTACCGAGCTGCCCGAACGAATCATCGCCCCAACACCAGACCTGGCTCTGGTTGTCGATGGCACAGCCGCCGTAGGCACTGACTCCGAGGGCGGTCAGCCCGGTCAAGGTACCGACTTGTGTCGGCGAACCGCCACCCGCAGTGGCATTGCCGAGCTGTCCTTTCGCATTGCTGCCCCAACACCACGCCGAATTGCTGGCCGAGTCCGAAGAAACAGCCTGCTGAAGCGCACAGGTCGATGTCCAGTTGGTGGCGAGCCCGACGGCTGTGTTGATGCCCGCAACCTGTGCCGGAACCACGCCGCCGGAGCCACCACCGAGCCGCCCAAAGGTATTCAGCCCCCAGCACCACGCCGTACCGTCGGTCTTGATCGCACACGTGTTGTAGGCGCTGGCCGAGATCCCGGAAATGTCGGTCAGCGGCGTGTTGGCTTCGAGCACGACTGGACTCGCCACCCCACTCCAGGTGGCCGTGCCCGTCGCGTAGCCGAGCTGACCGCTGGCATTGTCGCCCCAGCAGCTCACGGTGCCGCCGTTCATCAGAGCGCAAGCATGGTACTGACCGACCGCGACCTGCGCGATGTCACCGAGCGCCTGACCGCCCGCATCGATCACCGTCACGGGATAAGGAAAGGGCTGTTCAGCATTGATGCCATTACCGAGCTGACCGAATTGAGCGTTCCCCCAGCACCGAGCTGTTCCATCAGCGAGCCGCGCACAGGTCGAGCTCCAGCCGCCGGCCACCTGCGTTGCCGCGGAGAGGGGTGCACCCGACGAGTTGGCAAGCACCCGCGAAGCAGCCCGGACCGAGCCGCCGCTCGTCCCATTGCCGATCTGCCCACTGCCGTTGAACCCCCAACAGAGCACCGTACCGAGATACTCGTCCACGCCAACCGAGTAGGAAGCGGCGCTCACTGCGCAGGTGTGGTACTCGCCGGCAGCCACTTGCCCCATGCCGCTGATCGCGTCTCGGCTGGCGTCGACCACACTGGTCGGGACGGTCTGAGGGCTGATCGTCGAGTCATTGCCGATCTGACCCCATTGGTTGGAACCCCAACACTGAACGCCACCGGTCTCGGTCAGCACACAATTGTGCTCGACACCGCCCGTGATGCCGAGCGCGAGCGGAAACGGATCGCGGAAGCTGCCCGTGCCGATCTGCTGGGCGTAGGCATCGCGTCCGCTGATCGTGACCTTGAGGAAGCCGTGCTCCGTGGTCTCACTCGCCACCCAATTGGCCGAGCCTGGCGTACTCGGCCCCGCCCCGCCAGCACCGGCGACCACATAGCTCACGCCGCCTCCCGGATTGTCGGTGTAGACGATCGGCGTATCGGCAGCCGCGCAGGTCTGGCCGCTCTGGAGACGCACGCCCGAGAGCTTCTTCGACCGCTGGTAGTAGTGCGTATGACCATTGAAGATCGCGCGCACCTTGCTCGACTTTTCGTAGAGCGGCGCCAGATTCTGAATCTGCCAATCGCTACACGGATGCTCGTTGTGCGAAGCGCCCAGGGTCAACATGGGTGCGTGGTAGAAGAGAAATACGTGATCGATCCCGATGTCGGATTCGGCGTTCGCCAGCGTGGTCGTGAGCCAGCTCACCGTACCGGAAGGCAGCCGATCTGAATTGTCACCGCTGGTACCTTCGGTCAAGGTCAGATCGAGCGAAATGAAGCGCGCATTGCCATAGTCAAAAGAGCTGTTGTTCGGAGTCGTGAAGTACGATTCGTAGTAGGTCCCTTGGGTATTTCGTGTACAGCCGCTGATCGTGCAGTGATGCCCTTGCGCGCAATCGTAGTATTCGTGATTGCCCGGCGCCGTAAAGATCGGCAAGCCGGCGAGCATGGGACCTGCCTGGTCGAAGAACTGCGTTGTCCAATCTCGCTGACAGTTGCCGCTATATACAAAATCGCCACTGTTGAGAATGAAGCGCACGCCTTCGAGGGCAGCGGGATCGCTCATGGCAGCGACCACCGATTGATGGGCAGGATTGCTCGTATAGCATGCGCTTCCCGCGCGGGTGTCGCCGTAGACGTAGAACGAGAAGGTCGAAGGCGGTGCTTCGAGTGTGGTGAACGCGCGACGGGTACCGCCCGCACCGCCGACCGTCGCCTGGTAACAATAGGGCTTCCCCGGCTCGAGCGAAGTGAGCGTCGCATGGTACACATTGGCCGGACCGCCCGTGATCGTGTAGGGCGAAGCATGGATTTGCATGGGCTGAGAAAAGCTCGAGCAGTCGCCCTGGACATACGAAACGATCGGTGTCTGACTCGGCGGGCCATTGGTCTGGAACACGATCTTGACCGAATTGGTGCTGGCCGCTTCATCAAAGAGCAGACTCTGGAGATAGGGCTCGATGCAGAAGACCCCCGAGCACGACGCTGCACAGCTCAAGGTCGCATCGGCTTCCGTGACGGCCGCTTTGGCCGAAGGTTTGCTCAGCTGGACGCCTTCGGGCAGCGGAAATGGCCGCGGCCCGGATTGATCGGCCGCCGGGCGGACCGATGCGTTTTCATGAGCGTACGACGGCGTGCTCGCGAGACCCGCGATAGATGCAGCCAGCAGCGCCAACACTTGCGCGGCTGCGCGCATGGTGCATACCGGTGTGCGTGGTCGGCCGACAGCGCGTGTCGTTTCTGGGACTGAAGGTGGACGGAACAAGCCATCGTCATGCATTTCGAAGCTCCTCTCGTAGGCGATCCGTCGATTCGGCAGGCAGAGCTGCGCATCGCCACTCGGTTTCACGATGACTGCCTGAAAAGCACACGCGGTGCCATCCTCTCAATGGGCTTAGCGCGCCCATCAAGTGCATTGGAATCAAAGCTTTCGAGAGAAGGGGGGATGAGCGGCCAAGGCTCTAGCCCGGCGCGCGTCTAGCGGAAACGCGTGACGACTCACGCAAGGTTGCTCGTGAAACCGTGCCCGTTTGGGTGACCCATCCGCGCGGGACGCGACGCGCTATTCGGTACCGTTGGGCGGTGGCGCCACGTCGCTCGAGACGACGTCGTTGCGCGTGTCGCGGACGGCGGTGTGCCAGCGTCGGCAGCCGTCGGCGTGAAACCAGCGCTCGGTGTTGGGGCCCTCGGGGTTCGTCCGCATGAAGGCACGGTCGAGATCGCGCGCATCGGGATCGATCAGATTTTCGGGCACCACGGGAACTTCTCCGTGGATGAATTCCTCGAGCGGACGCGGACCGCAGTGTGGACAATGGATTCGAATGCTCATGCCGTGCGCCCCATAGGTCTCGACCGATCAGTGCGTGCCCGCCGACCCACGGTCCGCGAGGGTGCGATCGCGGGCGAAACGATCGAGGGAGAAGGGCGCGATCAATGCGGGCGTCTCGCCCTCGGCGATCAACCGCGCCATCTGTTCACCGCCGGCCGGAATGGCCTTGAAGCCCCATGTTCCCCATCCTGTGGTGATCAAGAAGCCGTCGATGCCCGTCTCACCCATGATCGGCGAGTAGTCCGGGCTCATGTCGCAGACACCGGTCCACTGGCGGAGAATGCGCAGATCGCGCAAGAAGGGTAAGAGCGTCATCGCGCGATGGGCACAGTGCTGGACAAAACGATGCCCGGCACGATAGGCGTAGCTTGGCTGCCGGTCGATTTCCGCGCCGATCAGCATCTCGCCTCGTGCCGTCTGCGAGGCATAAAACAGCAGATCGGAGGACGCCACGATGGTGTCGAATTGCTGCTGGTAATGATTGGTCACAAACGCCTGGAGAGGGTGGGTTCGAATCGGCAGGCGCAGTCCCGCCATGTTGGCAATCGTCGTGACGTGCCCACCGGCGGCGGCGACCACCACGCCGGCATGGACGCACCCGGCAGGCGTCTCGACACCCACGACCCGATCACCCTCGCGCAGCAGTCCGACGACAGGCGTCCGCTGGCAGACGTGGACACCCCGCTGCATCGCTCCCTCGGCATAGGCCCACACCACCCGGTCGTGGCGCGCGGTGGCCCCTTCGGCGTGGTAGCTGGCTCCCCGCACGGGCCACGAGCCGCCGCCGTCGAGATCGAGCTGCGGACAGATGTCGGCGATCTCCGGGGGCGTGACGAAGGTGGTCTTGGCACCACAGGCCGTGTTGACCTCGGCCCGCGCGCGCTCCGCGCGAACGCCGAGCTCACTGTGCGCCAGCCAAAGGAGTCCCTTCTGCTGATGCATCACCCAGCGCCCGGTCTCTTCTTCCAGCCGCTGGTAGAGCTCGATGCTGTGCTGGTAGAAGCGAACCGCTTCCGGGATGCCGTAGTTGGCGCGAATGACCGTGGTGTTGCGACCGGAGTTGCCGCCGCCGATGTAGCCTTGCTCGAGCACGGCAATCTTGGAGATACCGTGGCGCGTCGCCAGGTAATAGGCGATGGCGAGCCCGTGGCCACCGCCTCCGATGATCACCACATCGTAGGCATCCCGCAAGGATTCCGGTGCTGCCCAGCGTAGGACGATCTGCCGCTCGACGTATTCGTTCATCGCGCTTCGTGCCACCCCACACGCCGAGCGAAGGTCGCCGCGTAAGGCGCCGGGACCACGAAAAGTACGCGCTCCGGCTCGATCCACAGCTTGACCCCGATGTCCGCCACGGCCCCCTGCGCCAGGGCCGGCCGCTCACGAGGCAGCGCCCACGCGCAATGCCGCGCCAAGAGCTCGTGCGCCTCGGCAGGCTCACACCAGGCGCCGAAGTAGCCCGACTCCCGCACCACGATCGCATGCGGATCCGCAATCGCCTCGCCCTCCATGCCTTCTCGCGTGGCAAACGTCCCCAAGCAGAGCATCTCGTCCGGGGCGAATCGCAACCTCGGCGCCGCTTCCACCCCCAGATCCGAGGCCGCGAACGCGTCCAGCGCCGCGACACTCGCAACGATTCGGGTGGTTTCGAGACGCGCGAGCGGGCCAACCTGGTCGGCCACCGGGGCCTCGTTCTCCCACGTTTGTGCTGACCGCCGCAGGACCGCCCAATCGATCGGTGCCCGCGCGCGAGCCCCCTCCGGGTCGTAGAACGGTACGGGAACGCGTCGCGCCAGCCGACCGCCGATCGTCACCTCGGACGGAAGCTCGCCGTCCCGGCGTGCGACCCAGGCAAGCATCACCGCCTTGCCGAGGCTGGGGGAATCCACGCTCGAGGTCACGAAGCCGGCATGCTCGCCATCGTGCCGGACCACAGCACCGTCTTGCGGTGCGGGCGACGGCATCTCCAGGCCCACGAGCTGGCGATCAAGGGGAACGCGGTTGGTTCGCAGAACCGCCTGGCGACCGACGAAGTCGGCCTTGTCGAGCTTGACCGCCCAGGCGTGCCCGATCCGCCGCGGGGTGCTGTCGAAATCGGTGTCCATGCCGACCACGATGTGCCCCTTTTCGAGCCGCAGGTCGAGCAAGGTGGCGAGACCGTGCGGCACGACTCCGAGATCCTCTCCCAGCGCGAGGAGTCGTCGCCACAGGGTCGCGGCGTCAGCCGCCGCGCAGTGCAGCTCGTAGGAAAGCTCGCCGGTGAAGCTCAGGCGGTAGATACGGCAGTCGATACCAGCCACCGCCCCCCTTGCATGGCGCGCAAAAGCAGGAGGCGCTTCGACCCCGGTGCGCGCCAGGAGATCGGCGGCACGCGGCCCGGTGACGTTGATCGCGGCAAGTGTATGGGTCAGGTTCATGACCCGCACGTCCGCGTTCAAGGCTTCCGCCCAGTCGCGGATCCACAGCTCGCCAAACGTCGCGCCCGCACTGGTCAGCGTCAGGACGAAGGCGGTCTCACTTTGTCGACAGATCAGCCCATCATCGAGCACGTAGCCACGCTCGTTTAGCAACAAGGCGTAGCGCGACTGGCCGGGACGAAGGGTCGAGACGCGGGTGGGATAGAGATGATCGAGAAAAGACTCGGCATCGGGGCCGGCGACGGCGAGCTTGCCGAGGGTGCTGACATCGCCCACCGAGACACCTTCACGCACGGCGCGGTAGGCCCGCGCATCTCCTTCCTCGCCATACGTCCACGGTCGCCACCAGCCACCCGCGCGCTCCATGCGGGCACCGAGGCGGCGGTGCTCGGCGTCGAGTGGTGTGCGGGCCGTTGCATGGTCGTGGGCGCCGGCAGCGATCTCACCGAGCGTTGGCTGACGCGTCATCGGCCGCGCGGTGAAAGGCGGCTGCAGCACCTTCCCGCGATCCGCCAAGAAACTCCGAATGTGGGGAAGGCACGCAGCTCCTTGACACGCGCCCGTACCCGCTAGGGTGGCCCGCTTGACCAGCTCGAGCTCATGAAAGCCATGCTCCCAGACCTGCGCCAGATCGCTCACCGAGACCCCTGCGCAGGCGCACACCGTACCGGCCCGAGGGCACGGCGGCAGATCCCCCGGTCGTGCCGCGCTACCCACCGCGCGCACAGGAATCGGCAGATCGCGGCCCATGCGCGCCAGCGCATCCCGTGGGTGTTTCCCGAGCCCGAAGCACGCGGTCTCGCACGGGTAACGATGCTCCTGTCCATCGGCCGTCTGGGTGACGACCGCGGTGACCGTTGTATCGCCTTCGAGCCGAACCAACTCTCCCTGAGCGGACACCGCCTCGATTCCGACCGGCGGTGTGCCGATCGCGACCACGCATCCCAGGTCGAGGCCGGCTCGCTGGAGCTGGTCGGCGGCCCGCACGGTCACCAACCCGGCCAGCTCCGCACCTGGCGCCACCGGCTGGATCTCCGCTGCCCCAGTCGCCACGACCACTTCTCGGCGGGGATGAATCATCAGCGTCTCACTCGCGGTCCGGGCCACGACCATGCCTTCATGGTAGATCCCGAGGACCTCCTCGCCCGCCCCCTCGTCGAGGGTGACCACCTCGTGCCCCTCCGCTCGCAACCGTCTCGCCGCCTCGCGCCCCGCCACGCCTTGACCAATGATCACGACGTCGCAGAACCGGTGCCGAACCGGCTGAGCAGGACAGCCCGTCGCCTCATCAACCGGCTTCGGAGAGCGCAAGAGTGGTGGCTGACCGCCCGCCGCATGATGGCGCTCGACCACCAAGCCGTCACGCACCGTGACCTGACACGTGCGCACGTAGCCAACGCCATCGACCGACGCCAGGCAGTGCGCGCAATCTCCCGCCAGACAGAGACACCCACCACCCGTGGGGTGCAACCCAGCACGCAACAGCGCGACCAGAACAGACTCACCTCGCAGGCAGTCGACCGGCCCATGATCGACCAAAATTCGCATCATCACACCGAGCTTAGCCCACCCGCGAAGCCCTCGCGGCGACCGGCAGCGATCGAGGGCGGCCGGAGTGTGTTTGAGCAAAGCGAGTTCGCGGAGGTCCGCCCGCAGACGGTGCC
>CALFAM010000212.1 GCA_937948815.1 uncultured bacterium
CGTTTCACAGTATTTGGTGGCATCGAGAGCTGGAGCTCTCCATTGGTGGAAGAATTTACTCTCTTTTGGTTTTTACACTTGCATATTGGCAGCGGCCGGGCCGTAGAGCGCGGCCAAGCGCGACTGGGTGTTGGTGACTCCGACGCCATGGCGCCGGTCCGCGTTGGCGGCAACGCCTTCGCCCCGGTCGGCGACGGTCAGGCGAAGCCGATCCGCCGTCATCGTCGCAGTGATGCGAATGCTGCCCGGTGTCTGGTTGCGCTCTGGAGGTGAGTCGTGTGCCGCGACGGACCGCGGGACGCCATGCCGAATGGCATTCTCGACCAAGGGCTGCAGCACCATGCTCGGCACTCGCACGGCACGTGCGGTGGCGGCCACGTCGTAGGTGACAAGCAGGCTGTCGCCCAGCCGAATCCGCTCGATCTCCAGAAACGACTCGAGGAGGCCCAGCTCTTCCTCGAGTGGTATTGCCGATGGCGCTGCCAAGGCCGCTCGCAACAGGTCAGCGAGTCGCGACATCATGCGGCGGGCGCCCGAGATGTCGTGCTCCATCAGGGCTGAGATCGAATGCAGGGTATTGAACAGGAAGTGCGGCTGGAGCTGACGCTGCAGTGCTTCGAGCCGGCTCTCGGCGAGCAACTGAGCCAGGGAGCTGCGTTCGCGCTCGAGCTCACGGGCACGGTCGTGGGCATCGCGAACGTCCCGACGCATGCCCAGGCCGCCTGCGACCGCCATCACCACGCTGTAGATCACCAGCACGGAGAGGGCTGCTGGTGGCGACAGCATGCTGCCGAAGCGCTCGCCAAAGCTGCCGACGGATTCCGGACGCGCCCAGGGCTCGAGGAAGGCGTAGGCGGCGAGCTGCGCGACGAGGATGGCAGCTGCGGCCGTGGCGTGAGCCAGGAGCCTGGGAAGAAGGTGCGGAGCGCGCGGCGGCAGCCGCTGGGTGAGGCGCATGATCGCTGGCGTCACCAGCGCCCAGAGCATCCATGCTGCGGCTTCCAGCACGCGCAGCTTCCAGCTACTGACCGGTACTGTCGGGAGCAAGGTCTCGAAGAGCCCACCGAGGACGAGCGGCGCTGCCCAGATCGCAAGAACCCAACGCCAACGCCAGAGCGGTGGAGAAGCGGGGCGCGGAGATCCCAGGCGGGGCGACGCGAGGTCGGTCGATCCGAGCTGGGCTGATTCGAAAGGCGGAAAGCGTGGTGGCGGATCAGCAAGCGCGGCTGCTGCTCGGTCCGGAGATTGGATTCGCGTGCTCAACGCCTAGAAGTACGGTGAGCGTGGTCGAGGGTTGCTGGTTGACAGGACTCAGGTGGCCAGGCGTGAAGCGCGAATCAGCAGCGCGAGCAGCAGGAAGAGGTCGACCAAGAGCACGACCTTGATCAATGTGGTCAGGCCGCTCGGGCTCGTCCACATGGCTGCCCCCTGGCGTTCTTGCAGGTTCTGGAAGAGCAGGTAGAGCACCATCGTCCACAGCACGAGGCTTGCCGCGAGCCAGGTGATGAGCATGACGAGTGGAACGACCGCGGCAATCGATGGCGTGAGCCAGGCCTGAACATCGATCAGCTCCAAGGCGGAGCCAATGCCGATCATGCAGGCAGGAACCAAGCCAAGTCCGAACACGGTGAGGGCGGCCAGGGCGATCTGAGAACCGACCGAGAAGCGAAAACCCTCGCTGAGGTTGCTCGATACCTGGTCCCAGGAAATGCCCATAGGGGGATCCTCCTCGACCGTCCCGACGACCTCGATAAAGGCATTGCGCAGGCCGAAAACGAATCCGGGAATGAGGAAGGCGGCCAAACCGAGGGCGATCGGCAGCAGGCTGATCAGCCGTGCCGGCAACAGGCGAAATAGCCTCCTGAACGATTGGCTCCATGCTTCGCCTCGGGTCCACGGCTGACCGCGTGTCATCGCATGGAGCGCAACGGTCTGACTGGAGACGGAGTGGGCATACCCGCCGGCCGCCAGCGTGATCAGGAGTATCCCGCGCAGCACACTCGGCTCCGCCAGCCACAGCAGCCCGATGCCCGCCGCCAGCCAAGGAGTGACCACCGATGCCGCAAGCCAGAACAGGGCGGAGCCGTGCTCGCGGCCGAGGCCAACCATCGTCGCGACAATGCTGTCGGCGCTGAGGAAGCTCTCCGCCGCCACCTGCTCCGCGCGTCGACTCGCGCCCGAGGGCAGCCCGAGGATGTTGTCATCCTCGTCTTCTTCCGCGCGCTCAGCCGGGAGGCGCGCCGGCAGCGGCGTCTTCTCGAGCTTGGCGAACAGGATGCCGCAGCGTTCGCACTTGGGCTTTTCGGCCGTGCGCGGATGATGGCAGTGGGGGCAGTAGTCGGTGGGCCCGTCGGTCGGAGACGGAGCGCCGCGGCTCGCGGACGCGTTGCTCACCGGTCGAAGCTCCGGTGACGGCATTCGCGGTACGCCAGCTGGCTGAGCGGCCGGCGCCGGGCCAGGCGCAAGACCGTGGGCGCCCGGTGCCGCAGTGCTGGGCGCGGGAACGGCCGGAGCCGGCCCTTCGGCGGATTCGCCGCTCGCTTGGTTGGATGAGCTCGTCGTGTTGAGCAGAGCGCGCTGAACGGCCGCGGCATAGATGCGCGCATCCGCTGGCATCGGCTCGCTGGGTGAGCCGCGCAAGGCAGCAAACGTCGCACGGTCGATCATCACCCCGGAACCGTGGCGCACCCAGCACATCGCAAGCTTCGTCGCGTCTTCGGCCGCACCTTCGAACGCCGGGCCTGCGGGGACCGAGGCACCCAGCTCGAACGGCCGGCGGCGCCCGTCGACAATCAGCATCAGACCCGTGCTCGTGGTGCCGGTCGATGTGGGTGCGGTGCGATGGAGGCAGAGAAATCGGGCCGCCGCCCATGGGCGCCGGGGTTCGCTGTCGATCGAGAAGCCATCGGCGTCGCCATGCAGACGAAGCACACGGCCAGGAGGTGGCGTCGTGTCTTCGGGATCGAGCGGCGGAGGGCGCAGAACCGTAACCTTCATGCGGGCCGCTAGCGTACCCTAATCATTCACGAAGATCGATGACTAGATCGGGCATCGTTGTCGGGCGATTGCTCGGTCGCCCGCGTTGGCGTAGATTGGAACGCGTGAACAATCAGTCGATCGAGAATCCGCACGGCCAGCGTCCCCCAACTCGCTTCCAGTGGATCGTGCTGTTCGCGATCGTGGCGCTCTTCGCGATGATCGCCTTGGGGCTGGTCAGTGTGTGGATGGCAGGCCGCGCCCCGGCGGTGCAATCCGGCCGAGGCGTGCCGGAAGCTCCAGCTGGCTACGCCGGCCCGAGTCGATGAGTCAGACGTCGAAAGCGCCCGCGACGTAGTCGCCGTCTCGCCAGAGTGGCGTGGTCCCTTGCTCGCCCTCGAGATCGATCGCGGTGAGGATCACCCGGGGCTGGGTTTCCGGCAGATAGACCCGATCGATGTGCACGACCTGATCCGGATGCGAGAAGTCTCCCGGTCCGACCTGCCCGCCAAAATGGTCGCTGCGGCCAAAGGCAATATGAGGTCCCAGCTTCTCGTCGAGCAGCACCGTGCCGATCGGTTCGACACCGAACGCCGCGAGGACGCCAAGTCCGAGCTCCGCAAGGTTGCCGTAGGCGGGCTCGTCGGCCAAGCGCTGCCGCTCGGCAGGGGCAGTGGGCTCGTCGCCAGTGGCGTCCACCGCCCGGTTGGCGGTGATCTGGTAGCGCACCACATCGTTGCCGAGCTGCACGGGCAGGATGCCCTGGCTGCGGCTCGGATCGCCGGAGTGCTCGCCCTCGTAGGGAACGATGTAGGCCTCGCCCGAAGGCAAGTTGCCGGCGCTTCCGACTTCGCGCAACAGCCCCCCAGACGCATGGGCGGTGCGGTGACGCAGGTCGAGAAAGAGGGTTTCATCTTCGCGGTCGTCGACGCGAAAGCGGATGCTCGCGCCGGTGGCCCGATCGAGCCGGCAGGCCAAGGCGCGTACCCGACGGTCGATCTCCCCGTAGTCGAGTCGCAAGGCGGGGACCATCGCGGGGCCGAAACCCGGCATCGTGGCAGCGGAGAACCGGTGCTGCTTGGCGGCGATCTTGAGCGGTGCCGTCGTGGAGAGCTCCGTCGGGGCGAGCACGAGATCGGTACGGGCGAAGACATCGCTGAGTGAGACGGTTGGCGTCGACCCGGCTTCGGCTGTTTCGGCTGCTTCGGCGCTCGGCGGCAGCTCCTGTTTTAGCGGATGGAGCCAGCCCGTGCTCGGCAAGTCGGCGTTGTTGGCGCGGACGTTGCGGTAGAGCAGCAGGTCGACCTGGTACGGCGCGTCCGTGGCGCCGCTGAGGCGACGTGCCCAGTCCAAGGCGATCGCGCGGCGCACCGACCATGGCTCGTGATCGCCCAAGGTGCGATCGGGCAAGTCGGTGATGATCAGAAGCCTGCGCTGTTCCGGGCGAGGTCGAAACACCCGGTCGACCATTCGCAGCAATTCGTCGTCGGTGAGGGGGGCGCTGAGGGCGGGACGGTCCGAGCTACTCTCCATGATGGGGAGGTTATCGCGGATCGCTTGGTGCGCGGCTACACGCCGTCGAGCAACTCGCGCGCGAGGGTGACCAGCTCCTCGCCGACCGCTTCAGCACGCCATCCGCGAAGCGCCGCTGGGAGCAACTCATCGGCCTCGCGGTCGACGCGACGCAGGATGCTCTCGAGGGTGCGGCGGTTGGCCAACAGCTCACTCGGCACGCCGAGCTTTTCGGCCCGCGCGGCGACGGCTTGCTGCAGCTTGCGCACCAGTGGGCGAGGATCGTAAGCCGGGCGCGGCGGGTGAACGTGCTCGCTCACGGGGGCTTCACGTACCACCTGCAAGAGCTCCCGGGCGTAGCGGCGGCGGGCGGGGTCGGGAATCTCGCCTACGCTCTGGAGATCCACGGCGCTGCGTGGGCGCCGCTGCGCCAACGCGACCAGTGCGGCATCCGGCAAGACAAATCCACGCGGCAGGTCGCGGCTGCGCGCTTTGCGCTCGCGCCAGGCGGCGAGGGCTTCGAGTACGCCTTGTCCCTGGGCGCCGGATACCCGGCCGCCACCCTTGACCTTGCGCCAGGTATCCTCGGGGGCGGGCATCAAGCGATCGAGATCAGCCAGGCGCGTGGCGTCCTCGGCAATCCAGCAGGACCGGTCGCGCTGCTCGAGCTCCGTGCTCAGTCCCTCGAAGAGTGCCGGCAGATAGACCGTGTCTCGAGCCGCGTAGCGAATCTGCTCGGTGGACAGCGGGCGCCGCAGCCAGTTGGTCCGCTGCTCACCCTTGGGAAGGTGGACGCCGTAGAGCGTCTCGACGAGCGCGCTGTAGCCCAGGGCATGGCCGAGTCCCGTCATGGCGGCAGCGATCTGGGTGTCGAAGAGTGGCGTGGGGAGCACGCCGAGGCGGTGCTGGAAGACCATCATGTCCTCGCCCCCGGCGTGAACGGCCTTGGTGACCGTCGAATCGGTGAGGAGATCGGCGAGAGGCTCCAGGCCGTCGAGCGCCACCGCATCGATCAGGGCGACTTCCGGAGCCGCCGGAGGCCCCGCTGCGACCTGAATCAGGCCGAGGGCGGGGAAGTACGTTCGTTCACGCACGAACTCCGTATCGAGGCCAACGACTTCGCCCGTGCGCCAGCGCGCGCACGCCGCAGCGAGATCGTGTTCGGTCGCGATCCAGGTAGGGTTCGGGTCGAGCTTGCCGAGGATGCTCATCAAACGGTCTCCGGTCGACGGTCGAGCCGCCGGCTCGCCATAGCGGTCAAGTAGTTGGCGATGACGCCGAGGACGCCGGCATGCAGGCCGAATATCGTCGAATGGCCAGTCAGGTAGAGGCCGAGAGCAAGGGTGAGCCCGACCATCAGACCGCGCAGCACGTCGCGTGCCGCATAGGGGCGTCCGTGGCTCGGTGGTGGCAGCGTGCCGAGCACAAAGGCAGGGGAGAGTTGGATCAGGACCTCGAATTTGATCTCGAGCAGACGCCATAGCGTGAATCGAGGTTCGAGCGCGATCCACCCGAGGAGCAACACGGCGCCGAGGCTGATCGCCGGCACGACGCGCGTCAGGCGATCGACCTCGGTACCGCGTAGGCCGAGTCTTCGGGCGATGACATCCTTGGTGAAGATCGACGCCAAGGACAGCAGCGCGGAGTCGGCGGTCGACATGATCGCAGCGAGCACGCCCATCATGACCAGCAGGACCGGCAGGCCGACCCAGGGTTGAAGGTCGGCGAGGTGACCGAGCACCCGGAACGTCACCTGGTCCGAACCCACCGTGTCGAGATCCGGGAAGAGCATGGCGCCGGTGATCCCGATGAATACGACCGTGGTGATCACGAACAGCGGTACCAGCGCCATGATGGCCAGCGCGCTGCGTAGCTCGCCGATGCGGCGGGCGGCAAAGAGGCGCTGAATGGCTTGGGGATAGAGCGGCCCCCCCAGGCCGAGAAGCGCGCAGGTGCTCAGCCACGTGAGGCAGGCTTGGAAAGACGGGCTGGCGACTTTGGCGGGTGCCTGGACAGCCAAGGTCTGCAGAATGGCCGTCGGTGTGCCGATCTCGGTGACGACCACGACCACGACCAGCGCCAGGCCGGAGATCAGAATCGAGCCCTGGATGGCGTCCGTCCAGGCCACGGCACGCATGCCACCGAGCAGCTCATAGCCGAGGATGACCGCAGCGCCGCCTACGACCCCCGCCGTGTAGCTGATCCGGCCATCGGTCAGTCCTGCGAAGGCATGACCCATCGCCATGAGCTGCGCGAGTAGAAAGTTGCACAAGGTGAACGCGAAGATGGCGGCGGCAGTGTAGTGGAGCGTCGGGCTGCCGAACCGGTCGGCCAAGAAGTCGTTGGGGGTCAGGTAGCGTCGCTTGCGCGCGCGCGCGAGCAAGGCCGGGGCGTAGAGAAGGTAGCCCGAGACCACCCCGACCATGAACGTCACGCTCATGATGTAGCCGAGGCCGGCTCGGTAGGTCTTGCCTGGGAATCCCGACAGAGAGTTACCGCTGTACTGCGTCGCGAAGAGGGTCAGGAGGAGCACGACCAGGCCGATCGAGCGGCCGGCAAGAAAGTGGTCCTCGAGGGTGTTGCGTTGCTTGGCGCGGCGTCCGAAATAGCCCAGGGTGAGCAACAGCACACCGTACACACACGAGGCGATGACGACCGATTGGGGATCGGTCACGACGGATCTTCCTCGTCGCCCCAAAGGCGCAAGATGCCCCAGGCCGTGGTCACGGCCAGTGCGGCTGTCCAGCCGAGGCTCCACCACAGCCAGCGCGGCAGACCCCAGGCAAATACGGTCTCACTGCCGATGAATGGCCATGGGACGGTCAGCAACAGGAGAATCGCGAGCAGCGCGAGAAACCGCGGATGTCGGGGCGGGGAATCAGCCATGGGTCGCCGCAGGCTACCACGTCCCCGCCCGCTCGGCGGGCTCGATGGCGGGTGCGGCGCCTAGCCAGCCACGGCGCTCGGAGCGCCATGGCACCGCTTGTACTTCTTGCCGGAACCGCAGGGACAAGGGTCGTTGCGACCGACCTTGGGCATGGAACGCTCGACGGTGGCCGCCTTGACCGGGCGGGCAGACTTGGCAGGCGCCAAGAACTGCGAGCGTCGGTACATTTCCTCGGCCAGTCGCTGCTGCCGCTGGATGTCTTCGGGGGAAGGCGGCTCGTAGCGCAGGACGCGGGAGATCATTCGCTCTTCCATGCCGTTCTTCATGGCTTGGAAGAGCTCGAAGCTCTCTCGCTTGTACTCCATCAACGGATCGCGCTGGCCGTACCCGCGCAGGTTGATTCCCTCTTTGAGGTGATCGAGGGCGAGCAGGTGATCCTTCCAGGAGTCGTCGAGGGTACGCAGCATCAGGGCGCGTTCGAGCTTGTGCATCGCGTCTTCGCCGATGCGCTCGGCCTTCTTCTCGAAGAGATTCCGGACGGCCGACTTGACCTGGTCGCGCAGCTCGTCGATGCCAAGTTGCTCGAGGTCGACGCCCAGACCTTCGGAATCGAGGTCGAAAGCTGTCCGGAGCTCCGAGGACAATGCGTCGAGCTCCCAGTCACGCGGATCGGATTGCTCGTCGCAATGGCGATCGATCGCTTCGTCGATCAGCTCGGTGCTGGAGTTGAGCAGGTAGTCCCGCGTCTCCTTGCCCTCGAGGACCTCGCGTCGCAGCTCGTAGATCGCCTCGCGCTGCTTGTTCATCACATCGTCGTACTTGAGCAAGTGCTTGCGGGTATCGAAGTTGCGCGCCTCGACCTGTTCCTGGGCGCGCTCGATGGCCCGCGACACCATGCGGTGCTCGATGGCCTCGCCTTCTTCCATGCCGAGCTTGCCCATCAGAGCCTGGACTTTGGCCGTGTGGCCGAAGATGCGCATCAGGTCGTCGTCGAGCGACAGGAAGAACCGGGACGAACCCGGGTCGCCCTGGCGCCCGGACCGGCCGCGGAGCTGATTGTCGATGCGCCGCGACTCATGACGCTCGGTACCGAGAATGTGCAGTCCGCCTGCCGCGAGCACCTCTTCGCGTTCGGCCTTGCAATGTACTTTGTAGCGTTCGAGCGCTGCGGCGAAGTTTTCGGGCTCGGTCTCTGGATTGGCCTCGGAGCGGGCGAGCTGCTCGGGATTGCCGCCGAGCACGATGTCCGTACCGCGACCCGCCATGTTGGTGGCGATGGTCACGGCGCCCTTGCGTCCGGCCTGGGCGACGATCGCCGCCTCGCGCTCGTGGTACTTGGCGTTCAGCACGACGTGGCGGACGCCGGATCGCTTGAGGCGCTTCGAGAGCATCTCGCTGCTGTCGATCGAGATGGTGCCCACCAGCGTCGGCTGGCCTCGCTTGGAACAGTCGCGAATCTCTTCGACCACCGCATCCCATCGTTCGGGACCGGTGCGGTACACCACGTCGGCGTGGTCCGCCCTCACCATCGGCCGGTTGGTGGGGATCACCGCCACGTCGAGGCTGTAGATCTCGCCGAACTCGGCTTCTTCCGTCGCCGCCGTACCGGTCATGCCCGCCAGCTTGTCGTACATCCGGAAGTAGTTCTGGAAGGTGATCGTTGCCAGGGTCTGATTCTCGCGACGGATTTTCACGCCTTCCTTGGCTTCCACCGCCTGGTGAAGGCCATCCGACCAGCGGCGGCCCGGCATCATGCGGCCCGTGAATTCGTCGACGATCACGACTTCCTTGTGGCCGTCCTCGCCGTCGCGCACCAGGTATTCGACATCGCGCTTGTAGAGGTGATGCGCGCGAAGGCCCTGATTGACGCCGTGAAGCACCTCCATGTTCTCCATGTCGTAGAGGTTCTCGATGCCGAGAAGCTTCTCGACCTTGGCCACGCCGTCGTCGGTGAGGGTGGCACTGTGGGCCTTCTCGTCGATCAGGAAGTCACCCGTCGTGTACTTGTTGCCGTTTTCGTCCTCGTGCTCGTCGCCGCGCTCGAACTTGGGAATGATGCGGTCAATCGTGTAGTACTTGTCGGTCGACTGCTCGGACGGACCACTGATGATCAGGGGTGTCCGCGCCTCGTCGATGAGGATCGAGTCGACCTCATCGACAATCGCGAACGCGTGCCCTGTCTGCATCATGTCCTCGAACTGGAACTTCATGTTGTCGCGCAGGTAGTCGAAGCCCAGCTCGTTGTTGGTCGCGTAGGTGATGTCGGCAGCATAAGCTTGTCGCCTGGCCTCGCCACTCGGGTCCTGGTCGCTTTGGATAATGCCGACCGAAACCCCGAGGGCGGAGAAGATCGGGGTCATCCACTCGGCGTCACGGCGGGCGAGATAGTCGTTGACCGTGACCAGGTGCACGCCGCCGCCAGCGAGCGCATTGAGGTAGGCGGCGAGGGTCGACATGAGCGTCTTACCCTCACCGGTCTTCATCTCGGCAATGCGCCCCTGATGCAGGACGATGCCACCCATCATCTGGACGTCATAGTGGCGCATGCCGAGCGTGCGGACCGACACCTCGCGCACGACGGCGAAAGCGGGCACGAGCAAGTCGTCCAGGCTCGTACCGTCGGCGATTTGGGCCCTGAATTCGTCGGTCTTGGCGCGCAGCTGGTCATCAGACAGCGCCTGCATCTCCGGCTCGAGGGCGTTGATCGCGTCCACCATCGGCTGGAGGCGCTTGACGTCTCGGTCGTGCTTGGTGCCAAAGACTTTGGCCAATAGCTGATTGATCATTCTAGGTGCTCAGTCGAGAGTCGTTGATGGTAAGCGAGCAGTGCTACTGGGTGATCTCGAAGTTCGGCAATCTCGGTGGAGAGGCGATGCCCAGCGGGTCCTCGGGTGAAGGAGCCCTGCCTGCCTAGACCCGAGGCGTCCGGGTCGTCAAGCGTCCCTGCCCGTGGGACCTGCTCGTGCCTGCAGTCGTCGCGATTGCCGCGAACGACACAGAAGGCGGGAGCTTAGCAGAATGCAGGCATGCCAAGACCAAGCTGGGCGTGTCGAAACACGCCCAGTCGAGGTTGAGTAGCAGCCGAGACCCGGTTACATCACCCGGCGATCCTCGGCAGCTCAGCCGTTGTGGTCGAGAAGGTAGGCGCGGGGGTTGGTCGGCCGGCCGTCGAGTCGAACTTCGTAGTGCAAGTGATAGCCCGACGAGCGCCCCGTACTGCCGACGAAGCCAATGACGTCGCCCCGGCGAACGGTCTGGCCAGGAGAGACGTTGAGCTTGGAGAGGTGGCCGTAGCGCGTGGTGACGCCATAGCCATGGGACAAGAAGACTGCGTTGCCGAGATTGCCCAGGCGCCCAGACTTGGTGACGATCGCGTCGCCGGTGGCCAGGACCGGCGTGCCTTTGCGGGCGATGATGTCGATGCCGTTGTGCAGCGCGCGCTTCTTGGTGAAGGGATCTCGCCGGTAGCCGAAGCCGCTGGAGATCAGGCCGCGAACGGGCACGATCGCCGGGGTCGACGCGATGCGCAGCGAGCGCTCGGCGAAGGTGCTCTGCAACCGGTCGACGTGGGTGCCGATGCCAGCGACCCGCTCGTGGAGGTTGGCGAGGCTGGCGAAGAGATCTTCACCGCCGGCCGTCTCGGCCGGGGCCAGACCGCCGATGCCCGTTTCCGCACCTTGGGGTAAGTCGGAGAGGCCAGCGACGATGGCAAGCTCGCGGATGCGTTCTTGGTACGTCCCCAGTTGATCTTCGAGATCGCGAATGCTGGTTTCGAAGCCAGCATTGACCCGTTGCAGATCAACGTTCTCCTTCTCGATGGCTTCGAGATGGCGCCGGTCGATCGATGCCGATACGTAGGAGACCGTGGCAACCACTCCCCCCACGGTCACAGCGACCAGGGCGCCGATGACGAACGCGGCCTGGAGCGTGGTGAAGCGGAGCTTGCGAAACTTGGCTCGCGCGTGCGGAACGAGAATGATCGTGTGCTGGTGTTTCAATCTCTGGACAGACGGGTATCTGGTTTCGAGGTGAAAGCAAACTACAAAAGAAACCCAACTGAGAATTGGACCGACTTCGGAATTGTACCGATGAGAGCTTTCGTGTCAAGCGTTTACTGATCGCGAGGTCTTCTCTCTTCGCTAAGGGTATTGCACCATGGAATGTGCTTCCTTGTAGTGCGCCACCAGCCGCGCAAGGTGATTGTCGGCAGCGGCGACCTGATCCTCGAGCTCGTCGACGACTTCGTCGAGAATCGCTTCCTCGGCAGCGAGCGTCCGTGCGTCGAGGGGATCGGCCGATCCGGGCTCGTCATCCGGGTGAGTGGCCGAGGAGCGTGCAAATCGGCGAGCGGCGCGTGAAAGGGTGGCTCGGCTGCCGCGCAACACGCTTCGCAAGCCAGCCTCGAGTGGGCGCGGATCGATCGCGCGGCAGGTGGCTTCGATCGCGGTTCGTACGCGCGCCGCGCGCGCTGCGTCCGTGGCGTCGTCGGCGTTACCAACATGGCCCGATGCCAAGGCATGATGGAACAGCCAGCCGTGATGGAAGGTGAGGGAGAAGGTGTCTGTGGCGTCTTTGATCGCAAGGAAGTAGAGGATCTTGCGGAAAGTGGATCGCAAGAGCTTGCCAACGATGTAGAACACGACCTTGAGGGTTGCGCCCGTCAAGCACCCACGAGCCAGGCTGCCGAGGGTGTGGGGCGGGCCGACGGCGAGCCATCGCGTGGTGGGTCGCGCGAGACGAATGTTGTGGCGGCGCGCCAGCTCCATGACCATGTGCCGCCGCACCCGGTTGCGGAGATGGTCGTCGAGGAAGGGGATCGGCACCAGGCAGCAGAGCCCGGCTAGCAGGCTGAGAAACACCAAGCGACGTCGGTCGACTGGGGGGGCCTCGGTGGCAACAGCAAGAGAGGTCGGCAGTGGCGGCGGTGGTGGCGGCCCGTCTCGATCAGCGTCACCTGGGGGTGTCATCACGGTCAGCGTTCGCTCCGTCCTTGGGCTCCCGACATCGAGTGCCTACGCTGCAATCTCATGAAGCATTCGTTCGAATTCAATTCGACTTGGGCCGATGGAGCGCCGTGTTCGACCAAGCGCTGGCATCGCCCGATTCGAATCCATCGGTGAAGACTACCGCGGCGAGCCGGAAAATGACGTTTCGTCGATGGTCGGCGAGGTAGAGCTCGCCACGCTCGTCTTCACCGAAACTGGCGATCCGAAACCGTGTGTCTTCCCAGAGGTCGAAGTCCCAGGCCACTCCTCGGATCTCGTCGGTCGCCCAGATCCGCCCCGAGCAGTAGTCCCCGAAGAAGTAGATCCCGTCGAGCTCCGGTAGCTGCTGGCCGCGGTAGCGGTAGCCGCCGGTGATCGCACAGTTGGCAAGCCCGACCTGTGGGTTGGTGGGGTCGTCGTGCCGATAGGTGACCTGTGGGTCTGTGAGCGGCCCCGGCCGGCACCGGTTGAAGCCTGTTGGGAGATCGCCCTCCATGCAGCTCCATCCGTAGTTCTCGCCACCGGTCGACGAGACGGGTATCAGGCTGACCTCTTCGACGTCACCCTGGCCAACATCGCCGACCAGCAGGTCTCCGGTCGCACGATCAAAGCTCCAGCGCCAGGGGTGACGCCAGCCGAAGGTCCAGATCTCGGCGCAGGCCGCCTCTTCTTCGACAAAGGGATTGTCGGCGGGAATGGTGTAGCCATCGAGGGGTCCCAGGCCGCAGCGAAACGTCCCAGCGTCGGAATGCCCATCGACGAGTCGATTCGCGCTGGCTGGCCCAGAAGGCTCGCGCGGCGGAGACGAGTCGATGTCGAGGCGGAGAATCGCCCCGAGCAGGTTCGACGGATCTTGCGCGTTGTTCTCCGGATCGCGTGCCGGTCCACCGTCGCCGACGCCGAGATAGAGGTAACCGTCGGGTCCGAAGAGAATGTTGCCGCCGTTGTGGATTTCAGTCGGAATCTCGATGCCGAGGATAGCCCGTGCACTGGCCGGATCGGCGCGGTCCGGGTCGTTCGAAGCCAGGTACTCGAAGACGACGAGGAACCCGGTGCCTGGCTTGGACGCGCGGGTGTAGGCGACGAAGAAGCGTTGGTTGCTGGCGTAGGCAGGGTGGAAGGCAAGGCCGAGCAGGCCTTGTTCGAGGCCAGTGTCGTTGACCTCTTCGGAAAGGTCCAGGAACGGGTCCGGAAACCGATGGCCTTTCGCGTCCGTGACCCATATTCGACCGCCTTGCTCGGCAATGAAGAGTCGTCCGGTCTGGTCGCCGGCGTGGCGAATTGCAATCGGGCGCGAGAAGGAAGAGGCGAAGGGAACCCACGCCGCGCTGTTTGGGTCTACGCCCGCGACTGCGTGGGGCGCGCTGGGTGCAGTAGCGACCGTAGCGGCTCCTTCTGCGGAGGCGCCGGATGCCACGGGCCACCACCCGATCACGACCGAGAGGGGGCTCGCCAGCAGCACCGCGAGGAGCAAGGCGGGTCTGCGGGACGTGTGTGGATCAAGCCGGCGCGGGGCGCGTGGAGAAAAGCGAATCATGCTTGCATGGCTGCGTCGACGGAGAGTGCTGCACGGGGTGGTGGCCCATCACACAGGACCCGTCGCACAGGACCCGGCACGCTGCCGCGGGTACAGGCCCCATTCACTGGATGCGAGACCGGCCCGAGACGCAGAGTACGCCTCGGGCCAATCGAGCGAGCGGAGAGACTAGTAGCGGTAGTGCTCGGGCTTGTAGGGGCCCTCGATCGGCACGCCGATGTACTTGGACTGCGCCGGGGTCAGCTCGGTCAGCTTGACGCCAAGCTTCTCGAGGTGAAGGCGCGCGACCTCCTCGTCGAGCTTCTTGGGAAGCATGTAGACCTTGTTCTCATAGGTGCTGTGGTTCTTCGCCAGGTCGATCTGGGCGAGCACCTGGTTGGTGAACGAGGCCGACATCACGAAGCTCGGGTGGCCGGTGGCACAGCCGAGGTTGAGCAAGCGGCCCTCGGCAAGGATCAGCAGGCTCTTGCCACTGGAGAAAACCCACTCGTCGTACTGTGGCCTGATCTCGATACGCTCGATGCCGTCGACCTTCTTCAGCCCGGCCATGTCGATCTCGTTGTCGAAGTGGCCGATGTTGCCGATGATCGCCTTATCCTTCATCCGCTGCATGTGCGCCGCGGTGATGATGTCGTAGTTACCAGTGGTGGTGATGAAGATATCCGCGGTCTCGACGACGTCTTCGAGGGTCGTGACCTGGTAGCCCTCCATCGCCGCCTGGAGCGCGCAAATCGGGTCGATCTCGGTGATGATCACCCGGCAACCCTGGCCGCGCAGGCTCTGGGCGCAGCCCTTGCCGACGTCTCCGTAGCCGCAGACGACCGCCGTCTTGGCGCTGAGCATGACGTCCGTGGCACGGTTGAGGCCGTCGATCAGCGAGTGGCGGCAGCCGTAGACGTTGTCGAACTTCGACTTGGTGACCGAGTCGTTGACGTTGATGGCCGGGAACAGCAGCGTGCCGGACACGGCCATCTCTTCCAGGCGCTTGACGCCCGTGGTGGTCTCTTCGGAGACGCCCTTCATGCGCTCGGCAGTGCGGTGCCAGCGTTTGGGATCCTCGACCAGGGTCTTGCGCAGCAGGTTGAGAATCTCGCCCCACTCCTCGGGCTCGTTCTCGGCATCGAAGGCGGGGACCGCGCCGGCCTTCTCGAACTCGAGGCCCTTGTGGATGAGCAGCGTGGCGTCACCACCGTCGTCGACGATCAGGTCCGGGCCCTCGCCGTCCGGCCACATCAGGGCTTCGCCGGTGCACCACCAGTACTCCTCGAGGGTCTCGCCCTTCCAGGCGAAGACGGGGACGCCGGCCGGCGCCTCGGCCGTTCCCTCTCGACCCACCACGATCGCTGCGGCCGCGTTGTCCTGGGTCGAGAAGATGTTGCACGACACCCAGCGAAGATCGGCGCCGAGGTCGTGGAGGGTCTCGATCAGAACCGCGGTCTGGACGGTCATGTGCAAGCTGCCCATGACGCGCAGGCCGGCGAGCGGCTTCTCGGCGCCGTACTTGGCGCGAACCGCCATCAGGCCGGGCATCTCGTGCTCGGCGAGGCGGATCTCGTTGCGGCCCGACGCGGCGAGCGCGAGGTCCGCGACCTTGAATGCGGGACGGCCGGCCGCTTCGGCGGCTTCGAAGGCGTGGGTCGTTTCGGCAGTGGCAGTGGTCATGAGGGGGTCTCCTGCTGGGCGGTTGAACACGCGCGACCTTTGCCGCGCACGGTGTCGTTCTCGTTGGATCGGGTTTCGTTTGGTGAATCAGAGTCGGAGGAATCCGTGCGATGGGGTGCTGATGCGGTCGCGGCGAAGAGGTTCGGCCCGCGGGCGTCGGCATCGGGTGGCAAGGTCTGGTAGCCCCGTGGCTCGAACCCTGCGGCGCGCATGTGACCGAAGATCTCATCGCGGCCGAAGCCGAGCCACATGTGGCCCATCTCCTGGCGATAGGCCTCGCGCTCGTGCGGCACCATGTCGACCAGCAAAAGTCGGCCGCCGGGTACGAGCACCCGCGCCACCTCTCGCAGGGCCTCGGTGGGTTCGGCCACGTGGTGGAGGGCCAGCACCAGGGTGGCGGCATCGAGCCCGCGATCGTCGATCGGCAGAGACTCGAGGTCGCCGCGGCGGACATCGACGTGCGGGAAGCGCTCGAGGCGGCCGCGCGCGGCTTCGAGCATCTGTGCCGAGCCGTCGACCGCGATCACTTGTTCGACGAAAGGGGCCAGCGCAGCGGCCATGCGTCCTGTGCCGCAGGCCAGATCGCCGATCCGCCAGGCCGGGTCGAGCAAGCCTGCCAGGGCCATCAGATCGAAACGCTGGCCGAAGAGCTCATCGCGCAAGACGTCCCAGCGACCGGCGCTGGTGGAGAAGAAGGCTTGGGATCGGCTGCGCCGCTCTGCGAGCACACTGGCCAGACGGTCGCGATCTTGCGCTTCGACGTCGGTGTCGACGAGCTGGCTGTGGACGAGCTCCCAAAGCTGACGCGCGGGCGCATCAAGCCGGTCGGGCTGCAGCCGGTAGAGATGAGATGTGCCCTGCCGCCGACCATCGACCCAGCCACCGTCGGCCAGGAGCTTCAGATGCCGGCTGACCGTCGATTGCGGAAGCTGCAAGACGCTGCACAGCTCGGAGACGGCGAGCTCATGGCTGCCGAGCAGGCCGAGAAGCCGACACCGAGTCAGGTCGGCGAGCGTCGAGGCGTGGTCGAGAAATGGCAGGGCGCGTGTGTTCATCGTTGTCGTGGTGGAACGGCGGGGAACTTTATTCATCCGTCCATCCGGATGGATGATATTTGCTTGTTCGGCGAAGGTCAATACCCTGACGCGAAGAATCCCCCTGCCAGCCGTTGCCGGACAGGGGGATTCGCTCCAGCCAGCGGCCGGATGGAAATGCCGAAAGCAGGCTACGGCACGATGTCACTCCAGGCCGAGGTGTCACCGGATTCGACGCCGTCGGCGAAGATCACGTCGATCAGCTCGAACATGCCTCGGCCATGGGTGGCCGAGACGATCTGGCCGGTTCCGGGATGGCGGTCGAGTCCGAAGACCGCGACCATCGGGTGGCCGTTGTTGAAGAACGTCCAGGTCGCGCCGGTGTCTTCACTCCGGTAGATGCCGAAGTCCGTGCCGACGTAGAGCGTCTCCGGCGTCGTGGTCGGATCGACCGCGATCGCATTGACCGGCAGGTCGGGCAGGTTGCCCGAGATGTTGACCCACGTCGGCGTTGCGTCGAGTCCGTTTGCCGTCATGAAGACGTGGCCGGGCGTGGCTGTTGTGCTGGCGTTGAATCCGGAGAAGGTCACGAAGACCGTGTTGCCGGTCGCGTCGGCTCCAGAGGTCTCGATGTCCGTCACGAATCGTGGCGGCGTCACCGCTGGATCGCTGATCGTGGTCCAGGTGCTCGTGCAGGCTGCCGGGCAGCCGGTGGTGGTGTCGTTGACGTCCGTGGCGACCGAGATCGTGCCGTCCGACGCGCCGGTGTAGATCACCTCGTCGCCGTTGATCAGCTCGGGCACCGGTTCGATCCACGACAGGAAAGCACCTGGCGCAGCCGGCAGCGTCGGGCTGACGGGGGTCCAGGAGTCGCCTGGCGCGAACACGCTCTGGGGATCTGGCGAACGGTAGACCCGGTTGGAACCAAAGTAGACCAGGTTCGGCGCCACGCCCGGGTGACCGGTGAGTGGTGCATAGAACGACACCGAGTCGCCCGGCAGCATGCCGTTGTAGTACTGCGCACCGAAGCCGAAGTAGGCGCCTGTGTAGGTCCAGTTGCCGGGGCCGTCGATGCCCGAGTTGGTGCTCTTGGCCGGACCCATCAGCAACGTCGCCTGGTTGAAGTAGGTGTGGAACATGCGGGTCGGATCGCTCTGATCGATGTAGGCCTGACCGCCGTCACCGAAGTCTGTGTGGAACCAGGCTGGGGAGGCGACGACGTCCGGACGACGGATGTTGGTGCCGTTGTCTTGGGTTCCACCGATGAGGATCGTCTTGTTGGTCGGATGTTGACTGACGCCCTGGAATTGGGTGATCGCCAGGTTGGTGTTCATGGAGACCCAAGAGTCACCCTGGTCTTCCGAGCGCCAGACACCGCCGTCGTTGCCCGAGTAGAGGCGCGCCGGCGTGACGCTGGCATCCATCACCAGCGCATGGACGTCGGTGTGGAGGCCGCCGGTGACACCGTCGCCCTCGGATACCGAACCCCAGAGGGCGCCGCCGTCGGTCGAGCGCCACACCGAGCGGTTGCCGCCGGCCGGCGAGGTGTTGTTCACCAGGGAGTTCGGGTTGCCGCCGACGTAGACGGTGTTGCCCGTTGCATCCGTTGGATCGCAGGCCAGGGAGACGTTGTAGAAGCACTGGCCATTGCAGAAGGTCGGGTACGAACCGACCGACCATGTAGCGCCGGCCAGATCGGGTGTGACGGCCACATCGAGGGTAATGGTGTCGGGGTCGACCACTGCTGCCACGGTCCGCGAGATGCTGTTGTCGAAGATTACCCGCTGGCCGACCATGGTCGTGGCATCGAAGGCTGGTCCCGTCACGCGGGTGAGGGTGTTGGTGCCCGCCGCCACGTTGCCGGTGCCGTTGTTGCCGCCGTCGACGTGGTTCCACGAAGCGCCTCCGTCATCCGTGCGATAGAAGCCCCAAAGCGAGCTGCCCGAGAGCGACTCGATGGCGGAGTAGAGGGTGTCGGATGCCGATGGACCGCAAATGGCCAAGTTGCTGCGCCGGGTCTGCGGGTCGGCGACTGCGTTCTGAATGTAGCCGACGTCGACCTTGGCGAATGCCGGGTTCGACGACAGCGCGTTGTTGGTTTTCCAAATGCCGGCGACCGGCTGGTTGCCGAAGCCTCGAACCGACACGTAGACGACGTTCGGGTTGGTCGGATCCATCACCATGTCGTGGATCCGCTGGGTGCCGGCGAGGGCGGGGGGAAGATTGAGCAGCGTCCAGGTGTTGCCGCTGTCCGTCGAGCGGTAGACGCCGCCGGTGATCGCGCCCGGTGCCAGGGTGCAGGACGCGGTGCCGCTGTTCGAGAAGCCGAGATTGACCGCCGCGAAGACCGTGGTTCCGGTCGTGCTGCCCGCCGACGACGGGTCGATCAGCAGCTTGGAGATGGTCTGGAACGTGAACTCACCGGTTGGACCGCCGCCGAGCAGGGTCCAGGTGTCGCCGCCGTCGCTGGAGCGCAGGATGCCCTGACCATAGTAGGACCCGCACGACGCGGATGCTTCGCCGGTGCCGACGTAGATGATGTTGGGGTCGACTGGGTCGATCGCCAGGGAGCCCACTGCCATGCTGGCCTCGTTGTCGGTCAACGGCGTCCAGACCGCCTCGGCGTCGAGGGCGTTCGTGGTCTTCCAGACGCCACCCAGTGCGGTTCCTGCGTAGACGATGTTCGGGTCGCTCGGGTCCACCGCGACGTCTTGGACACGGCCGCTGACCGGGTCGAGGGCCGGGCCGTTTCCTGTGTCCGTCTGTCCGTCCGGAAGGGTCGAGGGACCGAGGAATCGCCACTGCGGTCCGGCAGCCAAGCCGCGCTGCAGTCCCGCCGTGGTGCGTTCGCTACCGAGGCTGGGATCGAAGGCGAGATTGTTGGTTCGGGTGTGCTGCATTGCCCGGGCCAAGGCGCCTCTTGGAATCGAGTCGCCAGGAAACGTGCGCTGGCCGTAGAACCAGCTCTCGTAGCCGCTCGGACCGCGCTCGCCTTCTTGCGACAAGTCGATGCCGGGTGTCGTGGCAGACAACATTTCCTGGCGCATCTTTTTGCGCGCCCGCTTCATGAATGCGCCAGGCTCATGCTTTCCGATCTCGGGCGCGTTGCGCGAGGCGAGCTGGGCAGCAGTGCGATCGTGGTGGCGCGCAAACCAAACGAGCCCGGCCGCGATGGCCAACATCATGGTGAGTATCAACGTTCTTTTCATCGGCGCGTTCTAAGCCTCAAAGTAGAAATTTCCCCCGCTACTCCATGGACCTGCGTGTTCTCTCGGCCGGTTGGTGGTGGGTAGATGGGTTGAACAGCGTGTTTCATTCGTACTTGAACGAGAGTAGGGGCGAGATGCTGGTTCCCAGGTACGAACGGCTCCGAGTGCACGAACGGCCGATCGGCCACGTGCCGATTCGCAGGACGAGGGGCGGTGCTGAAGGATTCGGAGGCGCGCCTACTCAGGCGCGTATCGGTCGAGGAAGGCGCGTACGTCGCGCTGATCGGGATCCAGGACGAGTGACTGGCGCCACAGGGTCACCGCCTGTTGCCGCTCGCCGTTCTCGAAGCGAAGTGCGGCCAGGGACTTGAGCGTGAGGGCGGTCGGCATCAAGTCGACGGAGCGCTGATAGGCGTCGCGCGCCCAGTCCAGGGCGCCTCGGCGCCCATGGGCTGCGCCGAGCAGGCTCCACAGGACACTCGATTTCGGATGGTTCTCCGTCGCGGTCGTCAGCGTTTCGAGCTCCCGCTCCGCGCGCCCTTCTTTGGCAAATAGGAGGGCCAGGTCTCCGTAGGCACCTTCCACCTGGCGTCCGTTCTGGGCCTTCTCCAGGGCGCGTCGAAAGGAAGCTTCGGCAGCACGAAAGCTGCCTGCTCCGGCTTGTGCCTGCCCGAGCTTGCGCTCGAGCGTGGCATCGTCCGGCAAGGTTTGGACGGCGGCTTCGAAGTAGGTGGCTGCCTCGGAGAACTGGCCGCCGGCGAGCGCGATGTCGCCCCGGACGGCCGCCAGCGATGCCTCGTCGACCCACTGCCTGGCGCGCGCCACGGCGGCCGTGGCGGCATCGAGCTTGCCCGCTTCGGCGGCCACGCGGGCCTGGAAGACGAGCAGCTCGGTGAGCAGGTCTTCGGCCGCGGTCAGGGAGATGGCGCGATCGAGGTAGGTCAGGGCTTCGGTCGACCGTCCCGTGACGTTGAGCAGTTGGGCGCGGAGCTGCAGAACGGGTACGAGCCGGTCGTCGAGCCTTTCGGCAGCCCGCAATTCCTGATCTGCCAGCGCCCAGTCACCGCTGCGCAGCGCCCACCGTCCGCGCTCGATGTGTGCAAAGAGGTTGTCGGGGACGGTTGTTGCCGCACGCTCGAGCACCTGTGCAGCCTTTTCGAGATCGCCCCGTTCCGTATAGAGGCGCGCTGCGTAGGCCAGGGCGTCGGCGCGCTGCGGGTCGAGATCCACCGCACGGGAAAAGGCCCGTAGGGCGCCGTCGACATCGCCGTCGGCTGCCCGTGACCCACCCTCGTTGACGTACGAGCCAGCCGTTCGCCCCTCCGCATCGTGGGCGATGGTCTCGCCACCGGCGCCGAGGTAGCCGAGGGCGCGCAGCTTGTCGACGGCTTCCTGACTGGCTGCGCTGGGCAGAGTCGGTCGTTCCTGTGGTTGCCACGTGTAGCGGTCGACCGTCTCGGGTGCCGACCAAGCGGTGGGCGCGAAGACCTCGCGCAGGGCGCGTCCAGGCATCTCCCGCGACTGGGGAATGCCGAGCAGGCCGAGGATCGTCGGTGCCAGGTCGAGAATGGTCGCGCCTTCGATTGTCGTGCCAGGGGTAATACCGCGACCGTGAAGAAACAACACGCCGTGCAAGCGGTGCCACAAGCCCGCGACGCCCGTATCGGCTCGCCCTGAGGTTCGTGGGCGCTGGGCACCGCTCTTGAATCCGTGATCCGAGCAAACCGCCGTGACGGTTTCGGGGCCGGCCAGGCTCAGGAGCTCGGCGAGGACCTCGTCTTGGTAGATGTAGCACCGCTCGACGGTCCGAGAGAACGCGTGGAAGTCGCGGTCGGAAGTCCCCTCGCGCTTGGGCGGCGCATTCTCCATGAAAAGGTGTCCGCAGGCGTCCACGAGCTCGAAGTAGATGCCCAGCAGGGCAGGGCCATCGTCGGCCACGAGCATCGGTGCGGCTTGTCGATAGAGCTCTGCCGTCGCATGGATTTTGGCGAGCTGGATTAGCCGGCGTTCGCCATCGGCATCGACAGGTGCCTCCGGATCATCGAGAAAGCGGGCTCGGGTTGCGCTCACGTCGGGCTCGGGCGAGCCGAAACGGTCTCGAATCTCGTGCGCCAGACTGGCGGGAAACGTTGTGCCGGTCTCGGCGCTCGTGCTAACGACCTGGTGGAGGCCGATGCGATCCGAGACCTGGAATCCGTCGACCACTTCGGCCGGGTAGGTTGCATACCAGCCGACAAAGCCCGATGAAACACCGTATTCCGTGGCGATGTTCCACAGTGCGGGAACCTGGCGCCGGCTGCTGGTGATCGGCACGAGATCACCGTCGGGCGAGGCTTCGACGAAGTCGAGGATTCCATGATCGTGCGGAACCCGGCCGGTGGCCACCGTCGTCCACACCAAGGGCGATAGCAAGGGCTCGCGAGAGCGCAATGGGCCGAATGCGCCTTCGTCACGCAGGCGAGCGAAGGTGGGCAGGAGGCCCTTTCCGATCAGCTCATCCAGAAGATCGAGATCCAGACCGTCGACGCCGATCAGCAACACGCGCAAATCTTGATGACTGGGCGCCTTGGCGCATCCGAGGCCGAGGCTGAGCAGGACGAGCGCGACGGAGATCGCAAGGGTGCGGCATGTGCGTGGCATGACAGGCGAGGCTTCCGAGTCGATCTGTGGTCGGGCGGGCTACGTAGTCCTAGGCGACGCCCCCATCGAGGGTGCTGGCGACTCTAGCAGCTGGACTAAACTGTCTCGAGGCTCGGAGAGCGTGCCCGTCTGGTGGACAAGCCGATCTGAGCAGGGTAAAACGAGAACGATGTCGCGCGATCGTCATGCTGCACCGCTGAACGGGCCAATCGCTTCCAAGCGAGGTTTTACCCTCATCGAAGCGATGGTGGCGCTGGCCGTGGTGGCCGTGGCCGTCGTGATGCTGGCAGCGCTGGTCGGCAACGAGCCTGCGGCACTGCGTCGGTTGGAGGCACACCGGCAAGCGTGGGAGTTGATGGGGGCGGCCCTCGAAGGGCTGCGTGCCGGCCAGATCGTTCCCACGACCGGCGAAGTCGATCCCGAGCCGTGGCTGGGGGACGAGCCCGTGGCCGAGGACGTGGCGCTGCAGCTGAGCCGGGCCGATGTCGCGGGGCGTCCAGGCCTCATGCGCCTGGAGCTCACGGCCACCTATCGCGTGACGGGCCGCAGCTACCAAAAGACCCTCGAAACCTTGCTCTGGAGACCGCCGCCATGAGGGGTTTCGCGGTCGCAGTCGGCAGACAATCCGGTGCAAACGGGTCCGGGGAGCGCAGGCGCGGCTACTCCTTGCTCGAGTTGATCATCGCGCTGGCTCTGGTGTCGACCACCTTGATCATCGCCTCCGAGATGTTGTTGGCCCGCGAACGGCAGCTTGCCCGCGCCGTCCGGGTGGCCAACCGCATGTCGGCGGAACAAGCCCTGCACCAGCTTCGTCGCGACCTGCGGGCCGGCTCCGGCATTCTGGGCACCGCGGCGGCTTGGCAAGAAGGCCCGTTGGTGATCAGCCAGGCGGACGGCGTCTTGATCACCTGGTCCGTGATCGGCGATTCGCTGATGCGTGGGCTGAGCGATGCCTCGGGGTCTCAGGGGACCCGGCCGATGCTCGACCGCGTGACCGGGCTTCGTTGGCGTTGGTCGCGTCCGACCGGGGCCGGCATGCTCCTGGCGCGTGTCGAAGTGTCGTTTCAGCCTGGCACCGAAATCATCGGCACCGGCGGCATCGGCAGCCAGCCGGCCGAGACCGTGAGCCAGCGTGTTGCCGTTGCTCTGCGCGGCAGTGGATCGCAATTATGGTGAAGGTCAGCGAATCACCGCGTGGTGCGCAGCTACGGATCGGCACCCGTCCGAAGGCATCGCAACGGGGCATGGCGCTGGTCCTTGCTCTCGTGATCCTGGCGCTGGGGCTGGCGGTCGGTGCGGCGATCGCTGGTAACTTGATTCGCGGAACGCTGCTCATGCGCCGGCAAGCCGAGGCTGTCGAGATGGCGGCGCTCCTCGACGCGGGCATGGCTCAGACGCTCGCTGAGCTGAGCCAGTCGCGGACGTGGCCGGGCGACTCCCTGAAGCTGCCGGTAGGTCAAGTCGACATGAGGACGACCTTGCTCGGACTCGA
The DNA here is from genome assembly GCA_937948815.1 of uncultured bacterium. Classification (GTDB taxonomy): domain Bacteria; phylum Acidobacteriota; class Thermoanaerobaculia; order Multivoradales; family J023; genus J023. The sequence continues at coordinate 23,935 of CALFAM010000212.1, forward strand.
GCGTGTCGGTGTCGAGCTCGAAGCCACCTACCGTGGGCGAACCCGGCGAGTCGACGCCGACGTGCTCATTCGACCCGGGGCTGCGCCCATGGTGACGTCCTGGCGGTTGATGACGCCAGCGCTCACCAACACCGATCCCCTGACGAGTCCCTGATCGTTCAGCCTCGCCGAGCAGGAGCGATCGGTCAGGGCTCGCGCGTCGGCTCGGCGTCCGACGTGTCTTCGTCGGCAGGTCTGACTACGCAGCCGAGCAGCTCTCGGGCCTGGTCGGCAAGGGCGCTGGGCACCAAGAGCGAGGCGCCGACGACGGTGGTACCGATGTGGCCAGGCCCGAACATCCCGATGTCAGGACTCTGGACGAGGAAGGGGATGTCGTAGGCGTCGAGCGCATGACCAATGGTTTCTGCCTCGAGCCGGGAGGGAAAGTGCGCGATCTCCACTGGTGCTTGATTCGTGCTCACCTCCAGACGCTACCATGGCCACCTTGCCTTGCGGGATCGTGGGCTGCGTGGCGCATGGCGCCTCGCCGATCGGAGATCACTCAAAGGAGAGAAGGATATGTCGCGTACGGGAAGAATCGTCGTCACCATCGGCTTGATGGCACTTTCGCTGGGTATTGGGCTGGGCTGGGGCCGGGCCCAGGCGTCGGAGGGCGCAGGCGCCATGGTCAACGCTGACGCAGTGGCCTCGTTTCACATCTCCACGCTCGCGGCGCAGCGGGCCGAGACCGGAAGCCCCTGGCTGGCCTTTCTCCAACGCGAGTCGATGACCGCCGGCCTCTACGAGCTCGAAGCTTCGCAGGCTGATCGCCAGTCGCCTCACGAGCGCGACGAGATCTACTACATCGTCGAGGGAAAGGGCACACTGTCTGCCGGCGGACGGGAGGTGGCGGTAGAGCCGGGGAGCGTGGTGTTCGTCGCGGCCGGCGTCGAGCATCGTTTCCACGATCTCGAAGGCGACCTCTCGGTGTTGGTGATCTTCGCGGGAGCACCACGCTAGGTCGTTGGGCTCCGCGGGCCGTGACGTTCAGCGCCACGAAGAAAGGCCGGCATGTGCCGGCCTTTGAATCGGATGCTTCGAGCGCGCGCTGATCTCAGCGGCGCCCAGTGGCCTGTCGACTAGCCGCCGTTCTTGAGGCGCGCCTGGGCTTCCTTGCGGCGCTGCTTGGCTTGCCGATCCTTCTTGTTGATCTTGAGCGCCGCCGAGTAGTCGTCGATCGCTTTCTGGAACCGCTCGAGCTGGAAGTAGCTCTCGCCGCGGTAGAAGAAGGCTGCGCCAAGGTTGGGATCGATCTCGATCGCCTTGCTGTAGTCGGCGATGGCGGCTTCGTGGTCACCCTTGCGACGGTTGGCCCGTGCCCGGTTGGTGTATGCCCGACCTTGGTTCGGCTGCAGACGGATGGCCTCGGAGAAGTCCTGGATGGCCTCGTCGTAGCGCCCGAGACCGAGGTAGACGCCGCCGCGATTGGTATACGCCGAGTAGTTCTCAGCGTCGTACTTCAGCGCCTCGGTGAACGCTGTAATGGCCTTGTCGTCCTGGCCGTTGCGCAGATAGACACCGGCATCGTAGAGAAGCTGAGTGGCGCGGGCCTCCGGTGGCTCGATCACTGCTGGGCGCTCTACCGGCGGCTGCGAAACGGGTGGCGCCGCGACGGGTGGTGGCGGTGCTACCGGAGGCGGTGGCGTGGCCGGCCGGGTCGTGGTCGGCGGCGGTGCGCTCGGTGTCGGTCGGCTCGGTGGCGGCGTCATCGACGGCTTGGGCGTTGCAGGAGGCGTCGCGGGCGGAACCTGTGCCGGTGCCGTGGGTGGCGCTGAGGTCCCGGTCGGTC
>CALFAM010000213.1 GCA_937948815.1 uncultured bacterium
GGGCAAGGAAGCCCTCGACCGCGCCAAGGCCGAGAGCAAGCCGATCTTCCTCTCGGTGGGCTACTCGACTTGCTACTGGTGCCATGTCATGGAGCGGCAATCGTTCTCCGATCCAGAGATCGCCGCGTTGATGAACGAGCACTTCATCAACATCAAGGTCGATCGCGAGGAACGCCCGGATCTCGACGAGATCTACATGACCGCGACCCAGCTCCTCACCCGCAGCGGTGGCTGGCCCAACTCCGTCTTCCTGACCCCTGATCTGCAACCCTTCTTCGCCGGTACCTACTTCCCGCCGGATGACGTTCCCGGGCGTCCGGGATTCCGTCGTGTGCTGACCAGCATGCACGAGGCCTGGACCGAGCGTCAGGACCAGGTCATGGAGCAAGCGAGGACCCTGACCGACGCCCTGCGTCGCAACCTCGTCGAGCAACAAGCGCCTGCGGCACAGGCACCGGGCGCCGAGATGGTGGATGCCGCGATCGAGTCGCTCACGTCCGGCTTCGACGCGGATTGGGGCGGCTTCGGCGACGCGCCCAAGTTCCCGAGCCCCGCCAACCTCTTGCTCCTGCTGGAGCTCGTTCCGCAGCGCCCCGAGCTCGAGCCCATGCTGGCTACCACCCTCGATCATCTGGCGCGAGGCGGCATCTACGATCAGCTCGGTGGCGGCTTTCATCGCTACGCCACGGACGAGAAATGGCGGATCCCGCACTTCGAGAAAATGCTCTACGACAACGGGCTTCTGCTCGAGGTCTACGCGCGCTGGTACGCCCTATCCGACGACGAGCAGGCTGCACGGGTGATGCGCGAGACGGCTGCCTTCCTGGCCCGCGAGATGACCGATCCCAAGGGCGGGTTCTGGAGCGCGATCGACGCCGAGACCAATGCCAAGGAAGGTGAGTTCTACGTCTGGACCCGCGACGAGATCGATCGGGTGCTGGGCAAGGAGAAGGCACGCTTTGCCGCGCCCTTGCTCGGCTATGCCGGCGACCCCTTCTTCGAAGACGACCACTTCGTGCTCCATCTTCCCCAGACCTTCTCCGCGGCAGCAGCCTCCCGCGGCACCACGCTCGCGGCCCTGAGCCAGGATCTGGCCCCCGTGCGCGCGAGCCTGCTCGCAGCCCGCGACCAGCGTGAACGGCCACTCACGGACGACAAGATCCTGGCCGATTGGAACGGCATGACCATCGCCGGCCTGGCCCGCGCCGGGCACGTGCTCGGTGACAAGGCCATGGTCAACCAGGCCATCCGCGCGGCCGAGTTCGTGCTCGCCAACCTGCGCACCAATGGCCGGCTCAAGCACGTCTGGCGCGGTGGCGTCGCCCACATCCCGGCGTATCTCGACGACTACGCCTACATGATTCACGGCCTGCTCACCCTCGACGAGGTCACGGAATCGCCCCGTTGGCGGACCGCCGCGATCGAGCTGTCCCGCGAGATGAGCGAGCAGCTCGGTGCCGATACCGGCGGCTTCTACGCCGCCACGGAGCAGCCTGACTTACTGGTCCGAACGCGTCCCGTGGCGGACAGCGCGACTCCGGGCGGCAACGCGATCGCCGCCCTCAACCTCCTCAGCCTCGCCGAGCGGACCGGCGCGGCGAAGTGGCGGGACCAGGCCGAGGCTTCCCTCCGCGCATTCGCCCCGCTCGCCGAGCGGGCACCTGGGGCCACCCGCACCCTCGCGATCGCCGCCCACCGTTTCGGCGGCAAGCGAGTGGTTTCCACGGGCGGCCTCGACGACCTGACCGCGGAGGCACGTTCCGTGGTCACGGCTTCAGCCTCGGTCGACGATGAGGAAGGAGACGGTTGGTATCCGGTGGTGGTACAGCTGAAGATCGACGAGGGCTGGCACGTCAACGCGAATCCGGCATCGGACGCATTCCTGGTCCCGACCTCCGTGGCCGAATCGGTAGGCTCGTTGCGCAACTTGCGCTACCCACGCCCGGAGATGATCCGCTTTCCGTTCGCCGACGAGCCCATCGCGGTCTGGGAAGGGCGTGCCCTGATCACCGGCAGCATCCTGCCACCGAACACCGGTCAGGCGACGGTGACCCTCACCTACCAGGCCTGCGACGACGAACGCTGCTTGCCCCCCGTACGCCTCGAGGTGCCCGTCGAGTAGTGAGGCAGTAGCGAGGTCGCCTACGGCGGATGAGCAACCACAGTCTCGCCACATTCTGCCTCGACGAAGCCGGGCCCACGCGCTTCCCTCGGCGCCCGGTAGTGATGAGATGGTCGCGCGGTCGCCGCCCCTGCCAGGTCGGTCGGGGCGGCCGAGTGCAAGGAGGCGACCATGAGCGGCGATCCGACCCACCACGGCGAAACCAGCCATCACCCGGCACCAGACGCCCGCCGAGCGTGGATCGCCCGTGCGCTGATCATCGCGGCCTGCGTTGCCCTGGCCCACGGACTGTGGATCCCTGCCAAAGCGGTCTTGGCGCAGCACCTGATGATGCGCTCGTGGCAGGCAGCCCAGGCGGGTGGCCCCGCGCTGCCACCTTGGCCATGGGCCGACACCACACCCGTGGCCCGCTTGACCCTGCCCCGCTTGGAGGTCGATCAGTTGGTACTGGCTGGCACCAGCGGCAGCGAGCTCGCCTTCGGCCCCGGTCTGGTCGGCACCATGCGTCCGACTTCGATGCTCAGCGGCTGGGGAGCACGATCTCAGAACGGTGGCCCCCAAAACATTGCCATCGCTGGCCACCGCGACACCCACTTTCGCTTCATGCAGCACATCGCCATGGGGGATCGCATCCACCTCGAGGCCGCGGACGGCACCCGCCGTGCCTACACCGTCGGATGGACCGGCGTCGTCGCCGAAGACGACACCTGGGTCGCCAATCCCACTCCCCACGACGCCCTGACCCTGATCACCTGCTACCCATTCGACGGCATCGCCGGCCAGGCCGACCAACGCTTCGTCGTCCGCGCCAACCACCTGCCCGACTCAGACGCGTTCCAGATCGCGCAACGATGATCGCGCGTCCGGCGAAGGGACACGCATAGCCCGGGATCGCCGGACCTTGATCAGGGCTTGACGAAGCGGTAGTGCCCGACGATCCACTCCTTGCCATCACCGTAGGCAAAGAGCTCCTCGCATGACAGGAAGAAGATGCGCCAGTAGGCCCACCATCGACGCATGTCGCCGGCACCGTAGGCCTCGGCGAGAATCGGCTCGATCGCCTCACGCTTGGCCTCCATGTTCTCGCGCCAAGCACGCGCCGTGCGCGCGTAGTGCTCACCGCCAACCTTCCACGACGCTTCGAGCCCGAGGCGCCCCGACGAAGCCGGGAGGAGATCGAACGAGGGCATCAGGCCGCCCGTAAAGAAATAGCGGGCCATCCAATCGCCTTCATCCCGGGCTTCGAACGGATAGACGAGCTCACGGTGGCAGAAAATGTGAATGAATGCCTTGCCACCCGCGACCAGCCAATCCGCCATGCGAGCAAAGAGCGCGCGATGATTGCGCACGTGCTCGAGCATCTCGATCGAGACAATGCGGTCGAACCCCACGGCACCGCGTCCGTTCCCGTTCAGCGCTTTCGCGGGCGAAAAATGATTGATGTCTGCCGTGACGACACGCAGGTTCGAGAACCCCCGGGCAGCCGCCTGCCCCTCGATGAACTGGCGCTGCGGCGCACTATTCGAAAGCGTCACCACTTCCGACGCCGGGAAACGGGCGGCAAGCTCGAGACAGAGCGATCCCCAACCACATCCGAGCTCCAGAATCCGCTGACCGTCCGCCAGCTCACCACGCTCGATGTAACATTGGATCATCGCCTTCTCGGCCGCGGCCAGATCTTCCGTACCGGCGGGCCAGAGCGCCGAGCTGTACTTGAGCCGCGGACCCAGCACGAGCTCGAAGAACGCTGGCGGCACCTCGTAGTGCTGCTCATTGGCGGCGTCCGTCCCGACTGCGATCGGCCCGCTGTGCAGCGACTCCACCAGGGACGCTTGGCGCGCCTGGCGCCGGCCGGCGTCGAACCGCCCTTCGTCCCGCAGCCGTTCGGCGAGCAGCCTGCGGATACCGAACCGGATCAGTGGATCCGGCACCCAGCCCCGCGCAAGTACTTTGTCGAGCATGCTGCTTCCGCTTGCCATCAGGAACTGCCCCTTTGCTGGATGATTCGGTTCTGCCTCATACGGTGCGGGCCGAGCAGCAGCTCCACAGGCGTCGATGCGCCACGCAGGGCCAACAGCACATACGTTGCGATGGCAAAGTTGCCGAGCAGGAGAACCGCAACCAGCCAGCCGGCACGCGCTGTCCACGAGCGCGACCGCCACGCCATCCAGAGCCACACGAAGAGAAAGGCGAAGTAGGCGTCGAAGAGCGTGGCCCGGCCCCACGGGTCGCGCCAGAGCTCCGGCCCGGCATCCAGGACCGAACGGTCGAAGCTGGCCCACACCGTCACGCCGAGCATGGCGGCGAGAACGGCAAGGCAGAAGGCCGCCACCGCTTTGTGCATCACGGATTCTCCTCGAGCATCACGACCGGGCTGCGCTCCAGCGCGGCTTCTCGAAAAGGATCTGAACGTCCGAGACCGTGCGCTCCAAGAAGCCACCCTCGCAGTAGCAGAAGTAGTAGATCCACATGCGCTCGAAACGTTCCGAGAAACCCAGGCCGCGCACCGCTTCGCGCGCCTCCACGAAACGCTCGCGCCAGAGCTCCAGCGTCCGCGCGTAGCTTGCGCCCATATCGTGAACCTGCACCGTCACCAGGCCGGCTCGTGCGGCGGCGGCGGTCAGCAACGACACAGAGGGCATGAAGCTGCCCGGGAAAATGTAGCGCTGAATGAAGTCGACGGATCGCGCGGCCACTTCATAAAGCGGCTCCGCGATGGTGATCGCTTGCAAGGCCATGTGGCCACCGGCGCGTAGCCGGGCGGCGCAGACCTCGAAAAACTGATCCAAATACCGCACGCCGACAGCTTCGATCATCTCGATCGACACCAGCTTGTCGTAGGTCCCTTCGAGATCCCGGTAGTCCTGGGCGAGCACGTTCACCCGATCGCCGAGCCCGGCCTGCTCCACCCGCGCGCGGGTGAAGGCGTGCTGCGACGGGGAGATGGTCGTGGTGTCGACCTGGCAACCGTGGCGGCCCGCGGCGTGGACCGCCATCGCGCCCCAGCCGGTTCCGATCTCGAGCAAGCGATCCGCCGACCCGAGATCCAACGTGTCGCACAAGCGTGCCATCTTCGCCTCTTGCGCCTCCGCCAGCGTCATGTCCGGACGCGCGAACCAGGCGCTCGAATAGAGCAGGCTCGGATCGAGAAAGAGCTCGAAGAACTCATTGCCCAAGTCATAGTGCGCTTCGATGTTGCGCCGACTGCCCGACCGCGTATTCGCCCGGCGCCGATGAAAGAGTCGCAAGAACGGATCCGCGAGACGCGCACCACCGGAGGTGTCGATTTCCCCGAGCGCCGATCGATTTCGCGCCAGCAGTCGGACCGCCGAGGTGGGATCTTCACTGTCCCACTCACCGGCCATGTACGACTCCCCGGCTCCCAACGAGCCGCCGAATGCCAGACGCGTGTAGAAACGGGGATGGTGGATGCGAACCGCGGCAGACAGGCCATCCGCCGCCGGCTTCCCGAAGGTCGAGACCACCTGCCCTTCTTCGAGGTGCAAGAGCCCTTCCTCGATCCCGCCGAGGCGATCGTGCACCATGCGTCTGGCCCAGCCCTGCCCGAGCCGCGACCAGATGCGACCACGGTCGAGCTCGGCAAAGTCGGCTACCGACTCCATGAAGTCTCCTTTCGTCCCGAGCCGTCCGCGCTCGGATGATGTCCAGCGTGTTGCCCCGAACCACCGCCCGGATGGTCGAAGAAGGGGATCCGTTTGAGCCAGAGCAAGCCAGCTTGGAGGTAGATCCAGAAGATCACCCGGGCCGTCATCAGCGGATAGCGAGCGAGCACCGACGCCAACGACCGACCGTCGATCGGGCGGCGGGCCAGGTCGAGGGTGGCGTCGAAGAGGCGCTCCCCGGCTGACGTCTGGTTCTCCATGTGGACGAACAGGCGTTCGCCCGGAAGGGTGAACGTCCACCGATACTGCAAGTCCATGGGCATGAACGGCGAGACATGGAAAGCCTTGGTCAGGCCGAAGCTGATCGCGCCACCTGGCCCTGCGCCGCCTCGCGCTGCCTGGGCGCGCTGCGGGTCGGTGAGGACATAGCAGTGCCGCTCCCCCCAGGGGGTATTGTTGACCTCGGCGACGATCGCCTGCAGCTCCCCCGGCGCGTGGGCAACGCTCTCGCCTGCGCCGACGCCGCTGACGGGCGAGGGGGGACCGAAACAGAAGTAGAAGCGCACCGGATTCATCTCATAGCCGGCGTAGCGCAAATGGGTCAGCACCCGTACCGGTCCTTCGGGACGCGGCGCGCCACTGGTCTCGACCAGGTTGCGCACCGACTGATCCAGCGGCTCGCTTGGATCACCGAGAAAATCGGCCCGGACGAAGCGTGCCAGAGCCGGGCGACGGGTCGACCACAGCCACCGGCCTCGGAAGACCTCGTCGAGCTCCGCCAGATCGAGGTACATCATGAACAGCGGATAGCGGAAGCGGTGCGGGCGCGGCAGGAAACGTCGGTGACGCACCCGTCCGGCATAGATCCCGCTCGCCCATGGTTCGGGACGGGAAACGGTCCCGGCCGCGGCCGCGGAGCCAGGTCCAGCCCCGCCGCTCAACGCGGCACCCACGAAGCCGTGCCACCCAATGGTGCGTCGATGCCCAGCGCTTCCGCCACCCGCACGCCGCTCATCACGCCGTCCTCATGAAATCCGAACCGCCAGTAGGCGCCGCAGAAGTGGGTCCGGGTGTCGACGGTGCTGATCGTCGACCATGCGCGCTGCGCTGCGCTTGCCGCCGGTGTGTAGACCGGGTGGGCCATGGTCTCGCGATGCAAGATGCTCCGCGGCGCGATCTCATCGGTCCGGTTCAGGGTCACGCAATAGGCCGGACCGTGCTTGGCGCCCACGAGGTGGGGGAGTCCCTGGGTCTGTTCGAGCGACTGGAGACGATTGAGGTAGTAGGTCACCTTGACCTCGCCCTGCCGCGAGCCCTCGCGAATCGGCGTATCGAGGTGAACGTTCCAGCACGACCACGCGCGCGGCCGGCGCGGAAGGAACGACGCATCGGTATGCAGGACGACATCATTCGCCCGATACGGTATCGCCCCGAGGACGCGCCGCTCTTGGTCCCGCGCGTCCTCGAGCATGGCCAGCGCCTGGTCGCTGTGGGTCGCGATCACC